>CAINRC010000161.1 GCA_903852495.1 uncultured Geobacteraceae bacterium | reverse complement strand
TACTTTTACAGCCACATCCGGATTTTCAGCGGCGGCCTGACCATTAAACGAAGTAAGAGAATTTGAAATTGAATACTTGTGAATTTTCATCCAGAACAACTCCTTACCAACTACAAACGTATCACCCTGCGAAGTAATTTCCCGAAAACAAGGGGAAGAGTAATACCACATTAGAGCCATGCTTGTACATTTTTTTCCTGTCCGCAGGCACCTCTCCTATACGAACAGAGCAGGAAATATGCGGATATACAGTAATAATTTTGATTCTGTTTTCTGCTGCACTGTGCTACTTTGGCCCATCGCTTTTGGCTTCAGTTGTTTTTCGCAACATTTTATGCGCCCGTAGCTCAGCTGGATAGAGTACCAGGCTTCGAACCTGGGTGTCGGCCGTTCGAATCGGTCCGGGCGTACCAAATTACCAATCCGATACCTCCACCCGTGGTATCGGATTGGCTCTTTTACCGCCTGTAAACGGCCACAAATCTTGACATTGGTCCCTGCGGACGCTATAGTCCCCCCGCACTAAACGCATAACATATGCGCTCGTAGCTCAGCTGGATAGAGCAACGGCCTTCTAAGCCGTAGGTCACAGGTTCGAATCCTGTCGGGCGTACCAAACATTACAGGCACTTACAACGATAAATTGTAGGTGCCTTTTTTGTTATCCTTCAATCGTGGTACTTTCGTGGTACTTTATTTCACTGGTACCCACCCCAAAGTAGACCAGCAGATACGTACCCTACCATTACCACCCGATCACGGCGGCACGGGATTACTTAAAGGATTACTTCGCCCCGCCATCGTTTGCAATCACATCACATATCAGCCACTTACCACGGCAGTCCCCCTGACTAATAGTCAAGACGGCGGCGTTTCTTCGTTGAAAAGCGCCGAAACTTTACCCCCCGCCCCCTTCGCTCCCCCGGTGGGGACTCACGGAATCAGCTTTACGGCGATACTGCCACCCACGGGGATAGAAAGCACTACAGATGGAAAATCCCCACGCCAGCAAATAGCCCCGCTCCATTGAAGGAACGAGGCTATTGTGTTTCACCTATGTAGAATATTCTACAACGGCGTGATGTTAATAATCGGCTTGGCATCTATTGAGGCGATCAATGCCCGGATAACCCGGCATATCTCGTCAAGAGTCTTAAAAGACCTGTAACGGTGAATGTCGTTCTTGCTAGGTCTTTGAATGGCTAAAGGAAAATCCATAACGTTTCACGCCCTCCATGCCATACAACGCTACAGCATTACATTTTGAGCGTCAACACTTATATTTCAACTTAATCAAATAAAACAGCTAGTTGCATATAAATTATGCCATTGTAAACCATACGGAATTGAGAGGGTAAACAACTGAGTTGTGTTCACGGCGGATGAAGCGCACCCCATAACGGGCGGCTTCGGGTGCTGCGGAGTTTTAAGCTTCGATGAGTAGCTTTTTGTATTTAGGCCAATAGCGCAAAGCCACGGTGCCAGAAGAAAACGGCGTAACCAGTTCGACATCCCCGCCGTGGAGATCGACAACAATCTGCAACTGGTCAATGAGTTCCTGCGCGGTCATACCTCTACCGCCAGTTCAGCAATCAACGTGTCAAGAGCGACATCAACGCCGTCAAGCCCTGTAAAAATGCTGTCCAGTGTGTTTGTATGATTCGCGTCAGCATCTTCCAACCTCATACCTCTCACGGCAAATTGCCCCTGTCCAATTCCGGCGAGGAGCGCATCTCTAATACCTTCCAACTTCACAACCAATCCCCGTGCGTTCATTGTAATACCTCCTGTTGCCCCGAGGGTGTGAATGATTGCCAGCACGTCAGGTATACGTGCGTTCAGGTGTATAGCCCTAGGCAACCAGTTTGAAGCTCTATGCTGCCGCCTTACGACCTATTGGTATTACTTTGGATGAATCATTGCCAACTGTAAGAGCCAGCAACTTACGCTCCCATGCTTTCAGCGCCGCCTGTATTTCTTTGTCATAACGGTTCACGTTATAGGTGCGGATAATCCCCTGCTTTGTATGGTTCAATACGGCGTCAATTATCTCATCCATAAAGCCGATCTTTGACATGAAGGTGGCACAGGTGCGGCGCAGATCGTGAGGAGTGAAGTCAGCAACACCCAGCTTGTTCTCAGTGATAGGAGCGCCCTTCTTGTCAAAAACAGGGACGCCATCCACCAATACAGGTACAGCAAGATTCCGCCGTATCACCTGCGCCGGTACGGTATTCTCAATGTGTTGAGTTTTCTTGGTGTGTGGAGTAGGGAAAATAAAACCCTTTGGTTTCATCTCATTGGTTTTTTTGTCCAACACTTTTAACTCCCCGATCAACTCCTGCGCAGTGGCGGTTAGATATACACGATGCTCCCGCTTGTTTTTTGAACGTTCTACGGGAATAGTCCACCATGCCCCGTTAATTTCGTTTGTGTGCATCCCTATCACTTCGCCGGGACGTTGGCCGGTGAGGAGTATCAGCTTCAATGCCCGTTTAACTTCGCCGGATACGTGGCACACTTCAAGGTTATTCCAAAAGGCGCGTATTTCTTTTTCGTCCAAATATCTGTCTTTGCGTATAAGAGGCGCTGGCATTTTAACGCCGGTACAGGGAGTTTGTTGGAGGATATCGCGTTCAACAGCAAACGTGAACATCTTGCGGATAATTTTAAAGTTATTGTTAGCACTACCGGGACTACCACGCTCAACAATACGCTCCAAGAGCAACACAACGTCCCTCTTGGTGATATCTGCCGCCTTACGCTTGCCCCACACCTGTAAGGCATCATACCCGAGTATCCGTTCATCCTCTTTCCAACCTCTTTTATTCGGCTTGGCGTGTTTCTCTATGTACTCCGTTGCAAGTTCCGCCACGGTGTACTGCTGTGCCTGTGCCGCCGTATCTGCAATGCGTTGTTGCTTCTCCCGCTTGATCTTGGCTACCGGGTCAACACCATCAGCACTACCACGGCGTAACGCTTTCACCTTTGCTGATTCTGCTTGGTACAGTTCCCGTGCGATCTTCAACGAGGTAACAGGGTAATGCCCCAAGTTGAGGAACTTCTTTTGGCCGTCCAGTTTATACAGGAAAAAGAAAGCCATTGTCCCGCCGGGATGAATCCGAATACCAAAGCCGGGTTCTTTATCTGCCAGACAATCATACACCTTGCTTGCTGGTTGAAAATTCCGAATGGTGGCGTCATCGAATTTTGCTTTCATATTACCCCCTGAAAATCGTGGTACTTTCGTGGTACTTTTGAACGTGACTTTTGGCTAGAAACAATGAAATGCTATGGGAGTATAGTACAGATGACAATAGCGTAAGTCAATGATTTATTTAGATGTAATTGATATATTGTAAGAGGGAAAGAAATGCTATGAAAGAGGGATATAAGCAGACTTCTAAGCCGTAGGTCACAGGTTCGAATCCTGTCGGGCGTACCATTAAATGATAAGGTACTTACAACGATTAAATTGTAGGTGCCTTTTTTGTTTTTACAATTTCAGGTTACTTCTGCCAAGCCTACCCGCAAAGGCAGAGTTAAAACCGACAATAAAAAACCCGTTTCAGCAACAGTGTGAACTGCGACAAAACGGGTTATTTATGGATCAACAATTGATTCATTGTTGTTATTTGTTGGTGCCGAAGGCGAGACTCGAACTCGCATGGGCTGTTGCCCGCCACCCCCTCAAGATGGTGTGTCTACCAGTTCCACCACTTCGGCATTTGGGACGTTTCTTCTATCATACAAAATTCAGACAATCAATTTATTTCTGCTGTGCAGGCGCCGCTGGTGCTGTTTGTGGCGCTGCTTGAGGCGCTGGAGCAGGTGCAGCAGGCTGTGCCGCTGGTGCCTGAACCGGTGCCGATTTCCCTTTGCCGGACATCATGGAAGAGGATGAGGGCTGCCCGGAAATATAGGCCAGTGATAACGATGTCAGCATGAATATGACTGCGGCACTGGTGGTCAACTTGCTGAGGAAGGAAGTTCCGCCGCCGGCTCCAAAAACTGACTGGCTGCCGCTGCTGCCGAATGATGCGCCCATTTCAGCGCCTTTTCCCGATTGCAGCAAAACCACAGCAATTAAGAACAAACTTACGAGTACATGCAAAATTGTTAACGCGATTGTCATACAAGATCCCCTAGAACGATTTAAAGGGTGAGTTTATAGCACAGCCATTTATCTACTGTAAAGGTATAAGTGCTCCGCGCACCCAGACAGGCTTCGTCAGGAGTTGAAAGCAGCAATAGCAGCGAAAGATTCAGCCTTGAGGCTTGCACCGCCAACAAGTGCGCCGTCGATATCAGGCTGACTCATCAACCCTTTGACATTATCGGGCTTGACGCTGCCGCCGTAGAGAATGCGCACGGCATCGGCAACGGACTGATCAGCAAGTTTTGCAACCAACTGACGGATAAAGGCATGCACTTCCTGAGCCTGATCATCGCTGGCCGTTTTACCGGTACCGATAGCCCACACCGGTTCATACGCGATAATGACCTGGCCAAAATCTGCGGCAGATAGACCTGCCAGACTGCCGGTAATCTGCGTTTCAATAACAGAAAATGTCTGATCCGATTCCCGCTCGGCCAGCGACTCCCCGACACACACGATGGCCTGAAGTCCGGCGGCGATAGCGGCTTTTGTTTTCCTGTTTACAGTCAGGTCCGTTTCTCCGAAATACTGACGCCGCTCGGAATGGCCGATGATAACGTAGCCACACCCGGCATCTTTCAGCAGCTTCGGCGCAACTTCCCCCGTAAACGCCCCCTCTTCTTCCCAATAGCAATCCTGGGCGGCCAGCTTGACGTTTGAACACGCAATCACGTCCGAAACCCGGCTCAGTGCCGTAAAAACCGGCGCCACAACAATTTCAACATCCTCACATTTTTCCACAAGCGGCTTAAGTTCACGCACCATGGCAACCGCTTCACCAATCGTCTTAAAGAGCTTCCAGTTTCCAGCAATAACCGGTATTCGCATCGTACTCCCCTTTTTATTTACTGGTAATTTCAAGCGCTTTGACGCCGGGCAGGGTTTTCCCTTCCAGCAACTCCAGAAACGCTCCGCCACCGGTTGAAATATAACTGACCCGGTTTTCTACTCCAGCCTTGCGTACAGCTGAATCAGTATCTCCGCCGCCGATAATGGTTGTGGCAAAGCAGTTGGCAACAGCCTCCGCCACGGCAAACGTCCCCCGGCAGAACGCATCCATTTCAAACACACCCATCGGACCGTTCCAGATAACAGTTTTAGCATCACGCAGACTTTCAGCGAACAATGTTGCCGACGCCGGCCCCACATCAAGAGCCATCCACCCAGCGGGAATTTCCTGTACCGTAGTAACAAAGTTGGTGGCATTGGCATCAAACGCATCAGCAACAACACAATCCACCGGGAGGTAGAATTTGACCCCTTTGGCGCGCGCCGTATCCATGATCGTTTGCGCCGTCGCTATCAGATCATCCTCAACCAGCGACTTGCCCACGTTATAGCCCATGGCCTTCAGGAAGGTAAACGCCATCCCCCCGCCGATAACAACCTTGTCAACCTTGTTGATCAGCGTTTCCAGCACCTCCAGCTTGCCGGACACCTTGGCGCCGCCAAGAATCGCAACCAGCGGCCTGACCGGATTGTGCATCGCCTTGTCAAAGAACGTCATTTCGTTTCGCATGAGGAAACCGGCGGCAATAACCGGTATGTTTTTGGTGATCGCCTCAACCGATGCATGGGCGCGATGAGACACGGCAAACGCATCATTGACGTATATCTCACAGCCATTAGCCAGCTTCTCAGCAAAAGCGGCATCGTTCTTTTCCTCACCCGGATAAAAACGGACATTCTCCAGCATCAGCGCCTCACCCGGCTGCAGAGCCTGCACCAGCGCATCAACCTCCGGCCCGAAACAATCAGGCGCCTGGATCACCGGCGTGCCAAGCAGTTCAGACAAACGCACCGAAGCGGGTGTCATACTGTATTTTGCTTTTTTCTCTCCCTTGGGACGGCCGAGATGGGAAGCCAGAACTACCCTGGCGCCCTGCTCCAGCGCATACTTGATGGTTGGCACCGCTCCGGCGATGCGGGTATCCTCTGTAATAGCTCCGTTCTCATCCTGGGGAATGTTAAAATCAACGCGAATAAAAACCTTCTTCCCCTTCAGATCCTTGATTTCATCGATATACCGGATTGCCACGCTCCACCCCCTGTGTGATACGAATTTTGAACGATAAAAAGGAGAAGGGGAACATTCCCCCTCTCCTGACTTGGCAGATCAACAACTATTTTTTTGCAGCAATCAAACGCAGCAGGTCAACCACCCGGTTTGAAAAACCGCACTCATTATCATACCAGGAAAGCACCTTCACCATCGTCTCGCCGATTACTTTGGTACACGACGCATCAACAATCGACGACAGTGGATTGCCATTGAAATCAACGGAAACCAGCGGAGCCTCCTCAAAACCAAGAATCCCTTTAAGCGCCCCTAGTGATGCGGCTTTAAGCGCAGCATTCACCGCAGCGGCATCGGTCTTTTTCGTTAAAGTCACCACCAGGTCCACAACAGAAACATTCGGAGTCGGCACACGAATAGCCATCCCGTCAAGCTTCCCCTTCAATTCCGGCAGCACAAGCGAAACCGCCTTGGCGGCACCGGTAGTCGTTGGAATCATGGACATGGCTGCTGCCCTGGCGCGGCGCAGGTCTTTATGGGGCAGGTCCAGAATGTTCTGATCATTGGTATAGGAATGAACCGTAGTCACCAACCCTTTTTCGATACCAAAATTTTCCAGCAGAACCTTTGCCACGGGAGCAAGACAGTTCGTCGTGCAGGACGCGTTGGAAATAATGACATGTTGTGCGGGATCATACAGACCGTCATTAACCCCCATGACGATAGTAATATCCTCATTCGTAGCCGGCGCCGAGATAACAACCCGTTTTGCCCCCGCCTGAATGTGCATCGCCGCCTTTTCCTTGGCGGTGAAAATACCGGTCGATTCAACCACAACATCGATATTTTCTGCCCCCCACGGAAGTTCCGCAGGATTTCTCATGGCATAAATCTTTATGACCTTGCCATTGATAACCAGCTGGCTGTCCCCGGCCTCAACCGTACCGGGAAAAGTGCCGTGAACTGAATCATACTTGAACAGGTGTGCCAGTGTCGCTGCATCGGTCAAATCGTTAATTGCCACAAAATCAATACTATTGTCCGTACTGGCCGCTCTCAGCACCATCCGTCCTATCCTGCCAAACCCATTAATCGCAACTCTCAACGCCATCGTTATCTCCTCCTTGAAATCAAAATAAAATTCGTAATAACACGGCCATCCGGCTCGTTTTCACCAAATAATAGAGCATAATAACAAATCGTCAACCTTATTCAAGCATGGGAGCGAAAAAAGGGGCGGCAACTGCGGCAACGGAGAGACCGGTATTTTATTGGACGCTGATACGCAACTCTGCGTAACTGGCTTTATCTAAAATCCCCTCCCGGAGGGCTTTTCCATTGTTTTACCGGCAGCAGAAATGCTATTTAAGAACCTCAGTTCAATTATTCATTCAGGAACGGAGCAGCTACATTTATGATTATTTTTCCCGACGGAAAACGGGCAGAGGCCGTTATCTTTGATTTTGACGGCGT
Organism: uncultured Geobacteraceae bacterium; assembly: GCA_903852495.1. Lineage (GTDB taxonomy): Bacteria > Desulfobacterota > Desulfuromonadia > Geobacterales > Pseudopelobacteraceae > JACRCG01. The sequence goes on along the minus strand of CAINRC010000161.1, from coordinate 18,912 downwards.
TATTGTTGATACGGAACCGCTGCATTATGCGGCGTTTCAGCGGACACTGGAACCGCTTGGACTTCATTTCTCCTGGCAGGAGTATATTGATACCTATATCGGCTTCGATGACAGGGATGCATTCCGGCACGCCTTTGCCTCAAAGGGGTTGCCGCTGGAACCGGCCCAGTTAATCCGGCTGATTGAGCAAAAGGCCGGGTATTTTCTGGAGGTCATAGGCTCGGGCGTTCCGGCGTATCCGGGCGTTTTGGAACTGATCACGTACCTGCACACCAACAAATTTCCCCTGGCGATATGCAGCGGTGCGCTCCGCTCCGACATAGACCCTATTCTGGATATGCTTGGTATTTCAGGCCTTTTTGATGTTATCGTAACAGCCGAAGATGTGGCAACAAGCAAGCCTGACCCGGAATGCTACGTGCTTGCCTTTCAGCGGTTGCAATCTGCATTTGAGAATAGTTTTTCCATTGATACTGCCATCGCCATCGAAGACACACCTGCCGGCATTTCCGCCGCCAAGGGGGCTGGATTGCGGGTATGCGCCGTCACCAACAGCTATCCTGCCGACAAACTTGGTCAGGCCACCTTTGTCACGGAGTCGCTGGTATCGTTTGTGCCGACTGAATAACACTCCGACAGCACTGCCGGTTTTTCATCCCGCCGATACCGCAACCTTGACCGAATGCGCTATTCCTGCTAAAAAGATACGCTTCTTTTTCTGCTTAACTTATTCACACTCCCCCATCCGGAGGTACATGCGTGACTTTTCAAGATCTTATTCTTTCCCTGCAGGGCTACTGGGCCAAACAGGGGTGCATCATCCAACAGCCGTATGATACGGAAAAAGGGGCCGGAACTTTCAACCCGGCAACATTCCTGCGCGTGCTTGGTCCCGAACCGTGGAACGTGGCCTACGTAGAACCGTCCCGCCGTCCTACCGATGGCCGGTATGGCGAAAACCCGAACCGGCTGCAGCATTATTACCAGTTCCAGGTCATTATGAAGCCGTCACCGCTTAATATCCTTGACCTGTATCTGGATTCCCTCCGTTCCTTCGGCCTTGACCCGGCCAAACACGATATCCGCTTTGTTGAAGATGACTGGGAATCGCCGACGCTGGGTGCCTGGGGTCTTGGCTGGGAAGTCTGGCTGGACGGAATGGAGATCACCCAGTTCACCTATTTCCAGCAGGCGGGTGGTATCGACCTGAAACCGATTCCGGCGGAAATCACCTACGGCTGCGAACGGATCGCCATGTACCTGCAGGGGGTTGATAATGTGTATGACCTCGAGTGGGTCAAGGGGATTAAATACGGCGATATCCACCACGAAAGCGAGGTGGAGTTTTCGCGCCACAATTTTGAAGAGGCCGACGTTGATATGCTGCTACAGCTCTTCACCATGTACGAAAAGGAGTGCCTCCGGCTGGTTGAGAAGGAGCTGGTCCTCCCCGCCTATGATTATGTTATGAAATGTTCCCATACCTTCAATCTGCTTGATGCCCGTGGAGCGATTTCGGTCACCGAGCGCGCTTCCTACATAGGCCGCGTACGCGGCGTGGCACGAGCCTGTGCCGAGGGGTATCTGCGCATGAGAGAACGGCTGGGCTTTCCACTGCTGAAAGGGGGTGCCGCCAGATGAGTGCCAAAGAACTGTTTCTCGAAATAGGATGCGAAGAGATCCCGGCTGGATTCATACCGCGTGCCACCGCCGAGATGGAAGCGATTATCACCAGGGAGCTTGCAGTTGCCCGCCTTCCGTTCAGCGGCATACAGACCCTTGCAACGCCGCGCCGTCTGGCGCTTGTGGTGAAGGGACTCCCGGCGGTGCAGCCGGATGCAGAGATTACCGCAACCGGCCCCTCGGTGAAAGCGGCCTATGATGCCGACGGCAAACCGACCAAGGCCGCCGAAGGTTTTGCCCGTGGCCAGGGGGTCGATGTTGCTGCTCTACAGACCATCACCACTGACAAGGGTGAGTACCTGTTTGTCAGCAAACATGAAGCCGGCCGGCCGACTCATGAAATCCTTACGGAACTGCTGCCGGCGCTGATTGCCAACATTCCTTTCAAAAAATCAATGCGCTGGGGTGAGCAGGATGTCCGCTTTGCCCGTCCGATTCACTGGATTGTGGCGCTGTTTGACGGCACGGTTATTCCCTTTTCTTTCGGACAGATCACCAGCGGCAAGGTTTCGCGCGGCCACCGTTTTATGGCCAACACCCCCTTCCCGGTGAGTGATTTTGCCGGGTATCTGAATGAATGCGAGCGGCACTTCGTTATCCCGGATCCGGAAAAACGGAAAGAGATCATCCGGCGTGAAACCCACCGTGTTGCCATTGCCGCCGGTGGACACCTGCTGCCCGATGAGGAGTTGCTGGAGCAGGTGACGTATCTGGTGGAATACCCGAGTGCTGTCCATGGCACCTTCTCGCCGGAGTTTTTGAAGGTTCCCAAGGAGGTGCTGATTACCTCCATGCGCAGCCACCAGCGTTATTTTTCGATTGTTGATGCCAACGGCGGGCTGATGCCCGGCTTTATTACTATTAACAACACCCTGTCCGAAGATCCGTCTGTTGTAGTGAAGGGGAACGAGCGCGTTTTGCGTGCCCGCCTTTCCGATGCCCGCTTTTTCTTTGAGGAGGATCAGAAAGTCCGCCTTGACGACCGGGTTGAAGCGCTTAAAAAGGTCGTCTACCAGCAGAAACTCGGCACATCTTTTGAGAAGATGGAACGTTTCAGGTCGTTGGCCGAGGGGCTGGCGGACCGGCTCAATCCCGCTGTGAAAGCCCAGACTTCGCGTGCAGCCTGGCTCTGCAAGGCCGATCTGGTTTCCGGCATGGTGGGTGAATTCCCGGAAGTACAGGGGATTATGGGACGTGAGTACGCCCTGCTTGAGGGGGAGTCTGCTGACGTTGCCGGTGCCATTGCAGAGCACTACCTGCCGACTCAGGCGGGGGGGGAACTGCCGGCATCCGATATCGGCGCCTTTGTTTCCATCGCCGATAAAATGGATACCATCTGCGGCTGCTTCGGCGTCGGACTGATTCCGACCGGCGCTGCTGACCCGTATGCACTGCGCCGTGCCACCATCGGCATCATTGCCATCATTCTTGACAGGGGTTACCGCCTGTCGCTGGAGTCGCTGATTGACGAGGCGCTGACACTTCTTGCCCCCAAGTTGATCCGCCAGAAAGAGCAGGTTGCGGCAGATGTGCTTGAGTTCTTCCGTGCCCGTTTCAGCAACCTGATGGGCGGCTTACATCCCACGGATGCAGTTGATGCCGCCGTTGCTGCCGGGTTCAGTGATCTGGTGGATGTGAGGGCGCGAATTGCCGCACTGGCCGAATTTAAAAACCACCCGGACTTTGAACCGCTGTCCGTTGCCTTTAAACGGGTCGGCAATATCATCAAGGAAGGGACTGACGCGCCGGTTGATCCGTCCCTCTTTCAGGATGAAGCGGAGAAAAATCTGTACGAGGCGATTCAGGCGGTGAAGGTTGCTGCTGGCGGGCTGGTTGCATCCGGCGCATGGCTGGACGCACTAACCGAAATTGCCACGTTGCGCGGACCGGTGGACCGATTCTTCGACGGTGTCATGGTCATGGCAGAGGACCCGCTGGTACGGACCAACCGGCTGGCTCTCCTGACCACGATTGCCAGATTGTTCGGCAGAATTGCCGACTTCTCGCGGATTGCCTGACATGATTGCAATTATTGACTATGGAATGGGCAACCTCCGTTCCGTACAAAAAGGTTTTGAAAAGATCGGTAGCGAGGCGGTTGTCACCGATGATCCGCAGGTCGTGCTGCAGGCGGAAAGAGTGGTGCTGCCCGGCGTCGGTGCGTTTCGTGACTGCATGCACAATCTTGAACAGGGAGGCTTTGTAGAGCCTATTCTGAAGATCATCGCGGAGGGCAGGCCGTTTCTGGGCATCTGTGTCGGTATGCAGCTCCTGTTTACCGACAGCGTGGAGTTCGGCCTGTATAACGGCCTGAATGTCATCCCCGGCCATGTGCTCCGCTTTCCGGACCAGATGACGGTTGCAGGTGAGAGACTGAAGGTGCCGCAGATGGGGTGGAATCAGCTCCATTTCAAACGCCGCCCGCCAGCCTTTGCGGGGGTTGCTGACAACAGCAACGTCTATTTTGTCCACTCGTATTTTGTCCGGCCCGATGACGAGGGTGTCATCGCAACGACAACCGACTACGGCATTGAATTCTGCTCGTCAATCTGGAAGGACAATGTCGTCGCGACCCAGTTCCACCCGGAAAAATCGCAGGCAATCGGCCTGCAGATCCTGAAAAATTTTGCGGAGCTCAAATGATAGTAATCCCCGCCATTGATTTGAAAGAAGGAATGTGCGTCCGCCTGGAACAGGGGCTGATGGAGAAGGATACGGTATTTAACGACAACCCCGGCGCACAGGCCCGTGAGTGGCAGGACCTTGGCGCCGAGCTGCTGCATATTGTGGATCTGGACGGTGCTTTTGCCGGCCAGCCAAAGAACAGGAGTGCCATCGAGGCGATTCTGAAGGCGATCACGATCCCGGCGCAGCTGGGTGGCGGTATCCGCGACATCGCCACCATCGAGGCCTACCTGTCACTGGGGCTGTCCCGCGTTATTATCGGTACCGCCGCCCAGCGTACCCCGGAGCTGGTTCGTGAAGCCTGTGCCAAATTCCCAGGGCAGATTGTGGTCGGCATTGACGCCAAGAACGGCATGGTGGCGGTGCAGGGATGGGCAGAGGTCACGAATAGCACTGCGGTTGATCTTGCCCGCAAATTTGAGGATTTCGGTGTTGCAGCACTGATCTACACAGATATTGCCCGGGATGGCATGCTGCAGGGGCCGAATCTTGAGGCGACCAAGGCGCTGGCTGAGGCTGTTTCTATCCCGGTAATCGCTTCCGGTGGCGTTTCCAGCCTGAAAGATATCGAAAATCTAATGGCCATTGAATCATCCGGAATAACCGGTGTCATCACCGGTAAGGCTGTATATACCGGAGCGATCCGGCTGAATGAAGCGATTGCACTCACCAGGGGGCGAGCCTGAGATGCTGACCAAACGTATCATTCCCTGCCTGGATGTGAAGGGGGGGCGGGTCGTCAAGGGGGTTCAGTTTCTTGAACTGCGCGACGCCGGAGATCCGGTTGAAATTGCTGAGATGTATGATCAGCAGGGCGCTGATGAGCTTACCTTTCTGGATATTACCGCTTCAAGTGACGATCGCGACATTATTATCGATGTGGTCCGGAGAACGGCAGAACGGGTGTTCATGCCTTTGACCGTAGGGGGCGGCATCCGTTCGGTTGACGATATCCGCCGTCTGCTTAATGCCGGCGCCGATAAAACATCTATTAACACCGCTGCGGTTGATCGCCCCGAATTTGTGCGCGAAGCGGCCGAACGTTTCGGCTCACAATGTACGGTGGTGGCCATCGACGCCCGGCGGGTGCCGGGTGAACAACGGTGGGAGGTGTATACCCACGGCGGGCGCAAACCGACCGGCCTTGATGTTGTTGAGTGGGCGGCACGCATGGAGTCATACGGCTCTGGAGAAATCCTGCTGACCAGCATGGATTGTGACGGCACCAAGGACGGCTACGACCTGGAACTGACCCGCGCAGTGGTCGATGCGGTTTCGATTCCGGTAATCGCATCCGGCGGCGTTGGTAATCTGGAGCATCTGTACGACGGTTTTACGACCGCCGGTGCCAGTGCGTGCCTGGCCGCCTCCATTTTCCACTACCGTGAGTACACCATCGGCGAGGCAAAAACATATCTCCACGAAAAAGGGGTAGAGGTCCGCTTATGAAACATGAAGGCGATATTCTCCAGGATGTGTATCAGGTAATTCTTGACCGTCAGGCCAATCCGACCGACAGTTCCTATACCGCTTCGCTGCTGCGCGGGGGAATAGACAAGATTCTGAAGAAAATCGGCGAAGAAGCAACTGAAGTGGTTATTGCCGCCAAAGGTGGAGTACCGCAGGAAATTGTCTGTGAAACCGCCGACCTCGTTTTCCATCTGCTGGTTCTGCTCGGCCATCAGAATATTCCTCCAGCAGCCATTTACGCAGAGCTCAGCCGACGTTTCGGGACTTCCGGCCTGGCAGAAAAAGCTTCACGCCCTTCGAACCTCGCACCCTGACCGTTTCCTACATTTGCCTGTTGACAAAGTTGACCAGTGTGGTATTGTTCGCAACTCTGAATTTCTCTATCAATGGTAACATATTAATTATACAGAATAACAAAAGGACGGGGGGTGATTTTACATGCCGGGAGTAAAAATAAAGGATAGTGAACCGTTTGAAATGGCACTGAAAAAGTTTAAAAAACAGTGCGAAAAAGCGGGAATTCTCTCCGAAGTCCGTAAACGTGAGCACTTCGAAAAACCAAGCATCAAGCGCAAGAAGAAAGCAATCGCCGCTCGCAAGCGCGCACTGAAGAAACAGCGTAAAATGATTGATTAATCCCCGCTTTATGCGGTCAGGAACATCAGCATGACACTGAAAGAACAGCTAAACGATGCGATGAAAGCAGCCATGAAGGCGCGGGATAACCTGCGCCTTTCGGCTGTTCGCATGGTTCTTGCTGCAATCAAAAACCGTGAAATTGATTCCCGTGCAGTACTTGATGATCAGGCGGTTACTGAAGTAGTAACAACCATGACCAAGCAGCGCCGCGAATCTATCCGGATGTATCGAGACGGCAACCGACTTGATCTTGCCGACAAAGAGGAACTGGAACTTGCCGTTCTTCTTGAGTTCCTGCCGGCGCAGTTGGGGCCTGAAGAAATCGACCTTCTTGTCAGACAGATCATTTTGGAGACAGGGGCACAGGGTGCCAAGGATATGGGGAGGGTGATGAAGGCGGTTACCCCCCTGACAGCGGGTAAAGCTGATGGCAGGGTTGTAAGCGATGCAGTTCGCAGGTTACTTGCCTGATGCGCCACCTCTGTTCAGCACCGGAATTTCAGAGTCAAGGGGCTTTCGTTCAGATAGCCCCTTCTTTGTAAATTGCCACTATAAAAATCAATGAATCTTATTGACTTCATTATACTAGCGATTCTCTGCTTCTTTGCAGTCAAGGGCCTGGTCCGGGGGCTTGTAAATGAAGCATCTTCCCTGGCGGGTCTTCTGTGCGGGGGATGGCTTGCCTATCGATTTCATCCGCTTCTCGCAGCACCGATAAAAGGTGCGCTGCATATCCCTGCGCATCTGTCTTCGTTCCTGGCATTTATTATCATACTGCTGATAGCCGGTATCTGCGCCCATATCATTGGCAATGTGATAACCGCTGCTCTGCGCCTGGTCATGTTGGGCAGTCTGAACCGGATCGGCGGCTTGCTTATTGGGGTTGCCGAGGGATCGCTGCTGCTCTGTATGGTTTTCAGCATCGCCACATCCGGATTCATGCCGGAACAGGTACGCAACAAAATTCGTACAACTGAGTCTGCCAATTTGCTGGCTCAGACCGGAGATCGTTTCCTTTCGGAATGGCGGGGCGCCAATGGTCAAAAGAAATGATTCCTGAAGAGAAAGTGCGGGAGGTTGCGGAACGACTGTCAATTGTGGAAGTTGTTTCTGATTATCTGCCTCTGCGCCGTGCCGGCAGTAATTTTTCGGGCTTATGCCCGTTTCATGCTGAAAAAACGCCATCGTTCAATGTAAATCCGGCGCGTGAGATTTTTCACTGTTTCGGCTGTGGTGCCGGCGGCAACGTTTTTTCGTTTATCATGAAAATAGAAGGACTCAGCTTTCCTGAAGCGGTTAAGCTGCTTGCCAGAAAATCCGGGATAGAGATCGAGGAGCGACAGCTTACTCCCGCTGAAAGAAAGTCGCAGGATGAGCATGTTCAATTTCTGAAAATCAATGATCTGACAACAGCGTATTATCGCTCCGTTCTTTTAAATAGTGCAGAAGGTGAACCGGCGCGGAAGTATCTTGCCAATCGTTCGGTAGAACCGGACATTTCAGAAGCCTACCGGCTTGGCTTTGCACCTGACCGACGCGACGGACTGGTAAAGCACCTGAAGAACAACGGTGCTGATCTTGATAGCGCAGTGAAACTCGGCATAGTCCGCAAGTCAGATTCCGGCTGGTATGATCTGTTCCGCAACCGGCTGATCTTTCCGATCCGGGATGGCCGTGGCCAGGTCATTGCGTTTGCCGGGCGGGTACTTGATGCGACACTGCCAAAGTACATAAATTCGCCCGAATCACCACTCTACCACAAGAGCTCTGTGCTTTTTGGTCTGGACATGGCGTTGCCGTCCATCAGAACCGGAAACGCCATCATTATTGTGGAAGGATACTTTGACCACTTGGCCCTGTACCGGGCCGGTGTTCAGAATGTGGTCGCCACCTGCGGGACTGCGCTGACCGGCACCCACGCCGGCCTCATCAAACGCCATGCAGAACGGGTCTACACCCTTTTTGACAGCGATAATGCGGGGAAAAAAGCCACTATTCGTTCGATGGAGCTTTTTCTTGAGCAACGCATCCCGGCATACGTAATTACACTGCCGGCCGGTGATGATCCAGACAGTTTTCTAACCGCTCATACTGCGGATGATTTCGCAGCGTTGCGCGCCAAGGCGCGTCCGGCATTTGAATATTTCGTACATTCTTTGCTGGCTGAAACACCGCCCGATAGTGTTGACAGCAAAGTTCGCGTAATCGATGACATCGTGCCCCGCTTCCGCAAGATTGCTGATCTGGTTGAGCGCGATTTATATGAAAAAGAGATTTGCCGACTTTTGGGCATCACGGTTCACGCGTTTCGCAAGCGGATGGGCGGAGGGGTACTTTCAAGCCGGGATTCGACACAAAACCAGGGGAATTCGTTACCTGCGTATGACAATGTCCAGGACACCCTGCTGGCGCTATTACTGAATTATCCCGAAGCTCGCAGCGAAATTGAACGGATCGGACTGGAAACTGTTTTAACCGGTGACCATCTGGAAATTGCCCGACTGCTGATGGATTCAGACCATGGCCTCGATTTGAGCCGTCTGTCAGAACTGATTGAAAATCCAGAGCAAAAAACACTCTTTTCCCGGATAATGGTTTCTGATGGCTATCTGGCCGATATTGAGTGGCGCACTGTTTTCGATCAATGTACGCGGAGTCATGAGAAGAAACAGCTTTCATCAATCAAGGATATCGCTTCGCGCCTTGCTGTACTGGATGCCAACAGCGAGGAGTACGGACTGCTGTTAAAACAGGCCGACAGTCTGCGCACCCGAAAGTCAAAACTATAATTACATTTAAACCGCTGCTCCATTGAGGTGAATACACATGGCTAAAAAGAATATGGATGATGTTAAACAACTGATCGATATCGGCAAGGAAAAGGGGTTTTTGACCTATGACGAGGTGAATGACATCCTTCCTCCTGATATTGCCACGGATCAGATAGACGACGTCATGGGTATGTTCGGTGAGCTTGACATAGAAATTGTCGATTCAGCCCAGAAAATCAAGATTCCGAAAATGAAAAGTGATCTTGATGAAGATGAAGAAGCTGAAGGCGAATCGGAAGAAGTTGAGTTCGAACCCGGCTCCATTGGACGTACAAGTGACCCTGTCCGTATGTATCTGCGTGAAATGGGTTCCGTTTCTCTTCTTACCCGTGAAGGTGAAGTAGAAATCGCCAAAAGAATCGAAGACGGCGAGCGTGACGTGGCCAGCGTCATTCTCAACACACCGATCACGGTTAAAGAGGTTCTCTCTCTGGGAGAACGGCTGCGCAAGTTCCAGATCAACCCGTCGGAAGTCAGTAAGGAAGTTGAAGAAGAGGTCCTTGAGGACGACGAAGAGGATGTACAGAAAACCAAGATTCTCGAAATAATTGATGCCATCGCAGCTCAGGAATTGCTGGTTATAGAAGTTTCTGAATCAATTGCTGCAGCTAAAACTCCGGCAAAGAAAAAAGAAATCGAGAAACGCATTCGGGAAGAGAAAGATCGTCAGGCTGATCTCCTTAAATCCCTGCGCCTGAAGGACCGCCACACCAACAAGGTTGCCGAGCGCCTTAAAGAACTGTCCGGTAAGGTTGACAAGCTGCAGGCCGAGTTATCAGACCTGGAAAAACTTATCCCTGTCGAAAAGTTGAAACTGCTGCTTGATAAGCTTCAGGGAGATGATGATAAATGTCCACCTGAAATCACCAAACTTAAGCTTGACGAAGAGGAAACAGCCAAACTTGAGAAGCGTCTGCGCAGTGCGGCGCGTAAAATAGAGAAAGTCGAGCAGGAGTCCGGCTTTAAGGCCCGTGATCTGGCTGCGGCACTGAAAGCGATCGAAGAAGGTGAGTGCAAGGCCCGCATCGCCAAGAGTGAGCTTATAGAAGCAAACCTGCGCCTCGTTGTCTCAATCGCCAAGAAGTACACTAACCGTGGTCTGCAGTTTCTTGATTTAATTCAGGAAGGAAATATCGGCCTGATGAAAGCGGTCGATAAATTTGAATATCAGCGAGGCTACAAGTTTTCAACCTATGCCACCTGGTGGATCCGTCAGGCCATTACCCGCGCCATTGCTGACCAGGCCCGTACAATCCGCATTCCGGTGCACATGATTGAAACTATTAACAAGTTGATCCGTACCAGCCGGCAACTGGTGCAGGAGAATGGCCGCGAACCGTCACCGGAAGAGATTGCCGAGCGTATGCAGCTGCCGCTTGACAAGGTACGTAAGGTACTGAAAATAGCCAAGGAGCCGATCTCACTTGAAACGCCAATCGGAGAAGAAGAAGATTCCCACCTTGGTGATTTTATCGAAGACAAAGGGGTAATCTCTCCAATTGATGCGGTTATAAAAAATAATCTTTCGGAAAGCACCGCCAAAGTTCTCGCCACATTGACGCCGCGTGAGGAAAAAGTACTCCGGATGAGATTCGGCATCGGCGAGAAAAGCGATCATACACTTGAAGAGGTTGGCCAGGATTTTGAGGTGACGCGTGAGCGCATTCGGCAGATTGAAGCTAAAGCGTTACGCAAATTACGGCACCCAAGCCGGAGTAAAAAGCTGAAGAGTTTTGTGGACTAAACCAAGACATCTACTGACTGTTACGGTTTACAACTTATTTCAAGTCCATCCGGGGGAATTCAGCAGAAGCTGTCTTCCCCCGTTTTTTTGTGCAATCCATACTGCTAGATCAATACAAGATTGTCCCGGTGAATAATCACATCGCCGTAGTGATAACCAAGAATCCCCTCTATCTCCGAGCTGTTGCAGCCGACCAGTCGGGACGATTCGCCACTGGAATAATCAGATAACCCGCGAGCAAACTCAACGCCATCCAGGCCGCATAACCGTACACACGCTCCCCGCTCAAACCGTCCCTCAACCCGGGCAACTCCCGATGGCAGCAGACTTTTGCCTTTTTTCAGCAATGCAGTACGAGCACCATCATCGACAATAATTTTACCGGATGGTTTCAATGTATAGGCGATCCAGTGTTTCCTGCGATTAAGCCCCGTTTCAGAGGGCAGGAACATCGTCCCCACATCATCCCCCTGTAACGCCGCACAAATAATGCCGCTCCGCTTTCCAGATACCATAATGGTGGCGATACCATTCTTACCCGCTTTTTTGGCGGCCGCCACCTTGGTAGCCATTCCTCCGGTCCCGACGGCCGAACCGCTCCCACCTGCTGCGCGCTCAACCTCACGGGTGATCCCATTGACAAGCGGAATCAACGTGGCATCCGGATGAGTATGCGGGTCAGCGCTGTAAAACCCTTCGATATCAGTCAGAATCAGCAGAAGATGTGCTTCAGCAACATTTGTGACAAGAGCCGAGAGATTGTCGTTATCTCCAAATTTGATTTCATCGACAACAACGGTATCATTTTCATTGATGATCGGGATTATGCCGAAACCGAGCAGCGCATCCAACGTGGCCCGGGCATTGAGAAAGCGTTGCCGGCTTCCCAGGTCTTCACTGGTAAGCAGTACCTGGGCAACCTTGAGGTTATTGGGTGCTAAAGAGCGTTCATACGCCTGCATCAAGCGAGTCTGGCCAACTGCAGCTGCCGCCTGCTTGTGCGGAATGGTACGCGGCTTTTCCGTCAACCCAAGTTCGCTTCTCCCCGCAGCAATGGCACCGGATGACACGACAATGATTTCAAGACCCTTGCGGCGCAGAGACGCAATGTCCTGACATATCCTGCCAATAACAGCCATATCCAGAGCACCATCTGCATCAGTCAGCACCCTGCTGCCGATCTTTATTACAACCCGTTTAACCGCTTTCAGTAATTCCTTGCGCATCACCACACCTCTTCAGGCTTACTCCACAACCGCCGTGCAATTTCATCCATCAACAGGTCCACGCCTTCGCCCGTAGCAGAAGAAATCGGGAACACCGAAAGACCCTTGTTTTTGAACCAGGCCTGTATTGCAGGGAGCTCTGCTTTCGTCTGGGGTAAATCAATCTTGGTAATAACCACTATCTGTTCCTTTAATGACAATTCAGAACTGAAAAGCGCCAACTCGTGATTGATGGACTCATATTCCGCCAGCGGATCACGTTCCGGCATCCAGGAAATATCAAGAAGATGCAACAGAATCCCGGAACGCTCCAGATGTTTGAGAAAGCGGTGTCCGAGACCGGCGCCATCATGGGCACCTTCAATAATCCCGGGAATATCTGCCATGACAAAGGATCGATACCCCTTATATGGCACGACACCCAATGAAGGAACCATCGTGGTAAAAGGGTAATCGGCAATCTTGGGACGGGCGGCCGACACCTTGGAGATCAGAGATGATTTGCCGGCATTCGGCAATCCAAGAAGCCCGACATCGGCCATCAGTTTTAACTCAAGTCGAAGCTTACATTCTTCATGTTCTCCACCTGGCTGAGCAAATTTCGGCGCTTTGTTGGTGGCGGATGCAAAGCGGGCATTTCCCTGCCCTCCCCTCCCTCCACGCAGCAGTACTATACTTTGTCCGTCATACGTCAGGTCAGCCAGGATATCTCCCGTTTCAGCGTCCTTGACAACAGTTCCGACCGGCACCTTGATACGGAGGTCGTCACCGCCGGCACCGTGGCGGTTCTTGCCCATGCCGTTATGTCCATTTTCCGCCTTTTGATGTGGTCTGTGGCGCAGCTCCAGTAATGTAGAATGGCTTGATGTCGCGTCGAAGATGACGTCTCCACCTTTACCACCATCACCGCCGCTAGGGCCACCGAACTCAATAAACTTTTCGTGACGGAAAGCGACACAGCCGGCTCCGCCATGTCCTGATGTTGCAAATAATGTTACTTCATCAATGAATTTCATCAACCTGCTCCCCGTTCATCCAGGCATGAATTGCCTGTAGACGACCGTTCCATGAATCTGTCAACCGCTCCTTGAGAAACAGGGTGTACAAGCTGTCAAACAGCTGTAACCCCTGATCCATCAAATACATCCGCTCATAAAAGGCCGCTTCCCGCTCGCTCGTTTGATCGACGGTTGCGTCCCTCTCCACCCGCACCTGGGGACATTTAAAGGATGCGAAACCGAACGTATCACCTTTAAGAGTCAACTTCCAGGGGTTATCATCTTTTTCAATACAGATGGTCGCACTGGTTATTCGCTTACCCCCCTTAAGTGCAGAGATAGCTTCCAGATAACTGTCTTGAGATCCCGAAACCGTGACTTTCTGAATGCCACCCTCTTCGCCCCCGCCCTGAAACTGTATCCGATCATCAATCCAGGCGGTAAAGTTTTCACCGATTGTGTGATGTCCTGGGCAGCAGACCGAGAACTCACCTTCTCCGTTAACTCCCCGCTGCAGCAGCCATAGCATGAATTCACACCCCAGCCACTGGTTATCACGAATCAGAGAAACAACCGCATCGGAACCTGCCTGATTCGCCGCTTCCAAAGAGTCAAGCAGCTGACCATTGAGCAGTTTACGGGCTCGAGCAAATGGGTGGATGATAACAAGGCTGAAGCCTTCAAATGTTTTTCGGAACAGATCTTCAAAGCGCTCAATAACTTTGGTGCCAAGACTGTAAAGGGTGAGCACACCGTTTTTTAGATCCCAGACTATATCAACGATGGATGGCACCGGAAGGCATCTGGCCAGAAGACGCAACTGCACCTGTTCTTTGATCTCTTCGCGTTTATGCTTGGGAGTTCGCCGCAGATTGGCATTCTGTGCGAGAAAAGAGCCCTCCTCCCGCCCGGTGTGCGATTTAAGCACGGCGGCAGGAATTTTACGCTGGTCTTTGCGCAGTGAAAAAACCAGAAAATTATCACGCCAGAACTCTGACGGTACATCAAATGTGGAATCGTCCGGTCTGTCAACCAGAGACCATCCCTCTGAAGTCTCTTCGGTGGAGTTTTCGATGGATGCGAATCCACGATCAGCGAGTTTTTTTGAAAACCATTGGAACTGATCCGTTCCCGGAAGTTCCCCGGTTACGGCAAACTGGGTAATACTTACTGTGTTGGCATAAACGCCCATACAACTATTCCTTTCGTTTATTTTTTCAATAGACGTACATATTTCTCAAGGGTAATGGAACTGACCCAATGGCCATTCAACTTGCCAATTACGGAGCCACCCCAGAACACCAGCACAACCAGGATGGCAAAGACTAAGCCTGGCACCAGAAAACGCTGAAAGGCACGCATCGAAAGCGCTTCGTTAACACGGCAATGGCTTACACAGCGCCAGCAGGCGAGACATTCCGGTGAGGCAACGCTTGTTTTATGCATGACATCAATATAGGTGGGACACACCTGACTGCAGACTCCGCATGAGACACACCGGTCGAGATTCCGGGTAACGCGAGTAGGCGAAATCACCGCTACCAGACCCAAAAGAGCGCCGTATGGGCAAAGATAACGGCAGAACGGATTACGCAGCACTACGGATAGAAGCAGCAATACCGTAATAACAATCAGCGCCACCTGTGACATGTGCAGGAAGAAATTCATCAAACGCACATCTGCAATAAGGTGATAATCCGAACGAATGAATCCTGATAACTGATGGGACGACATCCCTATAACAATTGAAAGTACAAAAAATGCCATCAACAGATATTTCACACTTCTCGCGGTGACATCTGCCCACATCGGGAGACGATAATTGCGGCGCAGCAAGCGAAAGCCACCCTTCCAGAGTAGCTCGGAAATAGTCGCTATGGGGCATATCCAGGAACAAAAAGAACGCCGCAGCAGAAATGACAGAAGAATAACCGTCAAAAAGATTACCACCGCTGCCGGGTGGATGGAATTGATCTCTCCCCCTTTCACCCACGAGACGGTGCCCATAAGCCCGGAAATAGGAAGAAATCCCTCTAAACCACCTGGTCGGACCGGGATGGCCCCACCGGCGCCAAGGCTGACCGCCTGCACAAATCGGTAAAAGAGCAAGCCAAGCCACAGCATAAACAGGAGAAAACCAAATTGAATAACTATTCGTAGTGGTTGTACGTACCGTGAAGACATCTTTTATACTCCAAAAAAATTGAGGCGGGTGACCACCCGCCTCAATAATTACTCTACCTTCAATGCGACGTAAAGTACACTACCATCCGGTTTTTTAAGTAATAAACGCGCAACATCACCTTTTTTAAGTTTGGCAACAAGTGCGGTATAGGCTTTAACTGTTTCCGGGCGTTGGCCATTAATTTCGATTACGAGAGATCCAGAAGATACACCAACCTCTTCAGCAGACGATCCGGCTTTTACCTCAGTAATAACCAAACCCTTACTTTCGCGAATACCAAGCCGTCCGGCGTTTTCCTTGGTTACCTCTTCAACAGTGATACCTATCCTGTCTGATTCCTTACCGCTGTCGGCGCCGGTTTTACCATCCTTATCCTCCAGCAAGCCGACGACAAGCGGGATCTCAAGCCTGGCACCTTCCCTGATGATGACGATACGGACTTTCTTGTCAACGGGGGTGGCAGCTACATAGCGAGGCAACTCACTCCCCTCGGAAATCTGCTTACCATCGTACTCAACAATGA
The DNA here is from genome assembly GCA_903852495.1 of uncultured Geobacteraceae bacterium. GTDB lineage: Bacteria > Desulfobacterota > Desulfuromonadia > Geobacterales > Pseudopelobacteraceae > JACRCG01. The sequence goes on along the minus strand of CAINRC010000161.1, from coordinate 2,928 downwards.
CATCCCCCGCCTTGAGACCGGCTTTATCCGCAGGAGTATCTTTATCAACCGAGGCGATCAGAGCCCCTTTTTCAGAATCAAGGCCAAAAGACTTGGCAAGATCAGCGGTCAGCGGCTGAAAACGTACCCCGAGGTAACCTCTGGTTACCTTGCCGTTTTCACGCAATTGATTGACTATTGTTTTAGCCATGCTGACCGGTATGGCAAAACCGATCCCGCCTCCGCCACCCGCAATAATTGCGGTATTAATACCAACTACACGCCCGTCAGAACTAAAAAGCGGGCCTCCGGAGTTACCCGGGTTAATCGAAGCATCGGTCTGGATAAAGTCATCATACGGTCCGCCGCCAATCACACGACCCTTGGCGCTGACAATCCCGGCAGTGACCGTATGTGACAATCCAAACGGGTTACCAATCGCCATTACCCACTCACCAACTTCAAGTGTATCGCTGTCACCTAATTCAGCGAAAGGAAGCTGGTCCTTTTCACTTATCTTGATAAGAGCAAGATCGACCTTTTCATCTACTCCTTTTATCTCACCTTTGACTTCCCTGCCGTCGGCCAGTTTGACCATCACCTCATCAGACCCATTGACTACGTGATTATTCGTAAGAATATAGCCGTCAGCACTGATAATGAATCCGGTACCAAGACTCTGTTCACGACGAGGTCGCTGTTGAGGCGCTTCATCAAAGAAACGGTTGAAAAAATCATCGAAGAATTTATTGCCGAATTGATTCTGCTGCTGAGGACGCCGAGTACGCTGTTTCGGCTTTATATTTTTTGCTGTGCGTATATTTACGACCGTTGGATTAAGTTTTTTTGCCAAGGCAACAAAATCAGGAGTGAGGACTTTTGCTGCAGCAGACGGGGGTTGAACTGTGAATGTAACTAGACCCAACACCAGAACAAGAACCGAAAAAGAACGTAATAACGACATGACCTGATTTCCTCCTCTGTACCGAAAGTTTATTATAACAGTCAAGGGCGGTATCGCATATGTCACGACACCGCCCTTACCTGTTACGCATCCCTAAAATAAACATTCAATTCAGAAAAATCAACCCCTGTTAACTCTCTTTCAAGATATACCCTTTACCACGGACCGTGTGAATGAGTTTGGTCGGGAATTTGCCATCAACTTTCTTTCTGAGATAGTTGATGTACACATCGATAATATTTGTAAACGTTTCAAATGGATATTCCCAGCAGTTATCAGCAATATTGGCACGTGAAAGGACATTTCCGGCATTTCTGACCATATATGCGAGGAGGCTGTATTCTTTTGCAGTAAGTACGATTTCAATCTGATCTCTCCAGACTTTGTGATTTACCGGGTCGAGACGCAGATCAGCAAAGAGGATTTCGGCACCACGATCCTGCTTGCTCCTTCTTGTTAGTGCCCTGACTCTGGCCTGCAACTCAGCAAAAGCGAACGGCTTAACCAGGTAGTCGTCTGCACCAGCATCGAGACCGGATACAACATCAGTCGTATCTGCTTTAGCCGTCAACATGAGGACCGGAACCTTGCTGCCTGCATCACGCAATTCATTCAGTACTGCCAGGCCATCTTTCTTTGGCAGCATGCAGTCAAGTATGACGAGATCAAACTCACCACTGCTCGCACGTTTCAAACCTTCCGCGCCATCATAACAAAGAGTTACCTGATTACTGTCATCTTCAAGACCGCGCTTAATAAAACTTGCGACTTTTTTTTCATCTTCAACAACAAGAATTTTCATTTCCATCTCCTTTTTTGTTTTTTCTGGAAGATTAATATTCAGCCCCTGAAGTCATTTCCATGCGTCTCATAATTTCAGATGCCGCCTCTTCAACAGATTTATTAGTAATATTAAGAACGTGCCATTCCGGATGTTTTCTATACAGCTGACGGCACGCGGATATCTCATCTTCAACCAAATGGTAGTCATTATAGGTGCCACGCGGACTTTGCCGCATGTTGATCAACCTGGAAGTACGAATTTCAACGAGCCGTTTGGGATCAATCAATAAACCGACAATTTTAGACTGATCGATTTCAAATAATTCAGTTGGAAGAGCAATTCCCAGAACAATCGGTACGTTAGCAACCTTGTAACCTTTATGAGCAAGATACATGGCAAGAGGTGTTTTAGAAGAACGGGACACACCAACAAGAACGAGATCAGCTTTGTGTAAAAACCTTGTTTCCTGACCATCATCGTGTTTGACGGTAAAGTTAACCGCCTCAACGCGCTTATAATACTCCGGGTCTATACGGTGCAACAACCCTGGCTTCTCCCGTGACGGGGCGCCAAGATATCGAGACAGGCTGTAAATGAGCGGACTAAGGAGATCAATAGTAATAACTCCACACTCTTCTGCAACACGTTCGACAACCTCTGCTAAATGAGGATCAACCAGCGTATAGGCAATAAGCCCGGGAGAGTGTGAAACAATTGACAATGCCTGCTTAACATCGGCCTGAGTGGAAACTTTGGCCAGATGGTGAACACGTACATCCTCTTCATAAAACTGAGATAGAGCAGCTCGCATTACACGTTCAGCAGTTTCTCCGGTCGAATCGGATAATACGTAAATTGTTTTCATAGGCACTGCCGCAATGTGAATAGTTAATTAAACCGTTAAGGTCAGTTCTAATGAAAAGTACGATATCGTGACTATCTTGTCAAGTAGATTTATTAGAATCCATGTTAAACATTTTCAGTGGTACAGTATAAACAGTTGACCTATATTCAATGATGACTATAATGGCAACATACTACAAAAAAGGGGGATTTTATGGGGAGAGAATATAGTCTGCAGGAAGCTGTTCGCCTTGCAATAAAAGCTGAAAAAGACAGTATGGATTTTTACCGACGAGCTGCCTCCGTTGCAAAAAACGAAAGAGCCCGAAAAGTTTTTGAATTATTAGCCAACGAGGAG
>CAINRC010000160.1 GCA_903852495.1 uncultured Geobacteraceae bacterium | reverse complement strand
GAATGACGGAAGACATCGATATTGGCATTGAGGTGGCAAGCTGGGAAGAATTCAAACGCTTGACTGACAACCTGATTGAACGTGGGCATTTCTCCCCGACAAATTTACCGCACCGATTCAGTGCCAGTTCATATCCCACCCTTATAGATATCGTGCCATACGGAGGGATTAGCGACGAGACAAAGCGAATCAGTTGGCCTCCAAACCATGACATGATCATGAGTATCCTCGGGTTTGAAGAAGCGTATCAATCAGCATTGAACGTACGTTTAAGCAACGAGCCGCCTGTGGAGATTCTGGTTCCTTCGGTACCGGCACTGGCTCTTCTGAAGATTATCTCTTGGGACGACGCATATCCAAGACGCGAGCGTGACGCTCTTGATCTGCTCTTCATTCTTGAAAAATACGAAGCAACTGATATTCTGAATAAACTGTACAAATCCCATGTACCTTTGCTCACCGAGGAAGAATTTGACACCCAGCTTGCTTCCGTTCGACTACTCGGACGGGAAATAGCACAGTTGAGCAACATGGAGACAGTTAAAACGATAGAGAAAATTCTGAACCGTGAAACCGACGAAGACCAAGAGTTAAGAATGCTCGCCAATATGGTCAAAGGTGTTTCATTTCAGGGCACCAAGTTTGAGCATGCTCTGCAGCTACTAAAAAAGCTCTTGCAAGGAATTCGAGATGAAATGACAAGGGAGTGAGACCACATCAAGGCATAGCAAATAATCGGCCTTCAGCTTTATCAATAACCATAACAGGCCGTTACCATTTCCTTAACGGTTTTTAAATCCGTTGTCTGAAGCGACCCCTATTATATCTTCTTCAGCGTATCACGCTAAAGCTTTTTACAAGCAAGGGCGGTGCCTTTGCCATGACAAGCACTGCCATAGACAGGAAAAACGGCTGCTTGTGGAAAACATTTGTTTTACTCCCTTTACCTTCGGGCATGCTGGCTCCATTACGCGCTACTTGTGCCCCACAACTACTCTGCTTCTTTCCCATAGCTTTCCCAGTACGTAAACAGCCCAGTCAATCATACCCGGTGTACCGGATGGAATCCGACAGTCAAACCATATAGGCCAGTTTGACGGCGGGTCTATCGTAAGTCATACCGCTTCTCGTACAGCAAGTCGTAAGGTAAGCTGCGGGTGCATGACCGCTCCGGGTCATGTTGAAGGGATATTGTCAATGGTTCGTCCTTTTTTTCCTTTTGGTACTGCAAGTCGTTGCCCTCCTCAATTTCTGTTCCTGCTCTTGTTATCTCCTGTGGTCTGGAAAAAATGGCTTGGTAGTGCTAACTGGCATACCAGGCTGCTTCCGGTTTCTCCCACCCGCTTTCGCTAGGGCGGATAACCGGTTCAGGGCAGCCCGGAGTTCAGGTCATGCAGTCATACCGTCCTCGCTTGTCCCCTGTTGCTGTAGTGCACGTTCGCATTGCATCAATTACAAACTTAAGGAGAATGATCATGTCAGTTACAGTCTATGAAATCATCACAGATCAGATTATAGCACAGCTTGAAAAGGGTGTTGCACCCTGGCGTAAGCCCTGGACAGTTGGTTTACCAAAGAATCTCGTTTCTGGTAAGGTCTACCGGGGGATCAACCTCTTTCTACTCTCCATGGCAGGGAGTGAATATTTTGTAACAAGAAAACAGGCTGAATCACTCGGTGGCAAAATTCGGTGCAAAGGATTGCCTGTCGTGTTCTGGAAGATGCGGGAGTGGGAAAACCTGAAAACCGGCGAGAAAGAACAGATCCCATTTCTCCGGTATTACCGAGTCTATCCGGTAACTGGAGTTGAAGGATTGGTCGAGCCGTCATCCGGTAAGGAGATCAACACCTCAATCGAAACAGCCGAGACAATAATCAGGGAGATGCCGAATCGGCCGGTGATCAACTATGGTGGGAATAAGGCCTGCTATTCTCCTTCAAAAGATGAAGTAAAGATGCCGGCGTTACAGAGTTTTATGGATAGCGCTCATTTTTTTCACACATCGTTTCATGAATTATCACACTCCACTGGACACGAATCTCGCCTGAACAGGCCAGGAGTAACTAATAACTGGGAATTCGGCTCTCACGAGTACTCCGATGAAGAGCTTGTTGCCGAAATGACCGCTTCGTTCCTCTCCGGAATTGCAGGCATCGAGCAAAACATACTGGAGAATTCGGCGTCATATCTCAACGCCTGGCTTACCAGAATACAAGCCGATCCAAAATTGATCGTACAAATCGGATCAAGAGCCCAGAAGGCAGCCGATTACATTCTTGGCTACCATAACGAATCCCCCGGTTAAGGCGGGGGTTTTGATTTATTTGTGTATCGGTGCAGGAAAACAATTCAGAAACCTGCACTGGATACACATGGTTTTTTTCGAGATCAGCATGTCGGCAAGTATGCTCATATCTGTAATTCGTACTGTAAACAACGAGTAAAAAGCCAAGTCAGTCATAGCCGGGGTACCGGTATGGAATCCGCCAGTCAGGCCATTTATTCCAGCCTGCCTGCGGGTCTATCGTATGTCATACCCGGTGTACCGGACAGCAAAGCCGGCCATCAGTCCATTGACGCCAGCCAGAGGGCCGGAAGACCGTAAAAAGAGCTTCACCAGCGACTGCCCTTGTTTCCCTTTACTGGTCGGTTGTCATGTTTTTTGCCGGGTCAAGATGGGAGCAAAAAAAGTCACGCCAACCACCTGATTCATTCCACTTCATTCAGTACAGTGCTTCAGAAAAACGGCTGCAGTACAGCCTCAGAAGCATGGTGCTCAACTGCCGGAAAATACCGGATCAGTTCACCACTCCCCTCCCCTGTCACGCCTTCCTGTAAGGTGGCTTACAAGAGTTGCTGTCATAGCCGGCCAAGGCCGGGACAAAAGAAATCGATCCACCCCGGAGGGGACGGCAAGGATAGGTCAGTTTGCCTGTTTTGT
>CAINRC010000159.1 GCA_903852495.1 uncultured Geobacteraceae bacterium | reverse complement strand
TTTCAATCCTCGCTCTCCCCGAAGGGAGAGCGCTACATTTTTTGCGGCGGTGGTAAGATCGCGCATATTAGTTTCAATCCTCGCTCTCCCCGAAGGGAGAGCGCTACATTATTCCTCGGCTTATGCCGGATGGATTTCATTGTTTCAATCCTCGCTCTCCCCGAAGGGAGAGCGCTACCCGTCACTAGCGCCAACTTGCACCACTACATCACCGTTTCAATCCTCGCTCTCCCCGAAGGGAGAGCGCTACTCGGTATTGCCGCTCACCACTTCTATGCCCAGTGTTTCAATCCTCGCTCTCCCCGAAGGGAGAGCGCTACACTAGAACACTCGGGATTGAAGATAGTGACTATGTTTCAATCCTCGCTCTCCCCGAAGGGAGAGCGCTACAAATCACCTACAATCACGGCGTTCTGGCCATCAGGTTTCAATCCTCGCTCTCCCCGAAGGGAGAGCGCTACTGCCTCCCCAAAAAGGGAAACAGATATTGCAAGTTACATACTAAGTTCAGCGAAGCCCCGAATACATATATAATATGGCCAACTTTTTAGCCTCTAAATGAGATAACTAGCTGATATTATAGAGTCGCGAACATACCCAAAAAATGGATAAGCAACAGGTTCGCGCATCATACTATCAATGTTTCTTCGTCAAACAATACAGTCCAAGATTGACCATACGTTTCAACATGGCGATCTCTTGGTTCTGTCAGGCGATAGAGTCGCAAGTTATCTTCCGACTTTTCTATTTCCTTGAGCAAATTACGCCTAAATTCCTCAAACTGCATCTGATTCACCTGACATTCAAAAACTGACTTTTGAACACGCTGCCCATAGCTTTTACAGACTTGCGCCACTCTTCTCAGGCGCTTACGACCCTTGGGGGTTTCGGTATTAACGTCATAACAGACGACTACCCACATATTTTGGCCTTATGGATGCACATAGGGCACATAACTTTCAATATCACCTCTGATATACCTCGCCAGTATTCTGGCCTGAATATGGGGGAGAACCCCTAGAGGCACTTTTCCCACAAGCAGGGGATGCTCCGTTTCTTCCTGTTTTCGCTTTTGGAATGCTGAAACAACGGTTTTTCGACCGTCATCGTTCAAATATACAGCCCCACCTGTGCGAGGTTCAAAATGTTCGATTGAAATTTGTTTTCTATTGATGAGTGTAATAGCAAGGCGGTCAACTATAAAGGCTCTGAACTCTTCCATAAGATCAAGGCCAAGTGAAGGTCTGCCCGGGCGAATAACGTGTAAAAACCCCATTTGGGGATCGAGTCCTACTCCTTCAAGAGCGCTGATGCAGTCATTCAACAACAGTGTATAGAGAAAAGATATTAATGCATTTACCGGATCAAGAGGAGGCCTACGATTTCGCCCGTTCATAGGTAATGTTGATCGTTCTGTCTTACGCATCATTAGCGGGAATACCTTGAAATAAGCTGCGGCAGCCTCGCCCTCTAACCCCCTTACATGATCGGAGTCTCGAGGCGTTTTCATGTGAAATAGCACCTCGCCATGGATATCAGCAGATTCCCGTATAAGCCTTTCTTCTTTGGGGTCATCTGCCTCCCTCGCGCTTCTCATAAGGACATTACGGGCATTTTTTACTTTCCCAGCAGTGAAGATGGAAGCAAGTGAGACACTGATCGCTGAGTCGTCAACCATCTTATACTGGGCATGCCTTAACAGAACATTGCCAGACGTTTTTCCGACAATACGGCATTTGAAGCGTCCGTTGCGATCAAGGATAATAATGGCCCTCCCATCATCAGCGCATTTCCCCATAAAAAAAGGAGAGATCATCACGTTACCGACTGTAACAATAGAACCAAGATGGTGAAGTGGCACTTGAAGTTTTGTTTTCCCCTCCACTTCTACCTTGACCGTCTCATGATCCAGCGAGAGATAGGTTCCCTGAGTCATGACGTAGAGGGTATTCAAAAACTGCATCATGGTGACACCTCAAACAATGCCTTCAGAGATTTAACCCTTCGCTGCCCATCTGTAACAACCGTAGGCAAACAGGACGAACGCAACGAACAATCTTTACACCGCTTGTCATTTACTGGCTTGGGTAGAACTTTTGCCACTAGCATTTCAGCCACCGCCTCGGCAGTTTTTTTCACATTACTGCGCATTTCGTCAGTGAAGCAAATCTCGATCCGCTCTCGAGAACCATGCCAGTAAATAGCCCCGCAAGGAACTGCCACAGAGAACATATCTTCAAGACATAAGGCCTGAGCGCAGAGTTGAAGTGACTCGTGAATCCCTTTGCGTAAACGGCCCGATTTATATTCAACTGGGTAAGGTGTCTCGCCGTGAAACTCAACCAGATCAGCTTTTCCAACAAGATTGAGCCTTCGTGACCATATTGGAAGAGCACGTTCAAGTTTCACCCCACCTATGTCTTGGGATGACTCTTCATCAACATGAGTATGAACATCTCTCCCTCTCATGGTGTAGAGGTTTTCATCCCATACCCGCTCCACATGGATCAGAGCGCATTGCCTTGGACAGTAGCTGAAATGCTCTAAAGCAGAAACGGGTATGGAATCGTCCGACGAACCAAAGGTCACAGTTTATCCTGAACCGTCACACCTTGTGGCATAGCGGACTGCTTAGGAACGGTAACAGTATAGTCCGTAAATCCTCTTGGCGGAGAGGCATTAGATTTGTCCGACACCATATCGAATAGCGTATGCGCCGGCGCATTGCCCATTGCAGAATCGTGCTTGAAGACAATCAGTTTACGAGCGGACATCTCACCACGGGCAGCCGACCGATCATGTTCAAACATCATCTTTACAGCATCCCAGAACAACTCCAGATCCTCTTCGCTAAATCCGCTTTGCTCGGCCAAAGGCGCTGAGATAAAGCCGTGGCAGCGGTATAAAGCATAAGGGATAGTAAACTTACGCCCCATAGTGCGATTATCTCCTCCCTGCTTTTCTGCTTCTGCTGGGGTTGCTACAGCCATTCGGGTAATCGTATGCTCTGAGGGCACAACTTGATCTACACTACGGGCAAAGGTGAACTGCACTGGACCTCTTACCTGTCCAGCGTTCTTACCAGTAGACATAACCGCGCCGAAAGTGCGAATGTCGAAATACTTGGCACACATAAATTGACGAGCAGCATCAGTCTTTTCACCTTTTTCCTTAGCTTTTACATCCGCCTGTTCATGGGCCTCATCTATCAGGTTGTTAAGGACAGCCTTCTCTTTGACAAAAATATCAAACGGGGCGATACATTTTTTTGCTAACTGAACGTAGTTGCGGACCTTACGCTTCAAGCAGACATCGGTTACCAGGCCGTTGCCGGTTTCGGGGTCAACACGGGGCATATTACCGGCATCGGGATCGCCGTTGGGGTTACCATCTTTGACATCAAAATATAGGACAAAATCATAGCGGTTCTGGATAGCGTTGCTCATAGTAAATCTCCTTGTGGGTTATATATAAGTGTCGTCAACCTATTGCTCGTTTTTAGTAAAAAAGTTCTGCCGTTGGTGATAGTAGCCGACAGCGAATCGTCCTTGATCATGCAGGTCCAGATGTGAAGGGAAGTCGTTGATGCCGTCAACAATCTCGCCAATAAGCCGTTCAAGATTGATGGCTCTGCCTTTGTTCTCGATCTTGGCCAGATGGTGATTTTTTAGTTTCATAAGGTGTGAAAATGCGACCACAGGCGTACCCGAAGCTGATCCATAGAAACGATCTCTGATGGTTGCATTTAAACCCGGACTGGCCTCTTCCTGTACTTTTTCAAGGACAGCAAAGAGCCTGCCCAAGCGATATCCGATGTTGGTATTGCTGGTATCGAGTGACATTCCGATCTCCTTTTCCTGTGTATTGAAAAAACGTGATTGGCGTACGAGTACGGCCTTAATGATGGCAACGCGTGCGTAGGGGACATTTTCCATTTGCTTCCCTGTCCTTGAATCTTTTTTAGACTGTTCTGCCCTGCAACGGCCTACTGCTAATGCCAATAAGGTGTGGGGATATGGCGTTCCGGCAAGGACAGCTTTCATTAGGTCACCGGCCATATTCGGTAATATTTTTTCAGGGTCACCATACGGATGCTTGCTTGTTGAAGGTGCTGTGGCTTTAAGCAGCTCTTTTATCGAAAGAGTTTTCCTAAATATTGATGAATGAATAATTGCCGTATCATCAAAGTGAAGAGCTATGTTGTCTGCCACCTCACCAACTTTGGCGGCGTACCAAAATCGGACAGCAATACGGGCTGCATTGGGGGCAAGCCCCAGAACGTAGAAACGGGTGTTGGGATCAAGTTCTGGCGATGCAGCACTTTGTGGAGAACGTATCAGTGCCAGTAAATCTCGATGATCCTGATCTGAGGCCAGAGACGAGCTATCCTTGCTTGCCTTGTCCTTGGCCGGTTCTGCAAACAGCTCAAGGAATACTTCTTCCAGCTTGTTATCTTTTTCAGCCCAAAAAACAGTCGATGCGTCACCGACCTGAAACCTGCGCAGAGGGTTTTTTAGCAAAGCATTGAGTGCAGTCGTATAGCGGAACTCCGACTTTCTGCCGATCGGAGCGTTAAATCCCTGCGTCTTCCCGTATGACTCAAAAGCAGAAAGGTTGAATGAAACGATATTTGCGCCGGTAGAGTTGGTGTTATATACCCCCTTTATTGACGCATGCAGACATGCAGGTACATCCTGCTCACCCGTGATCATACATGTTTGCAGTATGCCATCACCTTCTTCAAGCGTAGCATTCAATGTCAGCAGGGTAATAACGGTCGGCCTTTCGCACACAAGACAGGTGTCTTTTACCAATTTAAAGCTCAAGTTGCCTTTGGCCTCAACCATTTCATCCCACAGGGGATGGGTGCTGATCTTTGAGAAGTTCATGCGAGACAGGTACGCTATAACCGAGGTGATACCGACATCTGTCGGTTGCGGGAATGTGCTGTGCAAAAGGTCCATAAAACTCTGGTGCTGCTTCAAAGCCTTATCATCGCCAAACGGCACTCCAAGAACATAGCCGGGGTTATCCCACAGCAGATTGGCGATTTTCCAAGCATTTGTACCAGACCTTTTTGACTCCCTTGGTACTATAAAAGCTCGTGCTTTTTTCTTTTTACCTTCACCCTCACGGGTATCCCATAAATCTATGAAGTTTCCGCCGTCATCAAGCACAATTACAAATGGGATGTCCTTACTTTGAAAGCCCTCCTGCGCTATACCTGATCCTGCCGATAGACGATCATAATACCCTGCTAGTGCTTGTAGAATCATCTGTGCACCTCCTCGCTCTCGATGTCAGGAACAAGCATTCTGCCATTGTCAAGATTCCCCCTGAACCACATCGGCATGGGTGTCTCACCCGAAAAGTCGATGTCATAAAGCATAAAGCCGAGGTCACGGGTTTCTTCAATCGTCTCAGGCAGTGGTGAGTTGTGAGGTAGATAAGTAAAGTTGGCGGCAAATTCTCGGCAGCCGAGGTATGGACGTTGGAAGCATTGTCCCTGATGCGCACGGCGAATGAACATCTCTTGGAACTTTATGGTGTCATCCTCCGGGCCTGCTTTGTCGGTCATTTCAAAATGCGCATGGATAACATACTCTACTTCCCGCAGGAATAGTCCTGCTCGTTGTTGTCGCTGATCCTCGATAAAGAGGCCATTAGATCGAGGGGACATACGTACACCTACTTCGTTACGCCGAACTGACTCCCAGCGAATCGGCTTGAGAACATCAATCTGCTCAACCACCCAACGGATGGCCGGTTTCCACAGTATAGCCTCCAGTACGCCACGGGCTGCCGAAGGTGTTATAACATCGTAGGAAACCCGTTCGACCTTCATCTCTGGCCGGGTGAAGCAAGCGTTGTCGCCCCACACCATAAGTCGCATGGTTTTGCTTTTTAGTTTTAGCCCATTCATTCGCTCCTCCTCTCAATAAAATTTAACAGACAAGTTCATCCGGTTCATACAGCGCCGAACGATTGTGGCAGAACCCGATATCTCGGTCATACAGCGCCGACTGCTCCTGCACCAGCATTCCATTAATCTCTCTAATTGCGCCGGTCTCAAGCAAAGGCCTGAGCTGATAACGAGGGATGTTGACAATGTACCTCTGTAGTTGCCGCATGATAAATCGGTTTGGGCCGTGCGACTTTACCTGCTCAATCAGCTCTGGTGAACCTTTATACAAAACAACAATAGAAACCTGAGTCGTTTCATCAATTAGGTGGAACTTGTCGGCAGCTGACCTGAAACTGTAGCGGAGTTCTTTTTCATTGGCGGGGCATAAGTCGCCGAGGATATTGTTTTTGTCGAGCCGGTTTCCCTGCAGCCAGTAAAAATTGGTAAAGAAGCGGGTGAACCGTTCTGGGGCCATGTGATCTGCAACTTTTTCTGCCAGCAGTTGACGAGTGACCCCCTCAGCTTGCCTGAGCGTTCCTGGTGGTGATTGTGAAGGTGGCACGAAGACACGTACTATACCCCGTTGTTGCAGACGTCCTTCCCTGTTACATCTTCCGGCGGCCTGTGCGATGGAGTCGAGACCGGCCATTGCCCGATAGACCACAGGGAAGTCGAGGTCAACACCTGCCTCAACTAATTGTGTGCTGATAACTCGTGTTTGTTTGCCGGTGCGCAAACACTCCTTAATTTCTCTGATCACGGCAGATCGGTGCTGTCCACACATCCTGGCCGAAAGGTGGAACGTCCCCTCTGGCATCAGTCCCCACAGATTACTCGCATCATCTCTGCGATTAACAATGCAGAGAACCGATGGGTGATCTGCTAACTCCTCAGCTAGATTTTCCCACGCAATAGGTTCGCTGAAGTCTACAGGATGGTGTAAGTCCACTCGCTTGAGACTTTCGGAGAGGCCAACGGGATCATCCATTATCTCGATAATGTCTGGCATCCCATTAAAGCCAAATGAAGGTTGAGGGCCAAGCGCAGGTTGGGTGGCAGTGCTAAAGACAATGCTAACACCGTAACAGGACTTCAATTCGCAGAGAGCGTACATAATTGGGTTTAAAAACTCAGGCGGTAACAGCTGTGCCTCATCAAAGATTACGACACTATTAACGATATTGTGCAATTTGCGGCAGCGGCTAGTTCGGGCGGCAAAAAGAGACTCGAAAAACTGTACTGAGGTGGTAACAATGACCGGTGCATCCCAATTTTCACAGGCAAGCCGTGACTTGGCGTTGTCTTTTGATTCATCGGTGATCTCAAGGTTACTGTGATGTTCAAGTACGGCGGCGGGAAATATCTGCCGAAACTGGTCTGCTGTCTGTTCAATGATGCTGGTGTAGGGAATTACATAGATGATTCGTTGCTTGTTGTACTTGACGGCATGGGTAAGAGCAAATGCCAGGGAGGAAAGGGTCTTGCCACCGCCTGTGGGTACGGTGAGTGAAAACGCTCCAGGTTCAGTATCTGCTTTTGCAATGCATTTTTCCAGAATGTCCCGCCTGATTCTATTGACAGATGTATCTGGGGCTAAATCCTGCTTGTTTTTCATAAATTCAGTGATGCGAGGTAGCAGCTCTGCAATTGAGGGATAGTTCCCACGCAGAGCAAAGTTCTCTGCCGAGAAGAACCGCTCTGTATCGAGAAAGTCGGCATCGACCAGACACGAAAAGATCATCCTGATCCAGAGTGCGAGGTCATACCCTTTGGGAATTTGTTGCGGGAGCGTTTGCTGTAGAATATCGGCAGGGATAATGTAACGGATGGAGTCGAACAGGGCTGTATTTTTTAACCGTTCTGAGAGAGCCTTTCTTCCTGTTTGGTCTGCAGACCAATCGGCAAGACCAGCATGGTGACCGCAGAGGGCGTAGGCTAACAGTCTGCTTATCGGAAAGCCTTTAAAATACAGATGTTCCGTTGCCCATATACCGGAGGCTGTAGAATGATCGACACGCCCCGGAACGGTCTCCACATGCCCATCAAGCCCTGTAGCTGAGCGGATCATTTTCTGAAAGTCAGGCGAGTATTTCCCTATGTCGTGCCATAAACCGGCAAGCCTACCCCATTGTCCGCTGTTAAAAGCAGCAGCAAATTCACTGGCCAAGGAGGCAGTCTCCCGCAAGTGTTCATCGAGTCGATGAATGCGACCATCTTGAGTAGCATGGGCTATAGCCGTTGCTGTCATACATTCGCCCGGGAGCAGGTACTAGTTAAGGTAAGACATCTCTACTGTGCTTGGTCAAGACGGTTGAAATTTTACTCACTGAATAAACAATCCGGCGGGGAAAGAGGTTTCTATAGGTATAAATTTGTATACGATTTCAACAATGTCTTAGTTGTTTCCTCACCATGACTGTCTAAAACGATTTATAACACGCCAGAGAGGGATAACGTTAGTATTTTCTGAATTATTTGTGGGCGAATATCGTCTAATGCCGAAGATGAGGATGATATATCTCTGCTGTTTCAAAAGCTGAAGAAGCTGTTTTCTGCTGGGACGGGTCTCCCTGACAAGCTCTCGTCGGTATTTTGTGATCATGATGGTGTCATTTCAAGAGCCTTAAGAGCTCTTTCAACTAAGTCATCATCCCAATTTACCAGTTCTTTATACAGCCATTTTTTGATAGGCTCTATTGCACGTGGGTCTCCTGATTTACCCATCCAGAATAAAATTTGGGCCATTATTTCATCGTAACCGGAGTATCTGTCGACGTCATTCAACATATCAATAAACAGATCAAATGTTCTTGTATCGCCTGAATCAGCAAGCAAATCAACAATTCCAGCTTTAAGCCAAAAATCTTCAAAAACCTCATCTGCCAGCGCGGTTGCCAATACATCCCAAGCACAGCTGTCTCCACGCATAAGTAGTTTTTCGGCTGCCCTTAACCAATGCCTACACAGAGTCTGTCAATTCCGTGGCAAGGTTTATCAACCGCATTGGGCGGGGATACAGCTTCGAGGTTCTACGGGCGAGGTTGCTTTATAACGATCAGGCGTTGAAAGACTCCAGTACTTCAGTCAGAAAGAAGATCCGGAAGCCAAGACCATCACAAGACTCCTTCACTATGGGAAGAATGATGGCTGAAACGGATCATTACGAAGAGACAACGACCAACTATGGGCCGTACATTCCCACATTGGTGAAGCTTCTGGAAGACGGTTACTTTTTGTAGTTTCCCACACTGAGGGCTGAATTCAGGCCAGCTTGGTAAAACCTGTTTCCCACACTATATTCCGCAGACCCAAGTTAAATAGCTACAGTGAGCCTGAATCTCCCCATAGCTAAAGCGAGGGGCTTGCGACGGGGTCTCGGTCACTTTAAGTAACCGGCTTGCCTCACATAGTCCGCGATCGCCTCACGGTAAAGTTCGATGATTTTCATTGCCCGGTTTTCGGTATAAGCAACAATCGCCGCTTTTTCTTCTGCAGTGTATGTTATGGCGATCATCGCTCGGTCAGCCTTTTCGGGAACTGCACTCCTCTTCCACTGGTCAGAACGTGCCATGTACTCTTTCACGACAGCCGGAATCAATCCCGTCACCTTTAATCCCCGGCTTAATGCCACCTTTGTGATGGCCTCTTTCTCGGCGCTAGAGATGTACAGGCGCATCTGCAGCTGTTTTTTGTTTCTTACTCTTTTTGTTGTTGGCATGGTTATCTCCTTTTCACGGTTCCCTTACTGAAAATCTGCTGTAAGCATCAACCTCGTAAGCCGGAATGCTCGCAACATCGGCGCCAGGATAATAAATCTCCGCGGCCATCCACTCCAGCTCAGCCTCTTTATCGGTTACATCTTTAAACCACGACTTCGACTTGCCATCGCCACCAGTAAACCATGTGTATCCCCTGCACCTCAAAGTGTCCTTCGCCTCGAACGGTGCATCAACAGCATATATCCGCCAAGACTTCGCCCTAGCCTTTGCCAGCATTGCAGATGCTGACAGTTCGCCTGAAACAGGGAGCGTGCCCAATAAGACTGCAACTACGCCCTGCGTATCGGCCAAGGCGCGGTGGGCATCAACAAAGAAGCCCATTTTGTACAGCAGAAATTCAAGGCTCCGCGTGTTCATCAGCTCGCCCGCCCAATCGATCTGGGTGAGAGTGCATGCCCACGGCTTAGAGGCAAATACTGGAAAGCGTTCTTCGAGAAATTTACGGTCAAACTTTGAGTTATGGGCAACGATGATGTGTGCCTTACCAATCATTTCGGCAACCCGAGCGTCGTCGAACTTCTTACCTTTGACCATATCGTCGGTGATGCCATTAACGGCAGTCGCTTCGGATGGGATCGGCACCCCGGGATCTTCAAAACTTTCGTACATATCGAGCACTCTGGTGATCTGCCCTGTCGCGGCCTCGTACTCCACAGCGATTAGCGCCAGTTCGATAATTTTGTCCGAGAGATAGTTCAACCCAGTGGTCTCGGTATCGAGGCAGAGAAAAACTCGCGGGTTGATGGCCGGGATGCCGCTGATCCTCGCATCAGTACCAGGGTTGAATCGTCTGATGATTTTGTATTCGCCTTCTGTTAAACCGTTAATCAACAAATCAATCTCCTCCTGACTGTACCGCAGGCAGTTTCGCCGCAACAGCCAGGGCAGCCATATAAAACCAGATCAAACCGCAACGGCGCCATAATCAAAATGGCTCAAAGCATACACACTGTCCCATGTCTGGCCGCAACGGCTGCAGGAGCATAGCTGGGTTATCGTGCCCGCGCCGGCAGTTAAATGTGCGAGAACGATGTCTTTGCTTTGGCATTTTACGCAACGCGCACCAGCCTGCCGGGTGAAGGTCTCCATGGTTATGTATTCAGGTTTGACCGCACCAGCGGCCTTAACTGCAGCAGCTCCAGCGGCTACGCCTTCGATAACCGCCTGCGCTTCTGATGCGGTGACCTCGACGGCAAGTACCTGGGGAAGGGTAGCGTCCCGGTATTTGATCTCGACCGTGTAACCTTTTGGGAACCGTTCAAAGCTGATTCCAAAGGTAGTGTCGCGCAATGCTGCCAGGTTCAACTCGGTGCATCTTGCCTTAAGCGTTTTTTCGGTTACTTTCACGAATCCCCCCGTTTATAGATATCGGGCGTAAAACCGGTATCCCTTTAGGGTAGCGGATGTAAGCCCGTTGCCTTTTTGCGATAGTCATCCTTGGCTCCCAATATACTGCTCTATTGTGGCTTTGCTTGCGTTACCGAAGTGGACTTGGCCATTTATGACATTCTCCTCTTGAGCGGGGAGGTATCATATGCATCGTGAGGAAGATAAATCCGGTCGTCTGGATCGGCTCCTTAAAGAGTTGCACTTGCCCACCGTGCGGCGTTGTTATCAG
>CAINRC010000158.1 GCA_903852495.1 uncultured Geobacteraceae bacterium | reverse complement strand
TGTTTGGCACGCTCCGTGGAACATATCAGACAAACACACCCTAAAGGAGGACGTACCGATGAAAACCAGGAAACTCATGATTACAGCGACGGCAGCACTTGTAGCATTGTCACTCAGCGTAACAGCCTTCGCCGCAACCAAGAGCCAGACCGGCACCAGGACCCAGATCAAATCCGGCACGTGCGTGAAGTAATTTCCAAGCCAACCAAGCATCACACCACAACAAAAAGGAGAATCACCATGAAAAAACTCGTAATCGTTGCAACCGCCGCCATCGTTGCCCTGTCACTTTCCGTAGCCGCCTTCGCAGGAAATGGAACCCAGACAAAATCCGGTACCCGTACTCAGATTAAATCCGGCACCTGCGTGAAGTAGTGCTGAACAACGATGAAAAGCCACTCATCCATAATCCGGAGGGATGGCTTTTCTATTCTTCTGAAAATAACAACAGAACTTTATTGTCAATGCTTCATATCATTCCCTTTTTGTTCTTCCTTCTTCATCTTCATCTGCTTACGCTTGTCACGGATCATCTTGGTGTCGGTATACATATCCTCGTAGGCAGCCTTGATAGCCTCGTCAAAAGAGGCCAGTTTACCGCCGTTCTCTTTGACGAATGCCTCCGCCCTTTCTTTGGCAGCAAAGGCCCATTTGGCGTTTCTGGTCATTACCCCCTGCTTGCTGCCGCCGACAACCCAATAAGCCTTCTCGGCATCAGTCAGTTGCTTGGTGGCGTAGTCAGCAACCTTGATGGATTTCGGAGTCTTGTCGATGTTGTTCGCCAGATCTACGGCGGCACAATGAAGGCTGCAGGTAGCGACACTGGTGCCGTCCTCGAACTCTATCAGCATCCTGCTGTGAGCAAACTTCTCCCGATCCATGCCACAGTACTGACATGACTTGTGGGCAGCAATGTCGTGCTCATGGCCAGAAGCAGCACCGACTCCGGGGTTGAAAACAACGATGCTCATTACCAGTGACAGGGCCAGACAGAATAGCTTACCGATTCGTTTCATGCATTTCCTCCTGGTTTTATGTTCCGGCGCAACCAATTATCGTATCGGTTCGCCTACTAATATGGTTTTAAGAACCTCGATCGGGACAATCCCCATTCTTGTTGCCGCTTCCTTCAATGTTTCGTCGTCTTTGATTGTTATCTTACCGGCAGCAAGCTTTTCCTTTATCCTGGTACAATCGAGATTCAATTCCTGGCAGATCAAGGGAAGCGTCTTCTTACCAATTCCCTTGCCTTCAAAGCGTTCAATGACAACATCACCGGTATAGCGCGGCAGATCAGGGGCCTTAGAGATGGGCTGTCTGTCGTCCGCCTTGACTGCATTTGGCATAGCCGGCTTTTGTTCGGATCTGGTTGCTGGTGTCGCTGTTGGCTGCTGAATGGCAGCCTGTTGCGGTGTGTCAGGTTTTTCCAGTTTCTTGATCAGTTGATAGACGCCCGCAGGAGTCAGGCGGTTGGTACGGGCAATCTGCTCTATGGTGCTGTTCTCATCAGTGACCGTCAGGCCGGCCTGATGTAGCTCCCGAAGCGCCTCCCCGGTTTCGATATACATCTTCTTGCAGAATCCTTTGAGTGAAAGCAGTTCGGCATGGCCGAAAGGGGGATCATCAGCAGGAGTTCTGACCCAGCTCTCCTTGATCCAGTTATTGAAATTGAGAATATAATTGAGCGGTGGCGTTCTGGTTACGGCGCCAACGGCAAAAAACACGGTAATCAGAACCGCAATGGCCAGATCACGCCAACTGGCGCTCACACGACCCGGAATTCCTTTTAAATACTGCATGAGCGGAGTCCAGTTGTACCAGGTATGCCAAATTCCGGCGATCAGGAAAAGGACACTGGTTGTGATGTGAATGTTACCCCATTCGGTCTTGGACAGCCCGAGAAAGGTCCAGTTGGTCCAATAGGCGACCTTGCCCTGGGGCACAATAAAGGCGGCTATGCCGGAAAGGGACATGGCCACAAAACTGAGCGCCGTGACCAGCGATATCAAAACTCTGTTGATGAACGGACGTTCTTCCATATGAATGCTATTCCTTTACCTTTCATTCTTCCTTTACCAGCAAGCCGAGCTCTTTCAGGCGATACTGCAGTGTGCGCAAGGAAATCCCGAGTGCATCTGCTGTCTGTCTTCGATTACCCTTAAAATTCTGGAGGATCTTTACAATAGTGTCCTTTTCCCGATGCTTGAGGATGCCTTCCGGCTTCTCTGCAACGGTATTCTGTTCCTGCAAATCAGCCGGCAGCTCAGCGGGAGTTATCTCCCCTCTGGCCAGGATAACGCCCCGTTCGATAACATTCTGAAGCTCACGGACATTGCCGGGCCAGGTGTGAAGCTGCAGAAGTTTCAATGCTTCGTCAGACACACCAATTGGCCGTCTGAATCCGGATGCTGCAGAGAATCGGGCGCAGAAGTGCCGGACAAGCCCCGGGATGGCGTCAACACGATCGCGAAGAGGAGGCAGATTAATAGGGAATACGTTAAGCCGGTAAAAGAGGTCTTCACGGAAGCGCTTCTCCGCGACCTCCTTGGCAAGATCACGATTTGAGGCGGCAATAACCCGCACATCTGCCTTTATCTGCAATGATCCTCCCAAACGTTCAAATACCCGTTCCTGTAGAACGCGCAGCAGTTTCGCCTGGAGCAGTGCCGGCATTTCTCCGATCTCATCCAGAAAGATGGTTCCTCCTTGCGCCAACTCGAATTTGCCACGCCGAGACTGCACGGCACCGGTGAATGCGCCGCGTTCATGGCCGAACAGCTCACTTTCCAGAAGGTTCTCCGGTATGGCGGCACAGTTGAGCGGGATAAACGGGGCTGATTTTCGGGGACTTGCCAGATGCACCATCCGGGCAATCAGCTCCTTGCCTGTACCGCTCTCACCATGCAGCAAAACGGTCGCCGGTGTGCGGGCAACGTCCGTGACCAGTTTCCTGACACTCTCCATGGCTCTGCCGGCAAAGATGAGATCTTCAGGAGGGAGGCCCGACTTTTCGATTTCCTGCAATGAAACAGTCAGCCGTTCCAGTTCCACCTGTTCAAGAGCCTTTTGCACGACAGCCAGCAGACTCGCAGGGTCCTTGAGCGGTTTGGCAAGAAAATCGAATGCTCCTTCCTTGATGGCGGCAACCGCCTCATCGACACGACCGAAAGCGGTTATGAAGATAAACAGCGGAGCATGCGGTTCGCTCCGGACAGTGCGAAAAAGTTCCAGGCCGCTGCGGACCGGCATCTTCAGGTCGCAGAGTACCAGATCGAAACGTTCCTTCTGGATACGGCGCAATCCCTCTCCGCCATCGGCTGCGGTTGAAACGGTATAGCCGGCTTCATCAAGAATGGTCGTGAGAAGCTCCCGAAAAACAGCATCATCCTCAACGATCAGTATGGTGGCTGATGACATGGTTTAATTCCCTTGGCTGCCTGATTTCACAGGTAATGAAACGACGAACTCCGTACCGGCGCCGACAGTGCTCTCAACAGTGATACGTCCACCATGTTCTTCTGCAACCTTGCGGCAGAGGGCCAGACCAATTCCGGTTCCTTGCGCCTTGCTGGTCCAGAATGGTTCGAATATCCGATCGATATGTTCCTGAGAGATACCCGATCCGTTGTCTCTGACACTGATGTGCACGTAGCCGCTTTTCTGTTGCAGGCCGACAGCAAGCAGGCCGCCATCGGGCATAGCCTGGATGGCATTTTTCATCAGGTTCAGCAGCAATTGAACTACGCGGTCGGCAACGACCTGAACCTTGATCTGTGCTGGCACGGTGACTTCGATTGCCACATTCTGCGTTGCCGCTTCCGGGCGTAACAACACGGCGCAGTCCTGAACCAGAGCCGAAAGGTCATTCATTTCCCGCATTCCCTGGTCGTCACGGGCAAACGCCAGCAGGTCATTGACCAGTGCCTCCATTCGCAGAGACTGGGTGACAATTTTATCCGCATGACGACGAGCCTGTTCCAGGTCAGACGCCGTTTCAACCAGTTGGGCAAACCCCTTGATACCGGCCAGGGGATTACGGATCTCATGGGCCATGACCGCACCCATTTCTCCAAGTCGCGCCAGTTCCTCACGACGGCTCATTTCCTTGCGATGACGCTCTTCACGTCTGAGGAAGGCAAACAGCAGCAGGGTCAGACCCCAGAGAGCAACCGTTAATGCAGAAACAACCGTGACGCCGGTTTTTGCCCGCCGTATGACCTGATCCGCCCGATATGTGTGCAGCGCCAGAATCAGCAGATATTCGTCGCGGGTCGTATGGACTTTAGTACGCAGAAGATAGACTCTCTCCCCGGTGCCGAGCCGCTCGCGCTGTTCAGAAACCCCCTCTTTGAAAGCCGCTTGAGTGCTAATGTGGTACGGTTGACCAATCAGACTCTGGTTCGTATGAAAGCGAACAATGCCCTGCCGGTCGATCAGGGCAAAGTAAGCGACATCCGGTGTTGTATAGCGTGCCAGTGAGCTGAATGAAGGGTCGGCAACCGCCAACTGCTCGATTGCGGCAGAGATGGAGAGACCTGCACCACGGAGATTCTCGGCGGCGAGTTGCGGAGCAGCGTGGAATGCAGACCAGGCGAACCATGCAACCAGCAGGGTAAAGCAGAACGGTATGCCGATTAACAGGCGTGCCGTTTTACCCATGTTCAGAACGAGTAGATGACCGCAATACCGCCTCCGTAATCAGGGCTGCTGTCGGCAATACCGCGAGAACCGTACAGGTCAAGCGAGGTTGTGCTGGTGACAGTCCAGATAAGCCGTGCGCGTACTTCCAGCAATTCGCTGGAGTAATCGGATGGCGCTGTAGCCCCCTTGACAATGACCATAGGTTCGAGCTGCTCCGTAAATTGGTAGCCTATCCCTCCCGTATAGCTGAAGTAGTTCTTCAGGCCAAACCCGTCCGCTTTGCCTTGGTATGTATAAAGCCCTTCACCTGTCAGGTGTAGATCTCCAAACCATTTTGTCGCTTCAATCCCGACACCGGCATCAAATTCACCTGTCCCGAGGCCGTCGGAACTATTGGCGGTCGGAAATTTAACAAACAGGGAAGGTCTGATCCGGGGAACTGATTTCCCCTCACTAAGTGCGATGACCCCCAGACGCATGATGATGTCGCCCAAGCCGGTAACAGCTGATGATGAAGTACCGGATGCGGCCGTTCCTCCCGGCCCGCCTGCGCCCTGTTGCTGCAGTCCCATCCCGGAACCGCCTGGACCACCCTTTGCTACAGTCGTGGCTGCCGTGCTGCTTTTCTGGCCGTTCCTGTAAAGATCGGTGGTTACATTGGAATTACTCTGATACAGAACAGGAATTTCGATGCCGATATCAATTCGATCGTTGGGTGACCAGGTCGTTATCAGTGGCATGTAGACGCTGCGCGTCGTGGTATCTGTGCCGTACTTACCGGAAGCGAATTCGGCACCAAGACTGATTGATATGTTTTGCGGTTTATCCGGTGTCGTACTGAGAGCCGAAGCCGTACCTGGACAAACAGCGGCAAGGATCAACAGCCCGAGCGCACGGATAGCGCGGATACGTATCACCGTCGGCCACCCCTCATGCCCGTGCCGCGGCCACCAGAACCTGAGCGGGAACCGCTGCCATCAAGAGGACGATTGCCATTCTGGTTGCCTGAACCACCTCGTGACCAGAATGGCTTGCCCGATTCCGAGCGGAGTGTGACCGTTTCCCCACTGCTGCGGTTCTCAATCTTTTGAGCAAACAGGTACAGCGCACCATCTTTGCCCTGAGCCAGTGATCCGGTAACAGTGAGCTCCTGACTTTTCACTACGGCAAAGTTTTGCTTTTCCCAATACCACCATGGACCGAGTACGACTGTCACGGTACCTTGCGGGGCGGCAACCGTCATCACCGTATGCTGTTCCTGTCCCTTGCGCTCCGGAAGTGTCAATGCACTGCCAGTAACAGTTGTTATGGTGTTGACATCGAAGCCTGCTGCCACATCAAGGCCACTGGCCACGTCCGTCGAATCACTTCCCCAAAAGGCAGAAGCTCTTTGGCCCCAGAGACAAAGGATCATGATCATACATATGACGCTATATAGTTTCATCGTACTGTCCCAGACTCACCGTCCCGGCAGGTAAACAACCTGCCGGGATTAATGGAGTAGCTTTACTGTGCTGGTACGGGTGTTGTAGTGGGTGTGGTGTTCAGACGGGAACCGTCCTGAAGACCGTTACCGTTACCTGGACGTACCGTTGAGCCATTGGCAGTTACACCGGTACTCAGAAAGGTACCATCGCGACGTTGTGACCCTGCCGGACGGGTAGCCG
The DNA here is from genome assembly GCA_903852495.1 of uncultured Geobacteraceae bacterium. GTDB lineage: Bacteria > Desulfobacterota > Desulfuromonadia > Geobacterales > Pseudopelobacteraceae > JACRCG01. Next base: position 2,949 of record CAINRC010000158.1, on the reverse strand, counting down.
TAGTACCGCCAGATCCTGTCTGCTGACTGACACAGCTACCATCCCGTTTTCCGTAACCGCCGTTTCCTCCCCCTCCATTGCCCCGCCCTGCGGCAAGCAGGTCTGTTGCGCTTACGGCAATCAATAGTCCCACTACTGCTGCGAAAGTGCTGATACGTGCTTTCATGTCTGAATCCCCCTTTGGTTTATCGCTTGTCTCACCAAAAAGGTATCAGGATATGTGCCAATTGTATAACCGGCTTGAATTGTTAATCATTATAACTCTTGATGGTTAGGGATAATACCTGCATCGTGCAAATTTTGCACTTCGATAATATGGACTGCACTGATTGCATGTAACCCTGATTAAACCAGCGGGAGTTGGCAAATCACCTCTTTCCCCACAGGGGTGTATCCATGAACTGTTGCCGCAGTCGCTCATCCGGATTCTGATCATAGAACTCAGCCTCAGCGAATGAGAAACGGTATTCGGTGACATAGTCGAGTACTGTTTTATAGGCAGCGTTGATTCGCTGAATGGTCTCATTATCACCTGCATTACCGGTATCCGGATGGTGACGCTTCACCAACTCACGATGACGGGCCTTTATTTCTCTCAGACTGCATCGTTGGCCAAGGCCCAGTGTCCTGAGAGATTCCTGCAATTCGGCATAGGTCACTGTTTGATGCCCACAATCTGAATCACCGATGCCAGTCCGGTATGCCTGTTACCCTCCCGCACTTCCCGTTCCAGTTGAACGGCATGCCTGAACTCCAATCCGGCAAGCTCCTCTTTCACATCATCGAGAGACTTCAACATATCAAGTGATTGGGGTCCGCCGGTGTCATAAGCAAGCTGCTCCTGGCTGAAGGCCTCAAGCACAAAGATGCCACCGGGCTTGAGACCACGAGCCGCTGCCTGGTGAAGCGGAATTCGAATGACTGAAGGCACATGGCAATAACAGGCAATGATCCCGTCCCATTTTCCCGGATCTATCTCGAAGGTGCCAAGGTCTGCGTGGATGGTGGTAATGGTGACACCGCGTTCGGCAGCAAGTGCTTGTGCTTTGCGCAGGCCGACTTCCGAGCCATCGACACCGGTGACCTCATACCCAAGGGAGGCGAGATAGACGGCGTTTCTTCCTTCCCCCTCGGCCAGACATAGAATCCTCCCGCCGGGTGTTATGGTATCAGCCACTGATACAAGAAAATCATTTGGTTCAGTGCCGTAAGTGTAGCCCGGTTCACTGTAACGCTCATCCCAGTCCATAATTGAAATCCTCTCTGCCCCCTCCGAAAGAACAGGCAGTTATCATCGTGCTGGCTAAGGCCTCGTCCAACCCCACTTCACAAAAATCTCTTGTCCCTCACGGGATTGAATGAATTCTGCAAATTCCTTGGCAATGGCTTTATTCTCAGTGCGGTTGGTAATAGCAATGCCGCATGACCGGTAGACGGTGTTCTCCTTTTCAGTGTTTACCAGGTCGGCAGATGCAGGGCTTTCTTTCTGCCAGATTGTCCAGATAAGCCAGGCATCGTAACTCATGTCACTGTTCCACAGTTTCTTGGCTTCGGCACTATTAGCAGCAAAAGAGCCGACGTTGCGACGTACGCCATCGACAAGTTTCACATCACCAGTTCTGCCGGCCACATCTTCCCACATGCCCACTTGCCCGGCACCTTGAACCACAATGATTTTAATTCCCTGTTTGGCGAGATCCTTCACCCCTTTGATTTTTTTCGGATTGCCCGGACGAACAAGTATTGCTGAAGGCCGCAGATAGAGGGTTTGAATAGTTGACAGATCAATCAGACCAGGAAGATCCTTACGGGCAAAATCAGTCATCATATACTCGGAACCACTGAAAATCAGGTCAGCGTCCTTCAGGGCCTGATCTTTCCAGTTTGGCGTCGGCCCCGCCGTTATTTCAACTTTGATTCCCTTCTTGTCGCCGAAAATCTTTGCGGCTTCGCGCATAGCCGGCGCAGGACCGCCAGGGCCATAAGCTTTCAATAGTGCTGTCCTGGCAGGTTGAGTTGTCTCTTGCGCAAATGACGCGTCCTGGGAAAGTGTAACCAATATGACCGCAACAAACACACTCAGGGTAAACCAAATCACATTCCGTTTCATGGCAGTTCCTTTCGATAGTAAATTTGATCCCAACATCTCTATGGGTGTATCTTGGCAAGCTTCAGCCAGCAGTGCTGCATGAACAGGAGCATGAGCAGGCGAGTCCTTTCGCTTTGTTCAGCGCTTCTCTCCCTTCACGGATGGAAAGTATGGCGATTATCAGGGAACCGATGGCATCCAGGTAACCGATACCGGTCAGAGCATAGCCGACACTGGCCAGCAGGAGGGCTACGGAAAGTTGCAGGCAGGTGCGCGTGCAGGCGGCGTCGGCCAGGATTGCTGGCGAATTGAGAGCGGTTCCCACCTTCATTTTGTAGTGAATCAGCACCTGCATGGTGACAATCGATACAACAGAGACAATTATACCCCAGAATGTTGTCACCGGTTTATGTCCTTGCATGATGGAAAGAATGGCAGTCAGTATCATGCCGACTGCAAGCAGATAAAAGGCACCGCCGGTAATGCGAAGCGCTCTCCTTTCAAAGGGATCGCGATCTTCAAGCTCACCCTTGCCCAGACGGCGAACCATATGCCAAATGCCGACTCCGGAGATCACTTCCACAAATGAGTCGAGACCAAATCCGAACAGGGAAATGGTTTCATCCTCGGCACCGAACCAGACTGAAATCACACATTCAGCAATGTTGTAATATATGGTGATCAGGGCCAGTAGAGCCGCCGTTCGGTACAATTGCTGTAAGCGAAGCATTTTGTTGCAGAACATTTGTCATTCCCTTTACTTGACCAACCGGCTTGAATCTACATTTTCATAAATTCTTTTGAGTAATCCCCCACCTTTGGTGGGGGACTCATAAAGTTTGACAGTTCCTGAAATATGT
>CAINRC010000157.1 GCA_903852495.1 uncultured Geobacteraceae bacterium | reverse complement strand
GCTGGTGGTGACACTATCAAAATTCAAGACAATAGCCAGCGATCGAAGATTTTTTGTGCAAAGTCCGCTTTGCTTGTCCACCGCTTGCCACCGCAGATCCATCTGGCTGACAGGCCTTTCCGTCAAAAGCTTGCCGGTAGAGCGTAACGTCTCTTCCGGTATAATCCGGAATGCGCGTTGGCGTACTGTGCCGAACGGGGTTACATCGGCGAGCGTGTCATCCACGTACAGTAATATCAGTTCACCCACTCTTGGCGTGGCTTGTTGGCGCTCGTTGTGAATTTGAGTGGCCTGCTTGTTGGCGGCTGCCTTGGTATCGTCTTCAATCTGATGCCAGTCAACGGATTATTACGCTCGGTGGCGGACGGGATTGAACACCGTGACTGAGGCCGCAAGTTCCAGTGGGCATTCCATTCTCCGGATATTTTTTCGTAAATCTCTGACTTTCAGTGCCCCAAATCGCAGCACCTCAGCCCCATGCAGTACCTTGATAATCCGCAGGAGTGGCCCCTTCTTAACGTACACAGCAATGTATGGTGTCCGTAGAATAACAAGCTCCATTGTGCCGGGCACCCTTCCTTTTTTCCCCCGACGGGAAACAGGTGTTAACATCATTGAAACTTGTTGATATATTTCATTTGTTACATATATTGCAGCTTCGATATTATCTTTTGCAATATATTCAAGGATTGAATCTAAATCTGCTTCGGCCTCTGGCTCCCAAATTACATCCACGTTAGGCCACCTTTTTAAGAAGAGCCGCCTGCTTAGATTTTAACCGCGTACCAACGTCCTCATGTGAAGCCGATACCCTACCTGGCTGATTCACTTTTGCCAGTACCGATTCAACTTGCTCTCTAAACCAACGATCGTGCTCGTTAGCAGCAGTGGCGTTAAGTTTCATTTCAAAAGGTAACCCCTTCACAGTATTAACCTGACGGATAAAGAGCCGGACCGCCTCGCTCATAGTGAGACCCAAACTTTTGAAAATCGACTCACACTCAAGTTTTTCTAATTCGTCAACGCGAGCCCTAATAACAGTTTCTGACATGTTTATCACCTCCATGATATTGTAGCCTATTGTAGCCACAACAAATCATCTTTGCAACATATTCAGACTCGGCTCAATTCGTTAGAGTATAGTGGCTTAGCTGTCACCTTTGCATGAGGTAATTGCTTTCTTACATTTTTGCCCATGGCCAAAGAGAACGTGGTCATGTCTCCTACATCAAAATCGCATGAAACGTTCAGCCACGGCCTGAATGTCCTGTTGGCTGAACGCTTCAGTAACAATCTTTCGGAAGAGACTCAAAAAGGCATGCTGGAAAAAGCTCGGCAGGGGATCTGGCCATCACAGGCTCCTATCGGCTTTGCCAATGTGGAGGGGCCAAACCGGAAGCGTATCATAGTACAAGATCCGGTTCTTGCACCACTGGTGCGGAGGCTTTTCGAGCTATACGCCACCGGGATGTACTCAGCAAAAGATTTGAGTAAAGAGGCGGCAAATATTGGACTTGCCCACCGAAAGAGCGGCAATAAGCTGGCAAAGAGTGTTGTGTACGACATTCTGAATAATCCTATTTACTATGGCGATTTCTACTGGAAAAAGATTCTCTACAACGGTAACCATGAACCCATAATCTCGAAAGAATTATTCGACAAGGTGCAGAAGGCAATGGACACACGGTCGAGCTGTCCCACCGGTCGGCAGACTCGCAACTTCATTTTTCAGGGAATGCTGACCTGTGGGCACTGCGGTTGTGCTGTTGTGGCCGAGATCCATAAAGGCAAGGCAAATACATCTATTATCGTTGCACCCACAACCAAGGTAAATGCCCTGACAAATACGCCAGGGAAGAAAATAGATC
>CAINRC010000156.1 GCA_903852495.1 uncultured Geobacteraceae bacterium | reverse complement strand
TCGACGACCATCAATACCAACGACCAGCTCAAATCGCCCAGCGATTATGCCGACCTGGTGCTGGCCTACCGGAACAAGGCGCCGCTGCGGCTCGGCGACGTTGCCGTGGTGGAAGTTGGTGCGGAGGACGTGCGGCTTGCTGCATGGGCCGACCAGACCCCGGCGGTGCTGCTTAATGTGCAGCGCCAGCCCGGGGCCAACGTGATCGAGGTCGTCGACCGGATCCGGCAACTGCTGCCGCAGCTTCGTCAGGCGCTGCCGGCCAATATCGACATCAGGATCATGTCCGATCGCACCCAGACGATCCGGGAGTCGGTGCGCGACGTTCAGCGCGAAATGCTGATCGCCATCGGATTGGTCGTGCTCGTCACCTTCGTGTTTTTGCGCACGCTGACCGCGACTGCAATTCCCAGTGTTGTCGTGCCGCTTTCGCTCGTGGGCACCTTCGGGGTCATGTACCTGGCCGGTTTCAGCATCAGGACTATGGCAAACCTGCCTCAAAACGAAACCGCAGCATGGGATGGAAACGCACAACAGTTGCTTTCAGCATCAGAAATCGCATGGCGCTGGATCGGATTAAGCTCGGGCATCAAAAGATTGCCCATTGAACTTCTGAACACCAAACAGAGTTGAATGGCGTTTTATTGAAATAATTACCCATTCTTTCTACAATGGTGTACGGATTTTTTCCATAAGATAGTGTGGTATCGTAGACAAGGAAAGTCTCTATGGAACTGAGCCCTCTAATTAACATCACAAATGTTTAGGCACTTCTAATGGTGCGTGATACAGATTTTTGGCTGCCAACCATGTAGCTAATCGCGCACATTTCCCAATTTTTTTGTGCAAAAAAAAACAAGATAGCGATTATCCAAAACCGTTAGACGAAGCTCACAATCAGCTCTTCCCTTTCAATTTTAATGCCTATAATGTATTTTATCGTAACTAAATACCACCGTTTCAATCTATAATCCCAGATACCGGGAATAGCTCGCCTGTGAAATCTTCAGCGTTGCACAGATCTCACCGGATGCTTTTGTCGTATCGATGCCCCCATCATTGATTGAACGGAATCCCACTCCCCTTTTCTGCAACTGTTCGACAATATCAATCACGTTCCGCAGTGATCGACCGAGCCGGTCCAGCCTCCATATACAGAAGGGTGTCGCCTTTTTTCCATGTTCTCTTGTTAAGCATGGTCGTGTTGTATTTCGATGCTTATGAAACAGTTCAAATACGTATACTGAGTGCCGTGATAAATAAATATTGCACTTATGACTGTACGCCGTCCTCTGTCACAAACCCATCCTAAACGGCAGACAAATGAAGGTCGCAGGGAGATGCTTTTTCAGGAAGTAGTCTCTTGATCGAAGGTAGGGGGAATTAAAACTGCTGAGACTATTCTCAAGAAATGGTACAAATCTACCGGATCAGTGACGAAGAGCCTGACGAAGGATGCTCATCATCAGTTCAAGGCTTAATGTCTGTATGGCTTTGATATAATCAGCAAATCGCGCCTCTGCAATTTCCCAATTAAATCCGTTATATCCTGCCTGTAAGGCCATGAGAGTTGCTACAAGTCTCGCGGTCCTTCCGTTTCCTTCTCTGTAGGGATGGATGAATAGTAATTCCAGGTGTACTGTCGCTATTTTTCTCAGAACTTCTTCTTCAGTTCCTCTAAAGGGGCGGGTTGGGTTTTTAAATAATAGTGATATTTCACCTCAACTTCACCCATAGATCATTTTATGAGAGACCTCTCTTAAGAAAACCATCTTATTATGAGTTTTTGGGGTATAGATATTTGAGACGGGCTATTCACACAGAAAAAAGGTGGATATGCAGCGTTATGCGAAGTATTTGGATTGCCTCATTAAACGACCGTTTATTGAGACAAACGGAAAAATGGGTACAAATCTTTCATGTAGCTCAGCGGTTGATGGCAGCCCAGCGTTCAGGTTATGCAATCATAAT
>CAINRC010000155.1 GCA_903852495.1 uncultured Geobacteraceae bacterium | reverse complement strand
GTCGGGTCATCAACCAGTGCCTTTGCAATGCTTTCAACAAGAGTCTTCATGACGGTATCCTCTGCTGCTCATATAAAGTGACCGGCGAACCGGATGAACTGAATACGTTAAGCGACTGCCGCAGGAGCCTTGTCAAGAAGTCCGGCATTTTTCAACAGCTGACGAACCGTATCGGTCGGCTGGGCGCCCTTACTGAGCCATGCAGCCGCTTTTTCGGTATTCAGCTTAACAACAGCCGGGTTCTTGGTCGGATCGTACGTGCCGACATTCTCAATAAAGCTGCCGTCTCTGCGACTACGCTCGTCAGCAACAACGATCTGGTAAAAAGGTCTTTTTTTAGCGCCTGCACGAGCAAGCCTGATTTTTGTAGCCATTGGTGTTTCCTCCTGATTTTGTACTTCCTGTATGGATATTTCTATAAATCCCGGTGTATATCTGGATTAGCGGAATGGCATCATTCCTTTTCCAAATCCGCCAAGCCCCCCCATTCCTTTGAGGAGTCCCTTTGGACCAAGTTTCTGCATCATTTTCATCATTTTCTGTGCTTCGGTAAACCGTTTAAGCAGCTGATTAACTTCCTGTACCGTTGTGCCGCTTCCTTTAGAAATCCGAAGGCGGCGACTGCCATTTATAATGCCATGATTGGCGCGTTCACCCGGTGTCATGGAGCGGATGATTGCTTCGATACGCTTGATTTCATTTTCGCTCGGCTGGGCGCCCTTCATCTGTTTGACCATCTTGCCCATTCCCGGAATCATTCCCATAATTGATTCAACGGAGCCAAGCTTTTTTATCTGCTGCATCTGGGCAAGGAAATCTTCCAGATCAAACTGGTTTTTCTTCAGTTTCTGCTGAAGAAGCGAGGTCTCTTTTTCATCGAAAAGGCCCTGAGCCTTTTCAACGAGAGTGAGAACATCACCCATGCCAAGTATGCGCGAAACGAGGCGGTCTGCATGGAAAACTTCCAGCGCATCCAGTTTTTCGCCAAGTCCGACAAACTTTATCGGCTTCCCGATAACCGCCTTGATGGAAAGAGCCGCGCCACCTTTGGCATCGCCGTCCAGTTTGGAAAGAACAACACCGCTGATTTCCAGAAGATCATTAAAGCCGCTGGCGATGGTGACCGCTTCCTGGCCGGTCATGGCGTCAGCAACAAACAGGATTTCGCGAGGGCTTACCGCATCACGAATTTCCCTCAGTTCGTTCATCAGAAAATCATCAATCTGATGACGCCCTGCTGTATCGATAATCACCGTATCGTAGCCGTTCAGTTCAGCAAACTTCATGGCGTTGACACAGATATCAAGCGGCTTCTGATCAGTGCTTGATGTAAATACTTCAAGTCCCAGCTGGCTACCGACAGTTTTCAGCTGCTCAATTGCCGCCGGGCGATACACGTCAGCCGGAACAAGTAATGGCCGTCGTTTTTGTTTTTTTAGCAGATTGCCCAGTTTGCCGCACGTTGTGGTCTTGCCGGCCCCTTGGAGGCCGACCATCATAATCGCAACGGGCGGTTTTGCCGCCAGATCAAGAGAGTTGTCTTCGCCGCCACCCATGATGGCAACCAACTCGTCATGAACAATTCTTATAACCTGCTGGCCCGGAGACAGGCTGGTCAGTACCTCTGTGCCAACCGACTTTACCCGAACATTTTCGACAAAATCCTTGACAACCTTGAAACTGACATCCGCTTCAAGCAGGGCCAGACGCACCTCGCGTAAAGCCTCCTTGATGTTATCCTCAGTCATCACTCCCTGACCGCGAAGCTTCTTAAAGACTGATTCAAGTTTGTCGGATAGGCTGTCAAACATGTGGCTGTGTTGCCCCGGATACTGAGTTATTCCAAAAGGGGGTCACTATAAAGGTGGGCATGCGCTGCTGTCAAGAACTATTTGTTTTTAAAGCCGTATTAGAACTGGGCGTGGGGGGCGCTTTCTCTTATCTGCCGGTCATTTTCCTTGTGAGACAAAGCACGGAGGTAAATAGTGCTAACCGCCCGATTTCTCTGCGTCGCATTTCCAAACCGGTTCATAATGAGTTTCATCGTCCTTTCGGTAGATGATGTCAGGTAAAAGGTTTTCGGATGTGAGGGCATCCAGCACACGGTCATACAGGTCACTGTCGTAGCGAATGGCCAAACCACAGTCTGTTGAAAGGGCGCGGGGGGATGGAATGAGCAAAATTGCCAGCCCGCAACCCTTGAGAACATATTCAGCTTTCATGACCCGGTGAGCTGAGTTGAATACTGCAAGTAACTGGGCGTTTTGAATCACTGTTTAGACCCCTTGTTTTCAGCCTCATATGCGGTGCAGAGTAATGCTAATTGACAAAATACGTGCGAGTTTCTACTATGCTGCAAAAGGAGCTGTACATGGAAGGTATCATTCTTGTTGCCGGATTGGTTGTTCTGGCGTTAGTCATAAGCATACCGTGTGGTTATCTTCGTCAAAACTATCCCAAATTTTCATTTATGTGGTTTCTTCTGTTACACCTGCCGATCCCGTTTATCATATTATTGCGCGTCAAAGCCGGGCTCAACTGGCATTTTATTCCCGTGACACTTGGCGGGTCAGTTGCCGGGCAGCTAATTGGCAACGCGTTAAGCCGGCGGAGAAAGCAGTATGACAAAGCGCCATAGGATGCCATTTCCCCTGCCGTTGTCAGGGGTCGTTCAGCAGAGTCTGACCGGGCTTGGACTGGCGGAACGGTTGCGGGAAGCGGAAATCTGGCGGATATGGCCGGAGGTTGTGGGAGCGCCGCTTGCCTGCCGGGCGCAACCGCTGCGGATTATTAACGGCACGCTGACGGTTGCCGTTTCGAGCGCCCCCTGGATGCAGGAACTCCGCTTCATGACCGCCATGATGAAGGAAAAGCTCAACAACCGTCTCGGCGGCGAAGTCATTCGTGATATCGTGCTTAAAGCGGGGAAGGTTGCCACTCCAGCAGTTGAAGCACCGGAAGAACCTATCGCAGCAACTCCCCTCACTCCCCAGCAGCAGGAAATGATTGAAACTCAGGCAGCGCTTATTGCCGATCCGGAAACCCGGCAGGCCCTGGTTGAGCTGATGCAGGCCTTCATGGCACAGCCGCGCTGATCAGGAACGGGTCAGCTGGCGGTACTTGATACGGTGCGGGATATCAGCCGCTGCTCCAAGACGTTTCTTCCGATCTTCCTCATACTCCGAATAATTTCCTTCAAACCAGACTACTTTCGAATCACCTTCAAACGCCATAATGTGTGTCGCTATGCGGTCAAGGAACCAGCGATCGTGGGAAATCACCACTGCGCATCCGGCAAAATTTTCCAGAGCCTCCTCCAGAGCCCGCATGGTGTTCACATCCAGGTCGTTGGTCGGCTCATCCAGCAGGATTACATTGGCGCCGCTTTTCAGCATCCGGGCCAGATGAACCCTGTTGCGTTCTCCGCCCGAAAGCGTCCCTACTTTCTTTTGCTGATCGCTGCCGGAAAAATTATAGCGTGACACATAGGCTCTTGAATTTACGGCAACTTTCCCGAGCTGTATCATCTCCTGATTTTCTGAGATCTCTTCCCAGATTGTTTTGTCCGGATTGAGTGAGTCACGGCTCTGGTCAACGTACGCCAGTTGCACCGTGTCACCGATTCTGAAAGAACCGGAGTCCGCTTTTTCCTGTCCGGTAATCATGCGGAAAAGGGTTGTCTTGCCGGCGCCGTTCGGTCCGATAATCCCGACGATCCCGCCACGCGGCAGCCGGAATGTCATCCCCTCAACAAGCAGCCGGTCACCGTATCCTTTGGCAACATTTTCCGCTTCGATGACAATGTCACCAAGGCGCGGGCCGGGCGGCAGATAAATTTCCAGATCACGAGCGTGCTTCTCGCTTTCCTGTGCCACCAGATCTTCGTAGGAGGTAATACGCGCCTGTGACTTGGCGTGCCGACCTTTAGGAGACATCCTGATCCATTCAAGTTCCCGCTTCAACGTCTTCTGACGGTCAGTTTCCTGCTTTTCCTCAGTGGCCAGACGGTTCTGCTTCTGCTCAAGCCAGGACGAATAATTGCCCCTCCAGGGGATACCCTCACCACGGTCCAGTTCCAGTATCCAGCCGGCCACGTTATCAAGAAAATAGCGATCATGGGTTACGGCGATGACCGTGCCGGGATAGGTATGCAGATGATGCTCAAGCCAGGCGACCGTTTCGGCGTCAAGGTGGTTGGTCGGTTCATCCAGCAGCAGAATATCCGGTTTTTTCAGCAGCAGTCGGCAGAGTGCGACCCGACGCTTTTCACCGCCGGACAGTACTTTGGCCGGCGTGTCGCCATCGGGGCAGCGCAGGGCGTCCATGGCCATTTCCAGACGTGAATCCAGATCCCAGGCATCAAGATGGTCCAACTTCTCCTGGAGTACCGCCTGACGGTCACACAATTTTTCAAAATCCGCATCCGGATCGGAAAACTTGTCGGTGATGGCATTAAACTCGGCCAGCAGATCAACGGTTTCCTGAACCCCTTCTTCGACAATCTGGCGAACAGTCCGGGTTTCATCAAGCCGTGGTTCCTGCTCCAGAAAACCGACTGTATACCCCGCTGACAGCACTGCCTGGCCATTAAACTCCTTGTCCACTCCGGCCATAATGCGGAGCAGCGATGATTTCCCGGAGCCGTTCAGGCCGAGAACGCCGATTTTAGCCCCATAAAAATAGGAAAGGGAGATGTCCTTGATAACCGGTTTTTTGTCGTAGAATTTGCTGACCCGCATCATGGAATAAATAATTTTGTTTGGCTCAATTGCCATGTTTGCCCCCGACGGTACTTAACTGAAAGATGCATTGTTTTACACGTCGCCCGGTGTCACTGTCAATCGCTTTGGCTGCTCCATGCGGCGTGTGCAACCACTTGACAAAAAGGTCTGGTGTGGTATTGTTCCGCCACCAGAACCCAAAGGAGAGAAACCAATAATGAGCATAAATATTCAAGAAGCGATCAAACGCTCCATCCAGACCGAAAAAAATGCCATGAACTTTTACCAGCTTGGCGCACAAAAGATGAAAAACCCTGATGCACGGCGTACTTTTGAGCTGCTTGCACAGGAAGAACGTGAGCATGCATCCCATTTTTTTGCAATTTATCAGGGAAATGACATTCCCTCCCTTGACGCGTTTCTTGATTCTCCTCCGGATAATGAGTCGAGCTGGGTGTCAACGATTGCCCGCCTGATCTCAGCCGATTTCAGCGAGCAGAAGGCGCTTGAACTGGCCATGGAACGGGAAAAAAACCTTGAGGAAGCGTTGCTGGATGCGGCTTCAAAAATTGATGTTCCAGAAGTCAAGGCGGTTTATGAGCAGAACGCCAAGGAAACTCAGAACCACTATCTGATTATCGAGTCGGAATATGCCCGTCTGATGGGCATGGTTCACGAAACCGAAATGGATACCTTTGTACGGGAATAGATGAGTATTGACAGCGGAATGTAAGTATCAAGGGCGCAGCAATGCGCCCTTGTTGTATCTAAATAACGGGGGTGGGTTTATGCCATCAGCTTCACCACACAAATCAGTACTGGTTCTCGGCATCGGCAATCTTGTCATGGGGGATGATGGCGTCGGGGTGCTGGTTGCGCAGCAGTTGCAGCAGCGGTACCGGTTTCCGGATAATGTGGAAGTCATGGACGGCGGCACGCTGGGTCTGGATCTGCTCCCCAAACTTGAAAATATTTCGAACCTGATCATGATAGACGCTGTTGAAACCGGTAAACCGGCGGGAACCTGCGTCAGACTGTACGGGGAGGAGTTGCCGATCGCGCTGGAAACCAAGCTTTCACCACATCAGATGGGGTTGAAAGACCTGTTGGCTGTGTCTTCACTTATGGGGCATACACCAAAAGAGATGGTGCTGATCGGTGTGCAGCCCGGTTCAATAGATATGGAGATCGGGCTGACCGTTGAAGTTGAAGCTCAGCTTGAAATACTCATTGCTAACGTACTGTCTGAATTGAAAGAATGGGGTTTTGTCGCAACACCCGCCTAAGGCAGTTCCTTTATCATCTCCAGCACATTCCCTTCCTTTGAACAGGTGTAGGTTACCCTGTCCATCAGTGACCGTAGAATAAAAATACCGCGCCCCTTGTCTTCCATCCCGCAGGGGGAAAAGCAGGGGTCCGGTATGGCGTCCAGATCAAACCCGGCACCGGTGTCATAAATCCGGACAACCAGGTTCTTCTCCGCGAGGGTAATCCTCACATGGATTTGACCGTCCGGGGCGGTACAACCGGCATACTTGATGGCGTTGACCAACCCTTCCGTCAGCACGGTAACGAGCTGGCTGGATAATTCCTCTTTGGCCTCTTCAGAGCAATCCAGTTCCTGAACCACTTGTTGCCCGACCCTGCCGACCAGGCGCAAGTGCCGGGTATTGCCGGGGATTATTATCTCAATGTCAATGTTGTTTTTCATACGGCTCCGGTCAGGTGAACCTATTTGTAGCTTTGCAGCGCATCATCAACAGAGATAAAAATATCGAACACACGGTGAAGTCTGGTCAGCTCGAACATTGACTGTACCTGCAGTTGCAGGTTTGCAAGTTTAAGGGTTCCGTGCAGGGTAGACGCGTTCTTGTAGCCGGTGACAAATACCCCCAAGCCTGAACTGTCGATAAACAGTACTTCTTTGAGGTCTACAACCAGATCCTTTGACCCGCTTTCAAAAATTCGTTGTAATTCAGCTTTAAGCTCTTCAGAATTATTGGCATCAAGTCGGTCTTCCCTGACGCACAGCACGGTGACTCCCTCATTCTGTTCCGTTGTTACCTCCATACCATGCCACCTTTCTACTCAACGTATTTTTATTACAATCATTGATATGTCATCCTGCAAATCCTGCGAGCCGGTAAACTCATGGATCACTGCATACAAGGAATCGAGAATTTCAGTGGCAGATAGACGTCGGTGCGCTTTCAGGTGGTTGTACGCTCTTGCTGTGCCGAACATCTCGCCCGTGGCATTACTCGCCTCAGTCAGGCCGTCTGTATAAAAAAGCAGGAGATCCCCAGGTACAAGATCGATACTGCCCTCCTCAAAAACAACCTCTTTTTTTACCCCCAGGATCAACCCCTCCGTATCCAGTTCATGAAAAACCGTATCGTCGGTGCGAAGAAGAACCGGATGGTTATGACCGGCATTGGCATAACAGAGTACGCCGGTTACGGAGTTGTATTCAGCATAAAACATGGTGATAAACAGTTCGGCTCGTGACAGATCGTCATGCAACTGGATGTTGAGTGTTTCAAGGACCGCCCGGGGGGGATGGGTTGAGTTGGCTTCTGTTCTGAGGAGAGTACGCACCTCCGACATGATCAGAGCCGCCCCGACGCTGTGGCCGGAGATATCGGCTATGACAAGGTCGACAATATGATCGCCCCGGAGGAAAAAATCATAATAGTCGCCTCCCACATGGGCAGCGGATATACACCGCCCGGCAATATCAACTCCCGCTATAACCGGCGCAGATTCGGGCAGGAAGGATTCCTGGATCTGCTGGGCAATCTCCATATCGCGGGTAATGCGGGCCGTTTTAAGCAGGGCGGCCTCTTTCTGGCTCCGTTCCAGTTGTTTGGCGTTAACTTCCTGAACAATCGTAATCGCCTGGGCAAGTTGGCCGGCAAGGCTTGACAGCAGTTCGATAAATTCCTGGGTGAAGAGGCCGGCGATGGACTTGGAAAACAGGGAGAGTACGGCTATCACCGGTTCACCTTCCCGAAAGATCGGGATGTGAGCTGAGGCGATGAACCCAGCCGCCACGGTTTGATCAAGTGGAGAGGCAGTATGCTCAAGGCGCAGATCGTTTATGAAATGGGCTTTCTGATCACCGTAGGCCAGATCAAGAAACGGCCCATGCTCCGGATACCAGTCGGGTGGATTCAAACTCTGTATCAGTCCACCCTGCGTACTGATGATGGTAAAAGCCCCCCCGTCCTTTCTTGTCGAGATCAGGGCGACGTCAAACTTGAACTCTTTCACCAGCAGCGCGAGCAGGTCATCCATGATCACCTGCAGATCCAGAGTTCGGTTGATGATTTCAGACGCTTTCAGGCGCACAAAAAGTGATTCCCGGTTTTGATCGAGATTGGCGCGGACAGTGCTGAAGATGTCGTACACCGGCTCCATGCTGGAACCGAGGTCGGAAAGGAAGCTGCTGACGATCGCATTGGCTGCCGCTCCGCCAACAGATCCGGCCAGGGTTTTTTCTGCGAAACGCTTCAGGTTCGGGAGCTCGAATTCAGAGATAGTACCGGTGCCGATAGTGCCGTTTGAATACTGCTTGAACGCCAACCGGGCTTCAGATTCACCAATAAACTTGCTCATAAGGGTGATGAACTGCTCCGCCGTCACCGGTTTTGAAAGACGTTTTCGTTCGGTGCGGCGCCTTGACTCATCCCGGTCGAAAACGCCGATAAAGCGGTGCACCTGATCCCGCTCATGCTCGCTTTGGTTCAGTAGAATGGAACAGATGATATAGGCGCTGATATTGAACAGCATACTCCAGAACAGTGAGTGGCTCCACAGATCCATATCCGTAAGACCGAACAGTTCCGTCGGTTTAAGCAGGGTGATGCCGAAGGGGCCATGGGAAAGCAGGGTATGCGGAATCCAGCCCGACATACTGAAAGAAGGTATCAGCAGGGTATACAGCCACACCAGAAATCCGAGCAGCAGCCCGCTGATGGCCCCGGCCTTGTTGCCCCGTTTCCAGTACAGTCCCCCTAGCATGGCCGGCAAAAACTGGGCGGCGGCGGAAAAGGAGATGAGCCCCATGTTTACCAGTGTGTACGAATCACCGATTACCAGGAAATAGAAATAGCCCAGCAGTATGACCAGCACTATGCCGAATCGCTTGAGGTTGATCAGTAATGCCGGGAACCATGCTCTGGGGGTGAGTCTGATAATGATCGGCATGAAAATATGGTTCAGCAGCATGGTTGATATGGCAATGGACTCAACCATGACCATTCCGGCTGCCGCCGACATGCCGCCCAGAAATGCCAGCAGGGCGATGCCGTGATAGCCGGCCTGTTGCGGCAGGGAAATCACAAAATAATCTGCATTACTGCTGCTGCCGGTGGTGAGGATGCCGCCGATGGCGATCGGCATGACGAACAGGTTGATCAGAAACAGGTAGGCCGGGAAGAGCCACATCGCTGTGGCAATGTGACGCTCGTCGGAATTTTCAATAACCATGACGTGAAACTGTCGCGGCAGGAGCATGATTGCACTCATGGACAGAAACAGCAGTGTGAACGTGGAGATATAGTCCGGATTGGTGCCTGAGGTGTCAAAGGTGAACAGCTGTGCAAAACGTTCCGGATCGCTGTTGTTGAGTCGTGTGAAGATATCGGTAAAGCCGTCGAAAAGTCCATAGGTGACGAACAGGCCGACGGCAAGCAGAGCGACCAGCTTAACCAGCGATTCAAATGCCACAGCGGCAATCAGCCCTTCATGGCGTTCCGATGAAACCAGCCTCCTGGCCCCGAAAATGATGCTGAACAGGGCCAGAACCAGCGCCAGAATCAAGCCGGTCGGAATATCGGCACCGGAACCAACGGTGACAAACCCGGTGGCGCTTGCCTGGGTACCACTGAGGAGATTGAAACTGGTGGATACGGCTTTCAGCTGAAGTGCAATATAGGGCATGATGCCGAGAAGGGAGATGAGGGTGACGAGCGCGCCGAGCCAGGGGGACTTTCCATAGCGCTGACTGATGAAATCGGCGATGGATGTGATGTTGTGTTCTTTACTTATCCTGATGATGCGACGCAACAGAAAAAGCCAGGAAAAAGCAGTTAACGAGGGACCGAGGTAAATCATCAGAAAATCAATGCCGGTTGTCGCCGCCTTACCTATACTGCCGAAAAACGTCCAGGTCGTGCAGTACACTCCCAGTGAAAGGGCATAAACCACCGGGTTGCTGATGATACTCCGCTTCTTGTCCTTCCGCTGGTGGGCGTACAGTGCAACCAGAAAAATAAGCACCGCATAGACGATAGAAACCGTCGCTACCGATGAAATGACGCCGTTCATGGCTCGTCCTTCTCGGTTGCCGAACCACCGTTGGTGCGGCTGGCAATCATGAAAAGGTAGATTACGATAATTGAGATAACCCAGCCGACGACAAGATACAGAAACAGCAGCGGGTATCCGAGCAGCAGTATCGGCTGATTAAAAATGTGCATAAAGGGAAACGTCATCATGATGATACCGAGAATGAAAAAAATCACCCACGATTCACGCAGCTGCAGCCGTCGGATGATTTGTGCAAGCAAGCCTTTCATGGCGCGCAGAGCCTTTCGTACAGTGAATTTATTGTTTGATCTGTTGCTTCCCCTGCGGAAAACGGAATGATGATACCTTCCGAATCCTGCGGACATTCAAATTTCAGTATCTGCTGATCCAGCAACTCTGCCCTGCCATCGGAAACGGAATTGCCACGTAACGTGCGCTGGCGCAATCTTCTCAGCTGCTCATCATAATCGCACTGAACAAATAAAATAACAAAAGCCGCAGAACGTGACGCAGCCAGCCGGGCAAAAATGGCCCGAGCGGCGGCACTGCTGAAGCTGGCGTCGATTATGACGGAACGGCCTGAATCAAGCGCCATGGCGGCCAACTGCTCCAACCGGCGGTAGGTGGAACGGCTCATTTCCTCTGCATACAGCCCCTCACCGAAAGAAGCACGATCCGCACGTTCCGGCGGCAGGCCGGCCAGTTCCTTACGGACAACATCCGAGTTGTGCACCGCAATGCCAAGTTCCCCGGCAATCCGGCCTGCCAGAGAACTTTTGCCGCATCCCATAGTGCCGCAGGTAATGAACAGGGTAGGGGGGAGGCTGCTTCGTACGCAGTAACCCTGAGCCAGGCGGAAGTAACGGGTGGCGCGCGTTACGGCGGCGGCACGTTCTTCCGGGCCGATGCCGGTGTCAAGCAAACAGAGGCTTTCCACTTTGCCGCGCACGAACGCGCGATACACCTTGTAAAACGTGATTAGTCGGGCAAGAGCTGTATCGCCGGAAGCATCGACATAGGTGGACAGCGCCGCGTCAGCCAGGTCGGGGCGGTGGTGAAAATCAAGATCCATCAGCAGGAATGCGATATCCGCAGCCGTATCGGAATAGCGGAACCGCTCGTTAAATTCAATGCAGTCGAAGATATACGGAGTTGAGTTCACCAGACAGATGTTGCCGAGGTGAATGTCTCCGTCACATTCGCGGATGAAGCCCCGTTCAATCCGCTCAGCAAAAAGATCATGGTGTGAAGCCATAAACGTCTCAACATACCGGCGGATAATCGAACTCATACCCGGCGGCAGGGTGGAGCCGCTGAACTGCAGCGACTGCTCGAAATTTTCGTCCCAGTTTGCCTGAATCCGGGCCGGAGCGCCGAATTCAGTAATATACGGGGAGGTGAGCGCCGCTGCATGGAAGCGGCTAATTTCACGCGCAACAGCCAGAATTTCTGCCACTGTGATTTTGCCGCTGTCAACAAGTCGGTCAAGCATTCCGTCGGCGGGCAGCCGCTTCATCATAACGGCATAGTCTATCACCGCACCCTCACCGACAAAAGAAGCGCCCCCGCCAGCGGCTCGCAGCGGGATGACCCGCTCATACATATCCGGACAAAGTCGGCGATTAAGGCGAAGTTCTTCGTGGCAGTAAAAATGGCGGAGTTCGAGAGTTGAGAAATCGAGGAAACCGAAATTAACCGGTTTTTTCATTTTAAATACGTGGGTATCGGTGAGGAACAGCCAGGAAACATGGGTCTGGATAAGTTCAACCGTCCCGGTTGGAACCGGGTACGCGGCGGGATTCCGGAGAGACTCCAGAATATGGAGTGTGATGGCCGAATCAGACATGGGGCTAGAATAGCATATTGCCGAGTAACCGCAAGCAATCCTTCAGTGGCGGCAATCATGCAGTCGCCGCATCATAGCCGGTTACACAACTGCTCCACTGAGATGATACACTAACTGAAAATATAGTTTCGACTCCGGATAGAATCGTAAATGTGTCTGAAGATTCTGCTTGTACTCAAACGTTCAGAATATAGTGGATGGGGACAGAGTCCGCTTGCCACGGGAATAATTGACAATCTGTCAATTTACGGATATCTCTCCGGTGAATCAACGTGATGCACAGGTTTAGTTTCGTAATAATTATTTCAGGAGCCCCGTCATTTCAGACCTCCCCGTAACCCTGACATTTTACAGCGTTGCCGCCGGACTGAGCCTCTGCCTCTGCCTGATACTGCTGATATTTGCCCGATTTCAGCCCGGCACTCTGGTTATCCGCAGTTGGGCCCTCAGCATCTTTATCCTCTCCATCGGTTTCTCTATCTCAGGAATCAGTCCCGCCCGGCCGACCTGGCCAACCGTCATTGTTGCCAACACCCTCCTGCTTTCGGTCGGTACAATCCTTTACTCAGGTTTCTCTGCCTATTGCGGGGGTCGCAGGTGGCGTTTGGACCCTTGGGGGTGGGGAGTGGTTCTGCTGGCAATACCGGCCTTCTGGTACTGGGGCTTGATCGAGCCTAAAGGTCAGTACCGGGCTATTCTGTTCTCGCTGGCTACGGTGGTCATCAATATTCGCACGCCCATCCTGCTTGGACGCACCGCACGAAAGCGTGAGGGGAGCGCGC
This sequence comes from uncultured Geobacteraceae bacterium, assembly GCA_903852495.1. Taxonomy (GTDB): domain Bacteria; phylum Desulfobacterota; class Desulfuromonadia; order Geobacterales; family Pseudopelobacteraceae; genus JACRCG01. Next base: position 1,864 of record CAINRC010000155.1, on the reverse strand, counting down.
CGGTCTGGGCCATGACGTTCCTCTTTTCGGCACTTGTCTTCTGGATGGCGGCGCGTTTCGTGATACTTCTACTTGCAACTCCTCCCCCCCCTGATTTGCGTGGCTCCAATCCCACCGAGTGGCTGACGGTATTCGGATATATAGTCATCATGTCGTTGATGACGGTCTGTGTGATGTGGTTGGAGGTCAACAGCCTCAGAAAAAGTGAGGTAACGGTTGATCCTGATGCGAGTAAACGGTCCGGTTTCATTGAATACTTCCGCAACAAGCTGCTCCTGCTCTGGAGTGCTGTAACCGTACTTGTCGTCAGTGTCGTCAGCATACTTGGGGTCGGGTACGTCAGCCTCAGGGATGTGGAGAAGTCACGCTTGATTCACAACGTGGAACTGGTCAACGATGCCCTGGTGGATCATACGATCCAGATTTCCGGCCAGGTCGATACGATTCTTCGGTCGGTACGCGGTTACTATCTGAAAACACGCTCCACTAAAGCGACAGAATCCTTTATTAACACACTCGGCTTTGACCGGTCGGTCATCGACAACGTCTACCTGGTTGGACCAGGCGGGAAGATTGTCATAACCCATGACACGATATCCCTGGCCCGGAGCGTTACCGACCGGGAATATTTCAAATTCCATCTGGCAACTGACGCGGACCAAATATTCATTTCCGAGGTGGAGCCGGGGCGTGTCACCGGCAAACCTCACTTCCGTATCTCGCGCCGCATTAACAAACCGGACGGGAGCTTCGGCGGCGTGGTGCTTGCCACCGTAACGCCTGAATCGTTCACCCGCTATTACCGTAAACTTATGGTGCGGTCAGATGGGTTTGTTTCACTGATAGGCATTTTGGATAGAAAATTGAGGGCTCGTGTGCCGGAGCTCGCTACAGAACACTGGTCCGATCAGGTAACGTCACCGCTTTGGGAGAAATTAAAACAGGCACCCGCCGGTCGTTACGAGAACACCAGTCAGTTTGACAATATGCGCCGCCTGTTTGTGTACAAGAAGGTGGGGGCATTGCCACTGGTCGTAGTAACCGGCTTCTCTAATGACGATCTGAAGGATGCTGTTCGGGAACGGATGAATCTGCTGGTGCTCACCTTAATCGGCATTCTCGTCTTTACCCTTCTCCTGGCACTGCTTTTAACAATTGAGTCCAAGCGGCGCGATGAGCTGAGATATACCGGAGAGTTGCTGAAACGGAGCGAACGAAGGCTGCAGGAGGCGCAGTCGGTTGCTCGAATCGGTGATTGGGAATTTGATCCGGAAACCGGCAATCTCAGCTATTCTAGCCAAATGTATGAATTAACAAACAGGGACCCTGTGGCAGGGCCACCTCATATCTCGGAAGCCGTCACCATGTTTCATCCCGATGATGCACAGGAAGTTGAACGCTATTTTCGTGCAGCTCTTGAGTCTGGCGCCGGCTGGCAACATGATGCGAGAGTCCTGCTTCCGGACGGTCGTATGATGTGGCATCGTGGTACCGGTAAAGTAGTAACTGACAAGCAGGGTAAGGTCATAAAAGTATATGGAACAACTCAGGATATAACCAAAGATAAACAGATGGAGTCTGAGTTGCATTCCTTGAACGAAAATTTAGCGCAGAGGGTTCGTGACGAAATAAAACGCCGCCTCGTCAATGAGCGTCTTTTGATCCAGCGTTCAAAACAGGCCGATATGGGAGAGATGATCGGCGCCATCGCCCATCAGTGGCGTCAACCGCTGGCCACAGTTGGCGTTATTTTTCAGAACCTGCTGTCTGCACGCAAGATGAATAAACTGGATGAGGAGTATCTGGAGAAGGCGTCAACTGATGCCACCGCATTGATCAGGCACATGTCGGTTACCATCGATTC
>CAINRC010000154.1 GCA_903852495.1 uncultured Geobacteraceae bacterium | reverse complement strand
TTTGCACCACAGATGCCACATTTGAGTACCATTGTCAGTAGTCGCCGGGATGACGTCAGTCGCGGATTCGACATGGCAGGACTACGCGATTTCAGCTTCTTGGCTACCCGAGTATGCAGATATGTTAGTATCTGGGGCGGGTGTGCAGCATCAGACTGAAAACCAGAGGAGGAAAAGATAAAAATGTGCAGGAATACTTTTGTCACAATGTTAATTATTCTCATCACCGTAACACTCCTTGCCGGATGCGGCGGCGACTCGGTAAAGCCTGAGTACTCTGTTAAAGTCGGTCTGGTAGCAGATACCGGCGGAATCGGTGACCGCTCTTTCAACGCTACAGCATGGAAAGGTGTTGAGGATGCCCGGAATGATATGGGCATACGGGGTGCTTATCTCGAATCACAAGTACCGGCCGACTATGAACTGAATACCAGAAGGTTCCTGGATCAGAACTATGAGCTGATTATCAGCGTTGGTTTTCCGCAGGCCGATGCCACCAGAGCGGCTGCTGAGGCTAATCCCGACCGTAAGTTTGCCATCGTGGATTATGCGTATGATCCGGTACTGCCGAATGTCATGGGGATGACTTTCAAAAGCGACGAGGCGGCCTTTCTGGCCGGGTATCTGGCTGCCGGAATGAGCGAGACCGGCAAGGTGGGGACTTTTGGCGGGATGCAGATACCGCCCGTGACGATCTTCATGGTCGGCATGGAGAAGGGTGTTCAGCACTATAACAGCCAGAAAGGCACGAACGTCCAGTTCATCGGTTGGAAGACAGACCCGGCATCCTCTGCCTGTGGGGCCGGGCGCTTCACTGAAACCTTTGTGAGTCTCGAAAAAGGCCGACTCTTCGCCAACCAACTGATGGATGAAGGTGCCGATATTATCGTCCCATTGGCCGGCACAACCGGCATTGGTGCTGCATCTGCCATCAAGGATCGCGCAAAGATGATGATCGGGGTGGATAGCGATCAGTACATATCCACCCCCGACTACAAGGAAATCTACCTTACCAGCATTCTGAAGAACAGCGACAAGGCATGTTACGACGTCATCAAGACTGTCGTGAACACGGCCTTCATGGGGGGCACGTATACGGGCACACTGAAGAATAGCGGCGTCGGCATCGCTCCGTACCATGACTTTCAAGACAGGATACCTGCCGCGCTCAAGAGCGAGATAGAGCAGCTTAAAAAAGATATAATCGACGGCAAGGTAACCACTGGATGGGCTGACTGTCAGAAATAAGAAGCAGGGACACACAATCAAGCTGAAAAACTGTGAATAAGGAGAACAGAAATGAAACGAAATACTTCCTTTTTATTCACAGTAACATATCTTCTTATGACGTTTCTCATTACCGGAGCGGAAGCAGGCCGGCATGGAAAGCCACCGCATTCTATCGTGACTATTTTGATGCCTACGACGACTTGGAAATAATAGGTCAATAAAGGGGATTACGAATGTCAAAGATAACCCGCAGTATATTTTTTCTGCTTTCGTTACATCTCTGTGTGACCCTCGGGTGCAGTAGTGAGAAAACGGCTGTAATTGCCAACCGCCAGGTGGTGGTTTTCTCGGATATACATTTCTCCCCCTTTTATGATTCAGCTCTGTTTCCGCAGCTGGTCGCCAATGACTATGGCGAGTGGGCGCGTATTTTCAAGACATCCAGCATAACAGCACCAGCCGCATGGGGCAAAGACAGCAACTATCCATTGCTTATGCTTGCTCTCTCAAGCATAAAACAAAATTCGGGAGCAAGTCCGCTGGTTATTTTTACCGGCGACCTTCTCGGGCATGGCATCCCGCAAATTTTTTATACGAACGTTAATGGCACCACAAGCCCTCGGAACCTTGCAGATGTTGCCGCCATGAAGGCCTTTACCGACAAAACGCTTGCCTTCGTCATGGGGCAGATCAGGGAGTCTACCGGCGACATCCCAGTCATGTTTGCCGTGGGCAACAGCGACTCTTACTCCGGCTATGGACCGAATATTCTGGATAGCAGTATGAGTCCTGATAACAGTTTTCTGCTAAACAGCGCGGAACTTTTTTATACGGCGTTTTTAAACGGATCCGCTGATCGCCAGGAGTTTCTTAACACTTTCACGAGGGGCGGATATTATTCGGCGGAGCCGCCTGGAACAAATGTGATGGTGATCGGGCTCAACACAATCCTGTGCACCACTCTCTTCTATCCTGTTCAAGGCACTAACGACAGCGCGGTAGCCACTGAACTTGACTGGCTTGATGCAAGGCTTGCTTCAGCTAAAGTCTCGGGGAAAAAAGTGCTGCTCCTGATGCATGCGCCACCCGGCGTAGATATAACTTCAACGCTCAATTCTGTGAATAATGCCGGTGTTCCAATTTCAACCGCCACGATGATGTGGTGGCCAGCTTATCAGTCGCGGTTTCTGAACATCCTGTCAAACTATCCAGGCACGGTTTCTCTGACTCTTGCCGGGCATAGTCATACCGACGAATACCGCATCCTGACGGCTTCGGATATACGGTCATACACGACACACCGCTTGCACCAGACAATACCCGTAACCTCACCGGTGTCGGTCTTGGTGCAACCTGGTTTGCTGATGGAGGTTTCAATATCCGCAGCAGCGTTGCCTGGAGAACGGCGGGAGCCGCCACGACCGGCAACGATGTTAAC
>CAINRC010000153.1 GCA_903852495.1 uncultured Geobacteraceae bacterium | reverse complement strand
AGTTACGAGGGCGGACTCCCGACTTTTCCACCAATGTCAAGAAAAAAATGCAGACTGGCGGCGATTTTTTAACTTTTTATATTCAAAGAACACTGCAATAACCTAACCGGACAACGCTGATTCACGCTGAGCCAAAACATAAATTGGTCCATGAAACAAGAAAATTGATCGTCTAATTAAACTAACTCAAAAAGCTAATATAGCTTTATATTTTAGGTTGTTATATAGTTGAGCTTTAGACTGGGGGTCTAGTGGTCGCAAGTTCAAATCTTGTCGCACCGACCAATAAAAACACCTATTTAGCTCTTTATGGCTAAATAGGTGTTTTGCTTTCAGGTACCTTTCAGGTGACTGACCTTACCCCTTCACTAGTACCAGTTTTAACTTAGGTTTTTCGGTCTTTTGTTCTTTTTCAAATGTTCTTGCAAACTCAGTTGGTGCCAGTCCATTCAGTGAACTGTGCGGCCTTTCGGAATTATAATCTAGTCGCCAAGTTTCAATGATTTTCTGGGCGCTGCGCAAATTGACGAAAACGTTGTCGTTCAGGCATTCATCACGGAATTTACCGTTAAAGCTTTCGATGAATGCGTTCTGTGTCGGCTTTCCCGGCTGAATGAATCTGAGCTTGACGCTATTCTCAAAGGCCCAAAGATCAAGCGCCTTGCTGATGAACTCTGGCCCGTTGTCGACTGTAATTGCTTCTGGCAGACCACGTGTCAGTGCGATTCGCTCAAGTACCCTGGTTACTCGTTTTCCTGTCAGTGAATGATCAACCTCAAGTACCGGGCATTCTCGGCTAAAATCATCGACAACAGTTAATACCCGGAAGCGCCTGTTGCTGAAAAGACTGTCGGAGACGAAATCCATGGACCAGTGCTGATTGATTCGCTCCGGCTTGTCCATGACCACCCTGAGGCGGCTGATGCGCTTCTTGCGTTTTTTTAGGCGCAGCGAGAGACCTTCTTCGCGGTAAAGGCGTTCGGTGCGCTTGTGGTTAATCAGGTGGCCTTCCCGACGCAGTAGAGTATGCAGGCGGGGTGCCCCAAACTTGCGGCGTTGTTCAGCCAACTCACGCAACCGAGATCTGATTTCAGCATCGTTTTTAGGTTTCGCCTGGTACCGACAACTGCTCCGGCACAGCCCGACAATTACGCAGGCCTGTCTCTCGCTGAACTGAAACCCTTCTTTGAGAAGGATTACGATGTTTCGGCGGGCAGCAGGCGTTACCACTTTTTTGAAAGAACGTCCTTGATAGCTCTGTTTTCAAGCATCGTGTCGGCTAGCATCTGCTTCAGCTTCTTGTTCTCGTCCTCAAGCACCTTCAGGCGCTTGGCGTCGGAAACTTCGGCTGCTCGCTGTTCTACGTGGGTAACCCAAACTTAAATTTTCCGCCAATCAGATAAATCATGGCGATGAGATTTCTATTGGTACGGTATCCTCTTGCTCTGGCTTTAGCTGATTGCACCAGGCTGTTGAAGCCTTCCAGCATGCCGTTATTGATTCTGGAGTGAAACCAACGAAGCACTCCGCTCCAGTGCCTTTTGATTGTATAGGCGGCCTCTTTAATTGGCTGCAGCCTGCTGTGAGTAGCCCAGAAATACCATTTGTTAAGAAACGTTTCGGCTGTCTCTATCGGTTGGGTGAAAAAATCCTGGAAGTTCATCCGGATGTGATAGGCACGGCTGGTTTTTAAATTGAGCTTTTTGACCTGGAGATTTTCCAGTGTCTCAATTTGTGTTTTCTTTAAGTTGTTTTTGTTCTTTAGCCAGATATAGCGGGTTTTAGCCAGTTCTGGGCGTTCCTTCTGTTCCTGTCGGCGAACTTCATCAACAGCCTCATTGATGATTTTCATAATGTGAAACTTGTCAAAGGTCAGATGGGCTTTCGGAAAACTATCTGAGACACCTTTTATGAACGCTGGTGACATGTCGCTACAGAATTCTGAAATTGAATCTGGATCTCCTTTATGGGCGACCAGATCCTGCTGAAAACGTTTAACCGTTGAAGCGTCCTTGCCTTCAGTGGCAAAGAGGATTTGAGCTTCTTTAAGGTCAACAAAAAGGCTCACATAATTGTGACCTCGCTTGCTGGATGTTTCATCTACACCGACATGTGTAACCTTAGAGTGGTCGGCCTGGTCCCGACCTTGATCAACGTAATGATGGAGGATGCGCCAAATGCGGGTGTCATACTCGCCAACAAACGAAGCAACTGATTTAACCGGCATGGATTTCACCAAGGTCATGATCATGGCCTCAAACAAGAGAGTAAATCCGCTGTCACGTCGGGCCCAGGGAATTTGGGCAATCAGGTGAACTCCACACTGTGGGCAATCTACTCTGGGAACTCTGGCTGTCAGATAGGCTTCATGCTGAAAAAAGTTCAAATGCCGCCAGGTCTTCTCTACGGTGTCATATGCTTTCAGTTCAGCCAGATCGCATTCAGGACAACAAAAGGTACTACCTCTGGGGAAATCGATCTTGATATCAAGACGTTTTTGTTCAAGGTTAAATTCAGATGATGAAACCTGCCACGGTGATGACAAGCCAAGGGCCAGTTGGAAAAGGTCGGTATCTCTCATAATGGTTCTATGTTTAACATGTTCAGTCACTGATTATCAACAGGCTACCCACTTGCAATAGCGAGGGGCCGAAACTTCCATGCCGCCGTACTTGGTGCGCCAGTTACCCGCCACCATAAGTATTAATCGTCAGAGCAGCGTCATTAACGAATTGGCTAAAAAAAGAAATTTCAGCATTTTCAAAGTGCCCTATAATACCTTGTAGTATTGATAAGTTGGGTACAGTCATGAGTCCTTTAGCCTGTATAAACCACGACGTAAAATTCTTTCTGAAAGAATGTAATGTTTTATGAGCAAGCTGTTCCTCGTTATAATTTTTGGTTCCTCACACAAATCTGTGCAAAGTAGTAGGCATGGCCAGATCTCCCATGCAGTGATACAAGTTGAGAATAAAGTTCTTTGCTGTTCTGAATCCGTAAGCCCTGTGACTGATAACCTTGGCCTTGT
>CAINRC010000152.1 GCA_903852495.1 uncultured Geobacteraceae bacterium | reverse complement strand
TTCCAAACCTTTTTCACCGCACAGGGAAGCTTCTGGAGCAACTGCACAACCGAACTGCTCGCCTCGACCTCCGAGACGGACCGGCAGGCCCGCACCCGTAATCGTTGTAATGGCGAGGGATATGAATCGGTAGCGCTGATCCCATTGCAACTTGGCACAGATTGCATGGGGCTTCTCCAGTTGAACGACCGGAGCAAAGGACGATTTAGCATTGAAACCATTACTCTGTGGGAGCGGCTCGCGGGCTACCTATCTGTGGCAGTGGCCAAATTTCGGACGGATGAGAAACTTCAGGCCCTCAATGCAGAACTTGAAGTGAGGGTGGAAGAACGGACCCAGGAACTGCAGGAAACCAGGGAACAGTATCTGCATGCTGAAAAACTCTCCGCGATCGGTAAATTGTCTGCTTCTATCGCCCATGAAATCAATAATCCGCTGCAGGGTATTATGTCTATTCTGAAAGGGGTGACAAAACGGGCGATCGTGGATGACGAGGACCGAAAATTGATGGAAGCAGCACTTGTTGAAGGTGACCGGATTAAGCATTTGATCCACAGTCTCCAGGATTTTAACCGACCCTCTCTGGGCAGGAATACAGTTATGGATGTGCACGATTCGCTCAACTCCATCCTGATTTTGCAAAAAAGTGTTTTTAATAGCAGGCGGATTTCCGTGGTGCAAAACTATGCGGAGAATCTACCGCTTATCCTGGCGGTTCCGGACCAAATCAAACAGGTGTTCTTAAATTTGCTGACCAATGCAGCCGATGCCTGCCATACGCGCGGCGGGGTGATTACGATCAGCACCAGGCAAGAGCGAGACAGAGTGGCGGTGGCCATTCAAGATACCGGCGTCGGCATTAAACCTTCGGAAATGGAACATATCTTTCGGCCGTTTTTCACCACGAAACCCGATGTCAAGGGAACCGGCCTGGGCTTGTCGATCTGCCACGGCATCATCAAGAAACACAACGGAGAAATCCGGATAGAAAGCCGGCCCGGGGAAGGCGCGACCTTCACTGTGGTGTTGCCAATTAAAGGCGCCCAGGAAGGCGACATTGCAATCGATGCCTGAGTCAATTCCCAAGCCGACAGCGGAATTTGCGGTTAATCTATCTCAAAAACATGTATCACTCTCAGAAGCTGATAAATCCGGTTCATCTCCACACTCTCGCGGACGGTTGCGGCCAGACGGTTGAAGGCTGGTTGCAGATGGTAAGGGTGTTAATGGCAATGTAAAAGTGCACCACGAGCCGCGTTCCAGAACACCTCAATTCCGATCAAACCTCAAATTTTTTCACGAGATTATCAAGTCGGACAGCCAGATCGGCAAGTCCTTGGGCGCTTAATTGAACTTGACTGCTGCCATCTTTCACCTGAGTCGACTGCTGATTAATTTCTGCAATCTCGCTTGTAATATCGGCGATAGCTATCATGCTCTGCGCCACGTTATCGTTGACATCATCAATTCCTTGAGACGCTTGGGATATATTATTGGAAATCTCGCTGGAGGCGGCCGACTGTTTTTCTACGGCGGTAGCTATCCCATTGATAACGTTATTAATTTCAACGATCACCAAAGAAATCTTTTCGATGTCTTCAACCGTTGTTGATGTTGTTGCCTGCATCTCGCTGATCTGATCTTTTATATTCACAGTGGCTACTGCGGTCTGCTTGGCCAGTTCCTTGATCTCGTTGGCGACAACGGCAAATCCCTTACCGGCCTCCCCTGCTCGTGCCGCTTCAATGGTGGCGTTAAGAGCAAGCAGGTTGGTCTGTTCTGAGATCTCCGTAATGGTTTCGGTCACCTTACCGATTTTCACTGCTGACTCACCGAGAGAAGCCATTTTATCAGAGGTAAGACGAGACTGTTTGACCGCTCCCTCGGAAATGGAACGGGCTTTTTCGGCACTCTGGGCTATTTCATCTATCGTGGCTATCATTCCCTCAGTTGAGGCTGTAACCATGTTGACATTGCTCGATGAGTGCCTCATAGCTTCTGAAACAGATTGGATATTGACGCTCATCTCTCCGGCGGCTGCAGTTGCCATCCCCGATTTTTCAGCAGTGTCCTGGGCTACTATCGAAAGTTGTTTCGAAACGGCAGCGAGTTCGTTCGATGAAGAGGTGAGCTCACTGACGCCAATGACAACATCTCTGATCATGGAACCTAACTGCCTGGCCATTGCATTAAGCGATTTTGCCATGTGCCCAATCTCATCGCCACGTTCCTGCAACTCAACCGGCACTTTCTGTAACATATCGCCTCGAGCGATG
>CAINRC010000151.1 GCA_903852495.1 uncultured Geobacteraceae bacterium | reverse complement strand
TTATGCCCACCGCCAAACCCCCCCCCCCCCCCCCCCCCGACCGGACATCCAGCCAGGCTTGCCGTGCAACGGTGTCTGACCGTGGCTGATAATTATCGTTACCCGCTCTTTCTTCTCCTGGTTGCCGTCTGCCTTGCCGGGCGCTATTTCAATCTTCCACTCCTCCCTGATATGAATTTCCTCTTCGGCTGCCTCTTTGCTGCAAGTGCACTATGGCTTTCAGGACTCCGCTCATCCCGCAACGATTCTGCCGACGAAAGGCCCCGCGAACTGGAAGAAAAATTGCGTACGGCACGGCATATCAACAAATCCCTTATGCATGAGATGGAAACGCAGGCGCAGCGAGCCATGCAGTTTGAAACGGACCTGCGGAGTATTGTCAACACCATGCCGATTGCCTTCTGTTTTCTCAGGCAACGGTCAGTACGCTTTATCAATCCCGCCTTTGAAGAGATGTTCGGCTGCGCTCATACCTCTGCCAAAGACATAGATGTCTCTCGGTTTTATACAGATGAGGCAACATACAAACAGGTGGGAAGTGAAGCATACACGGTACTTGACAGTGGCGGGACCTACACTACAAGAGTCGAACTGAAAACGATGAATGGCACCCGGATCTGGTGTGACCTGGCCGGTAAAGCCGTTAATATGACAGATTGCGAAGAAGGATCCATCTGGATGCTCCAGGATATAACGGCGAGTAAACTGCTGGAGGATGAGCTGCTCCAGGCCAAAAACGCTGCCGAAGCGGCCACCAGAGCCAAAAGTCAGTTTCTGGCAACCATGAGCCATGAAATCCGGACCCCGATGAATGGTATTATCGGCGCCATTGAACTGCTGCAACATACCGGACTTACTCCGGATCAGCGCACGTATGCGGAGATAGCCATTAATTCCGGCACTGAACTGGTGCATCTGCTTAACGATATTCTTGATCTCTCGAAAATCGAAGCGGACAGGATGGAACTGGACACCTCAGATTTTGTCCTGCAGCAACTGGTTGCAGACACCACCACCCTCTTCGACCTTCGGGCACAGGAAAAAGGCGTCCGCCTTGCCTCAACCATTGCCCCCGGGGTGCATACCACCCTGGCCGGCGATTCTTGGCGACTGCGCCAGATTATTTCCAACCTGATCAGCAACGCCGTCAAGTTTTCCTCAAAAGGCACCGTATCGCTGAATGTCGAGAAAGTGACGGAAGATTTACGTTCCATTACGCTCCGCTTTCTGGTGCGGGATAACGGCATCGGCATTGCTGCTGATAAACTGGGGCAGCTGTTTGAGCCTTTTACCCAAGAGGACAGGACCACCACACGTAAATACGGCGGGACCGGCCTGGGGCTTTCAATCTGCAAACGGCTTTCAGAGCTGATGGGGGGAAGTATCGGCGTAGAAAGCACCGAAGGGGAGGGTTCTACCTTCTGGTTTACGGCGGTGATGACCAAACGGACGGCTGACGTATCTGATGTACTCCCCGGCGATATTCCGGTTTTGGAATGCGACCATGCACGCCAAAGCCACCTCAACCCCGCGGGCATACGGAGAGAGAATTCCATCTCCATCCGAATCCTGCTAACCGAGGATGACCCGAACGCCCAGAAAATAGTGCCGAACCTGCTGAAGAATTTTGGCTACTTGGTGGATGTGGCCTGTAATGGCCGGGAGGCGCTGCAGGCACTGGAGCGGGACGATTACTCGCTGGTGCTGATGGACTGCATGATGCCGGATATGAACGGTTACGAAGTTACCGCCGTGATCCGTGACCCCTCTTCTGCTGTACGGCGCCATGACATCCCGATCATTGCGCTCACCGGAAATGCCATGAAACAGGATCGGGACAACTGCCTCGCCGCCGGGATGGATGACCATCTCCCGAAACCACTCCTGCTGGCCGATCTGCTTGCCAAGCTGGAGTGGTGGCTGGGAAGTGAAAGCAATGACGACTCGGACGCGATGCTTTCCCCTGAGCAGGCCTGATGGTTCCGCAGTCCCCGCCATCTGCTGACGATTCGGAAACTATTTATACCGGTCAGTATACAGGGCGCGGTAAATCAGCCTTCTGTTCGTATCGCTGGTTTCGAATTCCAGAACTTTTTTCAGCCGCTCTTTATAATCAGGAATATCTGCACGTTTTTCAACAAGGTACGTGAGCATGGCGCCACGCAGGTCGCTTGATGCCCTGCCTGAAAGATCGTTGGCAATCTGCGCCATGACGCCCGAATCAAACGGGCGCTCGGTCATACTTTCCATGATCGAGCGCTTCACACTGTCAACCGGTTCAGCGGTGAGCTGCTGCTTCAAAGCAGCGGTGGCCGCTTCGCCCGGCATATATTTAAGTGCCTCAGCGGCATAACTTCGCAGCATTGGGTCACTGTTACCCAGATACTCACGCAACGCGGGGACAAACTCCGGAGCGCGGCTGTTTCCGGCGGCGTAGAATATGGAGCTTACCCGGCTTTTGTCCTCCATTCCTGAAACAGTTTTCAACTCGATTCCAATTGTGCCTTTTGCCGCCTCGACCCTGCGTTTGACCTCCGGATCATCAAGTGGCGCCTGTACGCTGGAGAGTTGCCCCAGAGCCAGCAGCGCGGCGTTAGCAACAATCCGCTCATTAATATCCCCCCCCTGTACACGATAAAAAGCTTCCAGTGCGGTTACTGTTTCCTGTGTCACCGGCCTGCTCTCCAGCATACCGAATGACGCCAGTGCCCCGATCCGGTATTGCTGATCCTGAGCACGATCAGTGGAGATCATCAGCAGAGCACGTTGTGACTGGGGAGAACCGTCCAGAGCCAGTACGGTCATCAGGGCGGTTTTAGCGCTTGTACCGTACGCGGAGGATTTGAGCAGCGCCGGTATGCGTAGAGCCTCATCGGGGTGGATGCTCAGCAGATTTTGAAGCGCCTGCTTGCTGTCATAATTTATCCGGGCATCATCCTTCAGCCCCCTGAAGAGCATCAGCAAGTCCTCAAGCCGGACGTTGGCATATGCTTCGGCAATGGCCCGGCGTTCATGCTCTTTCCAAAACGGAAGCTCTTTTTTGCTGCCGGTCAGCAGATTTTTCATCCCCTCGTCAAACGAAACAGTCCGGTATAGATCCAAATTTCTGTCCGGTGCCAACGGCACCGTCTTCAGAGATGCCTGGACTCCGGACGAGAAACCGAGCATCCCTCCTTCAACCGAAAATGACAGTTGTTCCTGTATTTCGGCCGACGAAAGCCAGCTGGAACTGTTGCTGACTGCGATTCGCCAGTGAGAATTGCCGATGTCCGGTTTCATTGAGGCCGCACCTCCGGCCTTTGCTTTCACGCTGGTATATTTCACCCGTTTTTTTGTGAACGTGTGTGAGCCGGTAACACGGTAGTCCGCAGTAAACGTACCGTTTGCATCATCCTCTTCCACCGTCCAGGTGCGGCCGAAGAATGGGGGATGCACCACGGCCTGAAACGTTCGCACCAGGGCGGTCAGTATCTGTTCTTCATCCCGGGCGACACTGTTATTGACAATAAAACGGAGCGGCTTGCCATGGCGATCAAACTCAGCCATAAAAAAAGAGCCGTACAACCGGGCAAAATCCGGGCTTTCCTGCCCCGCTTGCAGATAGTGAATGTCCGATGCCTGAAAACCGAGCCGTACCACATCCGGCGTAACCGAAAACACCTTCATGTTCAGCACCCCGGTCAACAGTGCTTTGGTTTCTCCGCCAGGCATTCCCGGAACGCTCTGTTTCTGGTTTACAGTTGTGTCGATGCTGAAAGAGTACATCTTTTCTTCACCGGCCAGCCATGTGAACGTCGGGTGCGGCGGCTTTACCAGAACCAGAATTACGGCACTGATTCCGACCAGAGTCAGAACCCCCGCAATCATTCTGGCCGATAATTTTCGCCCACTCTTGCCACTGTTCAAAACAGAATCTCCTTTTCAATAATGGTGCGCAGGTCGCAGGTACCCGACGAGTTGGCACCATAGATACAGACCCCTTTCCATTCAAAAATCGGGTATTTCATCGTATACGATTCAATGTCGCACGGTATGAAGCCCCAGCACCACTTGATCCTGGGAAAGGTCCCCTGAAAACCGGTTTCCCCGTCAAGCGCACGGGCCATAGCGTCTATCCCGTACAAAACCTTGCCGTAGCGCACCGGCACGTTATTTTCGGTGATGGGGGAGAGTTTCACCCGGGGGACAAGGCTTGCGGAAATAATGTCCAGTTGGCCGTATGCGCCGACATTGAACCAGCTGTTGCCGATCCCCCCCTTGAATAGGGTATCAACCATCCCCTTGACCGTCAGAGCAACGGTATAGCTCGGTAATGGCGGATTGACGACCGGAACCTCAACCAGTATATCAACCGTGCCGGTGACAGAGCCTTCGCCCACAACCGCTATGGTGACCGGCACGACCACAATGACAAAATTTATCGACAGTGACTTCTCAATCCCTTTTGAAACAGAGGTGGAATAGTGGAGAGCGATCTCGTCATTGTTTGGCCGCCAACTGGCGATAACCATCCCCATTGATTCTATCTTGCCATCGGAGCGGGATGTTCTGGCACCGGTCTCTTTCGTTTCGTTGTACATTTTGTTGGTCATTGACAGAGCCGGAAGCTTGATGCCGAACAGTTTAAGATCAAGAGCACCCAAACCGGCCGCTTCCAGCTTCAGCCCTTTTTTATTCAGCGGGTCCAGAAAGCTGGTGGTGGTTTCATGACTGTTTGAGTAGGTTGCGCCAACCAGTGAGTTGCCGAAGTTCTGGGTTTCGCTTACGGAGTTAATAACCGGTTCGTTGTACACGACCGTAAGGTCGGCTACCGCCACATTCGGGTGATCCGGGTCGGTGCCGGTGCCGGTGAAGCTGCTGTAGTCCTCCGGAAATCCGGTATACACCCCGCCGTTCGCCAAACCGTTGACGATGTACATTATTCTGAATTTTGCCGTTTTGTTCGCAGGGGAAATGTAGTCAGTGATGAATTTGGTATGGGTACCGGTAAGCGGGTAGTCAAAGGGGAATGAAACCGTACGCTCGATGGCGTCTCTGACGTTGCGGTTTCCCCCTTTCTGATAATCCTCGGTTTTGAAGGTCCGGTATCCGGGATGTTTTTCCGTATCAACGCCGGTCTCATCCACATACCGGAAATAGGTCCCGTTAAAGTCGAACTGGTGCTCCCGGATATCCGGCAGGTTCAGCCCGACATATTTTCCGTCCGGCGCGATCAGATAGGCACGCAGGTAGCGGCGGAAAGAAAATTCATCTTCGGTTATGTAATTGAAGTACATGGACGGCGTGGGGAAATTTTCCGCTACCGTGCTGAACGGAATATCATGCGTGATATCACCGCTTTTCCATTTTCCGTACTCTTCCTTCTGCAGGACCATGTACCCCGCTTCCTTGTCTATGGATGCGGTCGTCATATATTCCGCCTTCAACTGAAAACTGAGCGACTGGCTGGCAACCTGGTTTTTCTTGTTCTGGGTGATGTCAGACCTGGATCCGCTCGGATCAATGGCGGCAATCAGGTAGTACTCTTTTGACTGAATCATCTCAACCGAGCTGCTGTCAAAGGGACGCAGCTTGACCGGCAACCGCACCGGAATCAGGTAGGACTGTGCGCCTGTGGAGATTTTTTCAATCTGGGTGGAGACAATCTGGTAATGAGAGGGAACAGTGCCCTCCCCGTTCTTTGCATCGTATTCCTGTTTATCGACAACAGAAAAGGCGATCGGCACATTACTCAGTTCAGCAGATGATTCTATGATGATCGGAATGGACACAGTTTTGCCGGCAATAGCTTCTGAAGCTGCGAGATGAACCGATGTAATGCGCAGATCCGCTTTTACCGCAGTCGCATCACTGTCCTGAGCCGATTGTGAACCGCAGCCTGCAAGGAAACCACAGAGAAACAAACCAGCCAGCATCGCCATCACACGGATCATCTTCATTTAAGACCTCCTGAGTAAACCGCCTGTGAACCCTCTGAATAACGCCACAAAACCATCCGGTCGGTCCGGAACAGCACTATAGTCCTTACCTGATCAAATTCCCATTATATATCATGCTGCGGCCCGGCCAGGAGGCAGGAGTGCTCCCGACAATCAGGACAGCTCATAGCCCCCGGAGCGTCTCAAGCCACTCCTGAATGAAGAGATCGATATACTCGCGGCTGATGGCGCTGGAATGCGGTGTGATCAGAATGTTTGGTTCTCTCCAGAGGGGTGAGGTTGGGGGGAGCGGCTCTTCGGCAAAGACGTCCAGACCGGCTCCGCCAAGAGGGCCATCGGTAAGAGCGCCGATCAGATCTTCCTCCCGGTAGCAATTGCCGCGTCCCAGGTTATACAGGTGTGCACCCGGCTTCATGGCACTGAAGTGCCGTGCAGTGAAAATACCGTCGGTGGCCGCGCCGCCCGGCAGGAGCAGCACCACGTGATCAGCATGGGGGAGTTCCTCTTCCATCCGGTCGAAGGTGATCATGGTATCAACAGCAGGATTTTCTCCTATCTCCGTCACATCACGCTTAACCCCGATAACCCGGGCACCAAAGGCACTCAGCAGTTCAGCCATTGACCGCCCCAGCGCCCCGAAACCGACAATCAGCACCCTCTGGCTGAAGAGCGATGTACAGCCGCTATACTGCAGACGTCCCCAGGAGCGGTTCTGCTGATCATCGCGGGACTTTCCCATGCGCCGGTTGAAATACAGCATCATGGAGAGGAGGCTTTCACGCATGATGCGGCCATGGAAACGGCCATAAAACGTCCGCACCCGGCCGGACCGGTCCTGTGCAACCCAGTCATGTCCTGCGGCGGGAGTAAACAGTGCCTTCAGCAGCGGAGCGCTGCTGTACCATTCCGCTTTAAATACCCACACCAGCGCACAGTCCGCTTCGGGAAGTTTTTCCATGAAATCGCGGTTTCCCTCAGCGACGGTAATACGCACATCCGGAAGACTTGCGCGAATAAGCTCCAGATGACGCAGTTTGAGCGTAAAGGCATCGACGTTGTTGTGGAGATGAATAAGAAGAGAGCTGATGTTCATGTACGTTATCCCCCCGCCTGTTCAGCGTTCCCTGACCGAGAAGCGGTCGCGGGCGTTGACCCTGCTGATTTCCACTCTGTCGGTTGAACCGCCGGAATAGACGTCACGGGAGAGCCAGGCGAGCTCTTCCGCTTCACGGGAGACCGGCACACTGGTCCACCACGCCTTGCCCCCCCCTTGAGAGCCGTCATTCCAGCGGTAGCCCCGCTGTTTCAGGATTTCCTTGGCATCAAACGGCGCGCCAACGGCATAGATCTTCGCGGTTTCCTCCCCGCAGCTCTCCAGCAGCGCCTTGAAGACCGGGGTTTTGCTCACCGGAAGATTTTCCAGAAGAATCCCCAGCACCCCTTCGGCATCATCCAGCGCCCGGTGGGCGTTGATGAACCAGCCGAACTTGAAGAGCAGGTATTCCAGAACCCGGGTACCGATTCTCTCCCCCTGCCAGTTGATCTGGCTGACGGTGCAGGCCCAGGGGAGCGCTGCAAATGCCGGAAAGCGTGCTTCCACAAACGGGCGGTCAAAGCCGGCATTGTGGGCGATCACCAGTGATGCTTGACTGGCCAGGCGGTTTACCTGTTCATCGTCAAAGGAGTGACCGCGCACCATGTCATCGGTGATGCCGGTAATCTCCGTTATTTCGGCGGAAATCGGCCGCCCCGGATCTTCGAAGCCGGAATAGCGCCCCACGACTCTGGTGATTTCAGCAGTGACCGGATCGTATTCAAAGGCGACGATGCCGGTTTCAATGACCGTGTCACCGGCATGGTCCAGGCCGGTTGTCTCCGTATCAATGCAGAGGGCGACCCGTGGTTCGGGGACGGTTCTGCCGCTCAGGCGGGTGTCGTCCTGCAGGTTTATTTTACGGAGGAGCTGGAAGTTGCCGGAAGTGCGGAGCGCCGTGACGGCAATTTCAGCTTCCAGAGCGTTCAGTGAAGTACTTCTGGGAGCTTTTTTCATCGGTGTCCCGTTCTCGTCAGTAGTGGTGTTGCCAGTGATTCTCCTGCTGCCTGCAGATACACGGTCCCTTCGGTAATTGTGAGGTCCCAGGTGACGACGCGCTCCAGCAATGATACCAGCCGGGTGATGAATTCCTGATCCAGGGTCAGCACCGTCAGATTGGCAACAGCGGCAAGCCTGGTCAGCTGGTTCCGTTCCCAGAGCGGGAGGGTTCTGCCGCACGCCAGCAGCGCCACCCGTTCCGCATGGCGGGCCGCTTTGATGATACGCTCCGCATCCGGCAGCCCGACCTCAACCCAGAGCTGTACCCTGCCATCCGCCCCTTTCAGCCAGAGATCCGGTTCGTCCGTCGCGCTTATCCCCTTGGTGAAGCCGAGATCCGGCTCGTAGAACAGTGCCAGGGCCAGCAGCCGCGCAATCAGCCGCTCCTCGGTTTCGGAGGGATGCCGGGCAACGGTCGTCTGAAGTGTTTCGTATATACTCCGGTCGATGTCGGCCAGCTGGACCGTGGTCCGGTATATGGTTGAAGGAAGGGCCATGGTTATGCCGGCCGTTTTCCACGCAGCATCTGCGTGAGCATCCGGTCCAGGGAGGAGGCAAAGCGCTGCCGGTCGGTGAGACTGAACTGTCCCGGCCCCCCCTGGGCAAAGCCCTCGGAGCGGAGTTCCATCATCAGGTCACGCATGGAAAGCCGTTCGCCGACATTTTCCTCCGTGTACAGTTCGCCGCGCGGGTCCAGGGCAATGCCCCCCTTGGCAACAATCCTGGCTGCCAGAGGAATGTCGGCGGTAATCACCAGATCTTCCGGTGCCGCATGCTCGGCGATGTAGTCATCCGCCACATCAAAACCGTCGGGGACCACAATGGCTTCGATCAGCGCGGTGGAGTGCTTGGCCAGGCTTTTGTTGGCCACCAGCAGCACCGGCAGGTTGAGTCGTTCGGATGCGCGGAAAATTATTTCCTTGATCACGCGGGGGCAGGCATCGGCATCGATCCAGATCCTGCAGGTCGGCTCCGTATTGTCAGCTTTGGTCATGGTGAGGTGCACCTTTCCTGATTCCGTTAGGATACTCTTGTCGGTACTGTTCACCGGTTGTTCGATGTCGCATAGCCGCTGCCGATGGCTGAGAAGGGGAGGTCCAGGCCGAGTTCCGGAACCTGCCGGGCGATCCAGGCGGTGAAGGTATTGCTGTTCGGTCCGGGATATGCCGTGTAGGTAGTGGGCCAGGGGTAGCTGTTCGCCGCCTGATCTACCGCCGTGATAAGTTTATCCGTCTCCGCTCCCCTGAATTCCTTGATGAGCCGGGGGCGCTCACCGAACCAGAAGCGGTCGGGGATGTCTTTTTCGATCCGGACGAGCGGCAGCCCTCGTTTCATCCGCCAGCCGATAACCTCATAGACCGTATATGATTCCTCGTTGGCATGCTTGGCTGCAATCCAGGTATGGATGGCAAACCAGCCGCGCCACCCCCAGGCGGAAGCCCCGTAAACCTGAAGAACCGCCTCTCTGGTTATAACCGGGTCAGGGGCCATGCCGGACGATTCACGGCTTGCCGTGCGATAATCTTTTGCGCTGCAGCCGACCAGACAGGGCAGCAGGAGGGAGAGCAACAGGGTACGTAGTTTTTTTGGCATCGATCGTCTCATTTAGTCGTAGCGGCAGCCAGCTTACTCGTGACGCTGTTGACCTTGTCTTCCATGGTCTGGTTCCTGTCGGTGCGCGTTCCCAGCTTGACCGTGGTGGTAATGCGCGGCGCCCCCATGGCGTGAACTTTTTCATGGCAGCATTTGATTGCTGCGAACACATCATCCCATTCACCTTCGATATTGGTCCCGTAGGAGTGCAGCGAGGTTTTCAGCCCGGCGCCGCTCAGCACTTCTTCGCACGCCGCGATATACGTGGAGAGGGACACACCGACTCCGATCGGGACAATGCACAAATCTACCAGAACTTTCATAGGTCATTTCTCCTTTATGGTGCGGGACTGCACAGAGGCTTCACGCGCCAGGATGATACCAGACTTGACGGCAACCCGGGAGCATTATCGTTAAATATGATCCGGTTGCGCAGAACGTCACTGCTGATCCGTCCCGTTTTTTCCTCTTTTCATGCGCTCAATGCGCTCTTTTGCCATACTAAGAAACCGGCGGGCCCAGACGTATTCAGTAGCAAGAAGCGCCAACCCGGCCGGAATCACGACGATCGCCGGGCCCGGCAGCACGATCATGGCTATCCCGGCGGCCAGAATGGTGAACCCGACGACCGTCACAACAAAGCGTTTTGCCTGAGTCAGTGTTTTCAGTACAGTCTGCTGCATTTTAGTTTACTCCCTGTCAGCTATTCTGCGGAATGTTCCAGGTGTGGCTGATGCAGTTTGACCGGCGTACTTCGCCTCAGTTTCAGGTTAAGCATTTCCACCATCACCGAGAAGGCCATGGCAAAATAGATATACCCCTTGGGTATGTGCATATCGAGGCCGTCTCCGATCAGTGCCACGCCGATCAGGAGCAGAAAACTCAGCGCCAGCATCTTGATGGTCGGGTGCCGTTCCACAAAGGCACTTATTTTACCGGAAAACAGCATCATGAACCCGACGGCAATCACAACCGCTGCAACCATTACGGCCAACTGGCTGGCCATGCCCAGTGCGGTAATGATCGAATCGAGGGAAAAAACTATGTCCAGCAGGAGGATTTGGATAATTGCTGCACCGAACGTTGTTCCCACACGATCCGATGAAATTTCCTCCTCACCTTCAAGCTTCCCGTGAATTTCCATGGTACTTTTCCAGAGCAGAAACAGGCCGCCGGAGATGAGGATCAGGTCCCGACCGGAGATTTCGTTACCCATCAGGGTAAACAGCGGTGCCGTAAGCCCCATCAGCCAGGTCAGCGAAAAGAGCAGCGCTATGCGGATAAGCATCGCCAGGCCGAGGCCGACCAGCCTGGCCTTCTCCTGCTGATGTACCGGGAGCTTGCCGGCCTGAATGGAGATAAATATTATGTTGTCAATCCCGAGCACGATTTCAAGCGCACTCAGTGTCACCAGTGCCATCCAGACCTGCGGGTCAACGAGCCATTCCATCGGTACTACCTCCTTATTTTTTCCGGGGGAAATAAAAAAGACCTTTACCCACGGCGAATACGCATTGGATAAAGGTCTTGCTTGCGATATATCGTTCCCGGCCCGAGTCGTTAGACTGTGTTGACGGACGCGGGATCAACCTTGTCTCCGGTTGATAGCTACTCCCCTTTACTAGGTGCGAAGTGTAAGTGCACTGACGGTTACAAGTCAAGCTGTTTATAGTTTCCGGTACCATGAAGTACCTGTTCATCTCCGGGTAAACGGTCCGGATCATTGCTCAGCGTGGCGTGCCGGATACCTGAAAAATATGGTTGACAGCTCGCCCGGAATAGAATAGTTTGATATTAAGCTATATGACATCGAATTTTATTATCCGGAATAATGACGAGGAGGAGCAGCGTATGTGCAAAATAGTAATCGTTCAGTACAGTATGTATGGTCACATCTACAAGATGGCCGAAGCGGTGGCGGAAGGTGTTCGCCAGGTCGCCGGGTGCGAGGCGGTGATCACCCGCGTACCGGAGACCCTTTCTGACGAAGTTCTGGGAATGATGGGAGCGCTGGACGCCCAGAAAAGTATGGCCCATATTCCGGTGGCCACACTGGAGGATCTGGCCGGAGCAGATGCGCTGATCTTCGGCACACCGACCCGCTTTGGCGCTATGTGCGGGCAGATGCGCCAGTTTCTGGATTCAACCGGGGGTCTCTGGATGAAAGGTGCGCTGACCGGCAAGCCGGGCAGCGTTTTTGCCAGCTCCGCTACCCAGCATGGCGGTCAGGAGGCAACGCTCCTCAGCTTTCACACCACCCTGCTGCATCACGGCATGGTGGTGGTCGGTCTCCCCTACGGTTTTGCAGGACAAATGGATATTGCCGAGGTAACCGGCGGATCACCCTACGGCGCAACCACCATCACCGGCGGCCAGGGAGAGCGGATGCCGAGTGGCAACGAACTGGCCGGAGCGTGCTACCAGGGAACGCATGTCGCACGCATCGCCCTGAAGCTGAAAGGGTAACGCTGCGGAAACGACATGAAGAAAGTGAAGTAACCGAACCCATACATATCAATTGCGAAAAGGCGGCTTTATGCCGCCTTTTCAAGGTAGAGGTAAACCCAACATTCATGTATGGGGGATCCGTTCATGACTCCTTTTGGTTCTCCTCCAACGTGATAAGGCACACCGGCTCTGCGGGGGCTTTTCCCCGCTGACCGGTGCTGCCGCTAGTTGATAATTTTGTGTTCCCGTCGTTGCCTTTGTCACCTCATTTTTTATCACCGACCATAACTTCTAGTTGTTTTTTTAATGTAATTATTTCATCCATTGTTTGATTAATGTTTCTGAAACCGCCCTGAAGTTCAGAGCCTCTTTTATTCACCGCAACTCGCTGAATTTTCGTGTACGCTCCATAAAGTTCCAACATTTTATTATAAGTATTTTCATATTTCCTGGGTGGATTACGTAGTTTAGCCATACTTTCTTCTAATGATTTTGATTCTAGCTTGTTAAACTTATCTGTGTTTTCTCCATAAATAGATACGTAGACTTTGAAAAACCAATCTTCAAATTTTTCTTTTGAAAAATTATTTGCAGCATATTTAAAAACACTGGTTTCAGCTATCACAGAATATTGTTCTAACAATTCATAACATAAAGAAGTATTTTCCTTTATCAGGTCAAACGTTTGCTTTGTATCACTCAGATATTTTTTATTGTCCTGGCAACCACCTAAAATTACACATAATATCAGGACAATAGCTAACGAGATTACCTTTGTTGTTTTTAACATTTTCCCTCCAATACCATCTCCCGTAGAAGCTGATCATGTTTATCAATTGAGTTCATATGTGAGTGTTCCTTTCTTGTCGTGAAATGGTTCCGGTCGGCAGCACAACTATTCACTATGGGTTACCCGAGTGTTAATTGCCATTTTTTATTTGTATAGTTTTTTCAGGAACTCAGACACCTTGTCAATCTCAGGGTAAATAAATGATTTTTTTATTCCCATGCTAAGTAATTCTTTTTGCATATTTTCGATGCAAGAATTTGGCAAAATTGCTTTGTGTATTTTCAAAACGGGGTGTTCCACTTTTTTGATTTTATTGTTGAGGTTTCCATTTTTCAAAAGCTTAATTGGTTGATCAAAATTGTCAGGACAAAGTCCAAATAATAAAAAAGCACCTTTTTGAGATCTAATACGATTACTTGTCAAC
Source organism: uncultured Geobacteraceae bacterium (assembly GCA_903852495.1). GTDB lineage: Bacteria > Desulfobacterota > Desulfuromonadia > Geobacterales > Pseudopelobacteraceae > JACRCG01. Next base: position 6,505 of record CAINRC010000151.1, on the reverse strand, counting down.
TTTGGCAGCACGAATTGTACTGATGTTAGATGTTGGGGATTGATAATTCTAGAGAACTGAGGTTTGTCATGCTTAATTTCATGCAGCAGAAATTTAGCGCTCTCGGTATCATTGAATTTATTAATATCTTTGAAGTATAGCGTTGCGTCTCTAAGTAATGCTTCTTTCGATTTGTCATTAGTATTACGGAGTGGCATCTTTGCAAGATTTGAAACTACAGTTACCGTGTCAGAGTCATAATATTTTATCAATTCGTTATTGATTTCAAATATATATACAATTGCATTTTCAGTATCGCTTGGAATATCTTTTTCGCCGATGGCGAAATATATCGAACTTAGCAAATCTTCACTTACATCAATAAGCCTTGTTGGAGCGGTATAATGTTGTATCCGGCTCAGCCGATCAAAAACTCCTTGGTCAGAACTAAACTCGGCGTCGTTAAACCTTTGGCTTTCTCTGTAAATGACATCTTCTTTCTTAATATATCCGTCACGATATACAAGGGGAACGAGAGCAGAAACCCCGTAATCTCTTTTTTCGCCTCTGAAAACGAGAAGATTCTGACTCTTTTTCCCAATGTCAGAGACAAATCTGACCAGTTCATGTAATCGCTTAATCTGCCTTTGCATATCTTTTTCTACTCCTTGTTCAACTTGTTATTCACCGGCCCCCCGCGCGCGTGCGCGGGGGGCCGGTGATCTTCCCAAACGGAACATTTTATTCTGTGAAGCGCAGAGATACAGACGATCCAATACCACAATAAGCGCAGCTTAAAAAGGTCGACTTCCGGCGAATCTTAACTTTCAGTAAAAAGTTAAGATTCGGGCATCAGCCTCGATGATTTGATACCTGGTTACACGAAAGTTGGGTTTACCCCAGGTAGGAAGGTCTCGGTTTCCGCTCCAGACTCCCGCTGCCGTCACCCCAACAGCCAGGGGATGAACAACGGGGCAATGAATGAGGTGATAATTGCCGTTAATGCCATCGCCACACCGGCCATTGCCCCCTGAGTCTGCCCCTCTTGCAGTATTGTGGCAGTACCCTGGCCGTGGGCCGTCACCCCCATGGCAAGCCCTCGTGCAACAGGATTAGTAATTTTGCAGAGCGTAAGAACGCTTGCTCCGATCATGGAACCGAGTGTTCCGGTGAAGACCACAAAAGCCACGGTAATGGCCGGATCACCACCGACTATCTGAGCAATTTCGATCGCTATGGGGGTGGTGACTGACTTGGGTGCTATTGACGCCACGATCAGGGCCTCAAGTCCGCTCACCTTGGCCAGCAGCACCGCAACCGTCAGGGTGGATACGGCACCGCAGACAATGCCGATCAGTATGGGAAAAAACGATGACCGCAGAATATGCCGGTTCAGGTACAGGGGCAGCGCCAGTCCGACAGTCGCCGGCCCGAGCAGAAAGGTCATAATCTGTTTGCCCGGTTTGTACTGTTCAAAGGTGATTCCTGAATAGTGCAGGATGAGGATGATGCCTGCTGTGCTGAGCAGCAGCGGCGTCAGCAGGGCATTTTGTGTCTTTATCCAGATTTTTCGACTGATGATATACAGGACGACCGTAAGCAGTATCGTAAAGGCGGTCATGATCGGGCTGTTCATGTCAGTGCCCCCCGTCTTTACGGCTTGATGCGGTAAGGAGCTGAACAATGCCGCCGGTTGTCAGTAAGGCGACCAACAGGCTGACCACCAGCGGCAGGAACAGCAGGTGCCCCTTCTGCCGGAACAGATCACCCCATTCCATAAGCTCGACTGCAATCGGTATGAAAAAAAAGGAAAGATGTCTGAGGAGCGGGAATGTTGCGGTGGTCAGCCATTCTTCTTTGATGACGCCGCTTAACAGCAGGGCAAACAGGATCAGCATCCCCAGCACACCGCCGGGCAGTGGCAGATGGAATGTTTTTATCACCCAGGCGCTGAGGAAATAGATAACCCACAGCAGGAAGAGTTGAGCTGAAAACTTCAGTGCGGTAATCATAGTAGACCCTTTTGCATTTCACCGGCAAACTTCAGAGTGGCGGCAATATTCCGTGAAGCAATTCGGACATTTACGGCGGCATTGGTCAGGGCTTCATCTACGGTACAAGTCTGGCTGAGCACGCTGAACACAGCATCAATTCCGTGGCTATGAACTACAGCAGCATCACCTGCCAGGCAGCCCGCAATGCCGATAACCGGTTTGCCGAACCGTTTCGCCATTCGAGCGACACCGATAGGCGTTTTGCCGTTGATCGTCTGGCTGTCAATGCATCCTTCACCGGTAATCACCAGATCGGCATCTTTCACATACTCCTCCAGTCCCACCGCTTCCATAACAATGTCGATGCCGGGGCGTAACTGTGCGCCTAAAAAAGCCAGTAAAGCTGCGCCCATTCCTCCGGCCGCTCCCGCACCCGGCACCAGTTCCACCTGAACGCCAAGATCGCGGCTGATCAACCCGGCATAGCGGCATAAATTTGCATCCAGTTGTGCCACCATCTCCGGTGTCGCTCCTTTTTGCGGGCCGAATACGGCACTGGCGCCCCTGGATCCGGTTAAAGGGTTGGTAACGTCACAGGCGGCTTCAATTCTGCACTGCCGCAATCGCGGGTCCATAGTACGTATATCGATTCGGTCAAGGTGTGCCAACTGACCGCCACCAAAGCCGATTTCCAGACCTGCTCCGTCCAGTAATGCAACACCCAGCGCCTGGAGCATCCCGGCTCCGCCATCGTTTGTTGCACTGCCGCCGATACCGATAATCAGATGGTTGATGCCGGCGTGTAATGCCGCCCGTATCAGTTCGCCGGTCCCGTAGGAGGTTGTATTCATGGGATTGCGCAGAGCCGGAGCAACCAGCGCCAGGCCGCTGGCCGCCGCCATTTCGATTATCGCTGTTTTTCCATCCCCGGTCAGGCCGTAGTACGCGGTAACCTTTTCACCTAACGGGCCGGTTACTTCAACTTCTACCAGCGTGCCGCCGGTGGCTGCAACCATAGCAGCCACAGTACCTTCACCGCCATCGGCCATGGGTAGCTTGATATAGTCGGCATCGGGAAATACTTCTCGAAAACCGGCCTCAATCTCGGTGGCCACTTCAAGGGCTGTCAGGCTTTCTTTATAGGAATCCGGTGCAATGACAATTTTCATTGGTGACACCCTTTGCATTACTGCGACTCTTCAACGTGGGGCCGTTTTGTCATGTCCCCGGCTCCGATATTGCCACGTCCGCCGCGCTTCTTATAGCAGAAAACACGCCAAAAGACACCAGAACAACGTAGGGCTACGACGGCTTCCGGTCCAGACTCCGGTACTGTATGGCCTCGGCGATATGGTGCTCTTGCAGTTCCAGCATCCGGTTGCCGGAGGCGTTCAGCTCACAGTTTTTTGATATAGCGGGAAGTCATCTGGGCATTGCAGTGGATTTTGGTGCCGCGAGCCTTTAGCCCCTCCCCTTATTTAAGGGGAGGCTGGGAGGGGTTAGCCGGAGCATCTACCTGGATTCAACTCGGCTTCCGATCCATAGAAAACGGACACTTCCCATATTATTTTGCCAACCCTTCCATTCCAGCCACCAACCCTATGCTGCAGTCGGTTCTGGAGTGATCTTCAGTCGCAGCCCAACCCCATGTAGCAGGTTGAACAGAGTACTAATTTCCGGGTTTCCCCGACGTGACAATGTGCGGTACAGGCTTTCGCGATTAAGGTGCGCTTTGTCCGCTACTGCTGCCATGCCACCATTGGCCTCGGCAACGTTGCGTAACGCCAACAGAAAGGTCGCACGGTCTCCTTCTTCAAGAGCAGCGTTCAGATATGCCGCCGCTTCAGCGGGATCTTTCAACGCCTCAATCAGGTCTTTTTGATACTCGGTCACGTGTGCCATGCTAGTTTCTCCTTCTGTGGTCTTGCAGGTAACTGGTGGCCTGCGCGATGTCCCGTTTCTGGCTGCCCTTGTCGCCGCCTATAAGAAGCAGGATAAGCCGGCTCTCTTCTTTGGCGAAATAAATGCGATACCCCGGCCCGTAGTCAATCCGTAACTCCCAGACGCCTTCATAAGATGTTTGTGGCCGCCAAAGTTTCCCAGGCGGGCACGGTCGATCCGGACACGAATCTTTGCCCGTCCGTTTACGTCCCGAAGTGCCTCCTGTCATTCTTTAAAAGGCGCAGTGCCGTTTTCGGTCTTGTAATAGTCAATCTCGTGTGCAAATGCTTGTGTGGACATATATTAGCCTATAAGCTACAGTTTTACAAGGTGATGTACGCCGCTTTTTCCGTTTAGTAATGGATGGCTCTTGCAAAAGTCCAAAACGGTCCCCTCCCCTTATTTAAGGGGAGGCTGGGAGGGGTTAGCCTTTTGGGTTAGCCTCTCCAAAACTCCATCCAGCTCGCACAGCACCTCATTATTCCAAAAACGCACCACATTTATTCCATGTGAATACAGATACGCCGTGCGTTCGGCGTCATATTCCTTGCCCTCCGGCAGATTATGCTGGCCACCGTCCAGTTCAACGGCCAGTTGCTTCTCCGGACAGTAGAAGTCAAGGATATACGGCCCCACACTGAATTGGCGGAAAAATTTCAGTCCGAAAAACTGTTTGTTACGCACCCGTGCCCATAGTACCTTTTCAGCATCGGTCTGGTTGCGACGCAATTCCCGGCGCCGATCTTTTGAAGCTGGATCGTTCTTTAAGAAGCTCATAAGTCAGAACCTCATAACTCCCCCCAACCCCCTCTTAAAATAAGAGGGGGAGCTAGGAGTCTGTCGGACTTATCAGTTTAGCAAAAAGTGACTTCCAAATTTTTGTTTTAAGGACATTAAAGATGCTTTGAATAGCCTGATGTCGCTTGGCTGTACCTATCGCTATAACAGCCTGATATTGTTGAGTTAAAAGCAATATTAGTGCTTGCGCTTTTACCCACTATCATGTATATTTCCTCCATAATATCAGTCGGTTAGATAATGGAGATCTACATGAAGCCCACGTTTATCGAAGTTGACCGAGAAACACTTTATCTCCTGCCACCTTCAGTGCAGGACTGGTTGCCCAAAGGCCATCTGGCTCGCTTCGTGGTAGATGTTGTTGATCAACTTGACCTTCGTTCTTTGAAAGTATCGTATGCCGGCCGAGGTTCGCAGCCTTACAACCCGTCGATGTTGCTTACACTTTTGTTTTATGGGTATGCCACTGGTGTTTTCTCCAGCCGCAAACTGGAACGAAGCACGTACGACTCGGTGGCGTTCCGTTACATTGCAGCAAACACACATCCCGATCACGATACTATCGCAACATTTAGGAAGCGTTTTCTGAAAGAACTCTCTGGCCTCTTTGTCCAGATACTGTTGATCGCCCATCAAGCAAAACTACTGAAATTAGGCAGTGTTAGCCTTGATGGCACTAAGGTCAAAGCAAATGCGTCCAAGCACAAGGCCTTGAGTTATGAGCACGCCTCTAAGCTGGAAATGCAGCTCAAATCAGAAGTAGCGGAACTTCTCAGTAAAGCCGCAGCTGCTGATAAAGTTGATATTCCCGATGGCATGAGCATCCCCGAAGAACTTGAACGTCGTGAAGAGCGTCTTTCTATCATAGCTGCAGCCAAGACCGCGATCGAGCGCCGCGCTGCTGAGCGCCACACTCGTGAGCAGGCAGCATATGAGGAAAAGGTCGCTGCACGGGCAAAAAAGTCCGAAGAAACCGGCAAAAAAGCGAGGGGCAAGGAACCCAAGCCCCCGACACCTGGTCCGACGCCCAAAGATCAAGTTAATCTGACCGATGAAGAGTCCCGGATCATGCCGGTTTCAAGCGGCGGCTTTGAGCAGTGTTATAATGCACAAGCTGCCGTTGATACGGTGTCGAAGCTGATCGTAGCTGCCCATATAACCCAGCAGGCCAACGACAGGCAGGAACTGGAACCAACCCTGAAAAACCTGGCCGCTTTACCCGAGGAACTCGGCACCGCCACAGAATTTCTTGCCGACAGCGGCTATTTCAGTGAAACTAACGTCAACGCCTGTGAAGCTGCCAAGTTAACGCCATACATTGCAGTCGATCGACAAAGTCACAACCAATCGCCGTGGGATCGTTTCAAGGAGCCGCCGCCACTACCCAATGATGCTGATTCAGTGGCCACAATGAAACACCGGCTAAAAACCACAGCAGGTAAGGCCGTCTATGCACTCCGCAAGGTAACTTCAGAGCCGGTATTCGGAATCATAAAAGCGGTCATGGGATTCCGGGGCTTTATGCTACGCGGCAAAGAAGCTGCAACGGGCGAATGGAACCTTGCCTGCATGGCGTACAACATAAAAAGGATGCATGCATTAACAATTGCTTAATAAACAGTTAAAACAACCCTGAAATTTTAAAAACAGGCATCCAAAAGTGTGCTGAAACAGAACAAAGACACTTTAATTGGCAAAACGGAAGGTATTGACCGTTCGAGTTCTCCAGATGGTGGAAAATTGAAGGGAGGGTCAATTCAGTCAAGATTTCAAGTCCGACAGACTCCTAGCGG
>CAINRC010000150.1 GCA_903852495.1 uncultured Geobacteraceae bacterium | reverse complement strand
GTTATCAGTCACAGGGCTTACGGATTCAGAACAGCAAAGAACTTTATTCTCAACTTGTATCACTGCATGGGAGATCTGGCCATGCCTACTACTTTGCACAGATTTGTGTGAGGAACCTTATTCTTTAAAGATGGTTCTGCCGGTTCGGTCGTAAACCAGGGGCGCATCAGCGGCGGTTTTGTGGCGTTGCTGGGCAGCCGTGTCGAGAACGCCGGCACCATCATAACAACAAAAGGAACAACCGGTCTGGCTGCCGGAGACGGGGTGACCCTCGGTTTTGATCCGAACGGTCTGATGGCGATCAAGGTGAATAAGGGGGCCTATCAGGCGCAGGTAGCCAACAGCGGTGTGATAGAGGCAGACGGTGGCATGGTGGTAATGACCGCCCAGGCGGCTGACGAACTGTTGGGGAGCGTCGTTAATACCAACGGTATTGTACGGGCGCAGACCCTGGCTACCGGAGAAAAGGGGCAGATAATTCTGCTTGGGGGCATGACTTCAGGCACCGTTCTCGTCGGGGGTACACTTGATGCCAGTGCTCCAAATGGCGGCGACGGTGGCTTTGTGGAAACCAGTGCAGCCCACGTTAAGGTTGCCGATGGGGCCAAAATCACTACTTCGGCTCCTCTGGGTAAAAGCGGTACATGGTTGATTGACCCGGTAGATTTTACCATTGCTCCCACCGGCGGTGATATGACCGGTACTGCACTTACTGCTGCCCTCAGTCCGGCCACTGGAGGTGATGTATTCATTCAAAGCAGTGCGGGTGATGTGAATGTAAATGATGAGGTTGAATGGAGTGCAAATAAGCTGACTCTTCATGCGTATAACACCATCAATATCAATGCCAAGCTGCATGGTTCGGGCATCGCCACCCTTGCGCTGGAGTACGGCCAGGGCAGCGTTGATGGGGAGATAAATGGAGTCACTGCCGATTATTACATCAAAGCACCGGTTGACCTTCCGGCCGGGCCACACTTTAGTACTAAATTGGGCGCTAATGCTGCCAAGTATTTCACTGTCATAACCGCCCTGGGTAGCCCGGGAAGCTTGCCCGGTGAAGACCTGCAGGGTCTTAAGCCGGATGAGAATTATGCCCTCGGCGGCGATATTGATGCCGTCGCCACAGTAACGTGGCTTGGTGGCGCCGGCTTTCAGCCGATTGCTGGGGGTACCGATGGTTTTCACGGTGTTTTTGACGGACTGGGACATACGATAAAAAAACTCACCATTAAGCCCCCTGATGAAATGAATATCGGGCTGTTTAGCATAATTGCAGGTGGAGGAGTGGTTCGGAATATTGGGCTTGTAGATGCCACGGTAAAACGAACTTCTGAACTTGAAGGTGAATCCGATACATTAGGGATCCTTGCCGGTATAAACGCCGGGACTATCTACAACTCATATGCAACCGGTACGGCGGATGGTTTAAATAATGTTGGTGGTTTGGTTGGGAAAAATACCGGGCACGTTACCTTCAGCCATGCTGAAGTGGCTGTAACCGGTAGCAGCACTCAGGGCGGTCTGGTCGGATATAACTTCGGGAGTGGGGAAATATCCAGAAGTTATGCTTCCGGCAATGTTGGTGGGTCGGGAGATGTCTGGACTGTCGGCGGCCTGGTTGGGTTAAACGAAGGTAAAATCACCGAAAGCTACGCAACAGGAAACGTGACCGGAACTCAAATTGTCGGCGGACTGGTCGGGGAGAACGGTAACGCCAGTACAATAACAAATACGTATTCAAGTGGGCCGGTATCCGGAGAATTTTATGCCGGCGGGTTGGCGGGGATGAACTCCGGTACGCTTGCTAACAGCTTCTATGACAAGTCGGTGAACACAACAATCCCTGGAGTCGGTGACGGTACGCTTGATGCCGTTGGTGCGGTCGAGGGCAAGCTCACGGGTGACCTGAAAAGACTCTCCACCTACACAGCCTGGAACAGCACTATCGACGCCAATTACAACGCTGATGCGGTATGGCGCATATATGAAAAAAACTCCATGCCGTTGCTGCGTGGATTAATGACCGGTTTGACGCTTACCGATACTACCCTGACCTACAACGGTGGGACTCAAAGTGGCGCAG
>CAINRC010000149.1 GCA_903852495.1 uncultured Geobacteraceae bacterium | reverse complement strand
ATCCAGTTCATCGACACGGCCGGAAACGCCTTTCTCAATCAACCTCCACTGTTGATTTTCATTCAAGGAAATAAACTGGAAAAGGAAGAAATCGTCCTTCCCACAACTCGTCTCTTCAAAGGAGTGGGCCTGAAGATCATCTATCTCTTTTTGTGCCAGCCGGAACTGGTCGAAAAAACGTATCGCGATCTGGCCGAGATGGCGAATGTCGCCTTGGGAACAGTGAAAAGCACCATGACCGAACTGATCCAGAAAGGCTTCATATTCGACATGGGCAAAAAGGGGAAAAAGCTCCGTGATAAAAAGAAGCTCTTTGAGCGCTGGATTGCAGCGTATCCCGACTACGTAAAGCCTAAATTGTTGATGGGTCGATTCCGAGGTGATGGGGAGTGGTGGAAGGACTGCCCACTGGATCCCACCCTCGTACAGTGGGGCGGCGAGGTTGCCGCAGCGAAACTGACCGGATACCTGAAGCCGGGCACCGTAACGCTGTATGCGGACAAGCATCGTTTCGGAGAGTTTGTGGTCGCTAATAGACTGATAAAAGACCCGCAAGGCAATATAGAGATTCTTGAACGGTTCTGGCCGCTGAACAATGACTTCGGTGAAGGTGATACGGTGCACCCGATAATCATCTATGCTGACCTTGTCGCTATAGGCGACCAACGAACCATGGAAACCGCAAGAATAATTTATGAACAACATATCGATAAATATTTCAGGCAGGATTGACCCTGAAAAAGTATCTGTGCTCAGGGAGATCAATGACGTTGCCAAGGAACTTAACATAAATTTCTTCGTGGTGGGGGCTTTCGCTCGCGACGTGATCTTTGAACATATTCATCGGATTTCCGCTCCTCGAATGACAGAAGACATCGACATTGGCATTGAGGTGGCAAGTTGGGAAGAATTCAAACGCCTGACTGACACCTTGATCGAGCGCGTACATTTCTCCCCGACAAATTTACCGCACCGCTTCAGTGCCAGTTCATTTCCAACCCTTATAGATATCGTGCCCTATGGGGGGATTAGCGACGAAACGAAGCGGATCAGTTGGCCTCCAAACCATGACATGATCATGAGTATCCTCGGGTTTGAAGAAGCGTATCAATCGGCATTGAACGTGCGGTTAAGCAATGAACCGCCTGTGGAGATTCTAGTTCCTTCGATACCTGCACTGGCACTCCTGAAGATCATCTCCTGGGACGATGCTTACCCGAAACGCGAGCATGATGCCTTTGATCTTCTCTTCATCCTTGAAAAATTCGAATCGACTGATATCCTGAATAAACTGTACGAGTCCCACGTACCCTTGCTCACCGAGGAAGAATTCGATCCCCAGTTTGCTTCCGTTCGACTACTCGGACGGGAAATAGCGCAGTTGGGCAACACGGAGACGCTAAGCACGATAGAGAAAATTCTGGCCCGTGAAACCGACGAAGACCAAGGGTTCAGGATGCTCTCGCATATGGTCAAGGGTGTTTCACTTCAGAGTATCAAGTTTGAGAAATCGCTGCAACTCCTCAGAAAGCTTTTGCAAGGAATTCGAGAAGAAATGCGGGACGCTTCAGAAAACGGATTTTAAAGGACGTTAAGAATTATTGGATGCAGGAAGAAGACTTTTTCACATCCTGCCTTGCTCAATGCGTCAATCTGAAGATCAAGATTTTGATCCTGAGTTGAAACCCTGTCATAACCGATAAGCATTTTTTTGCTCCGTTTGATTCTCAAAACTCATGTAACATACGATACCTTAAGAAGTAATATCAAGAACTGTTTTTGAGAAGCCTAACGTGTTTGTTTTTGAGAGTTGGATGAGTTGTGAAAAGTATTCTCAAAAACTCTCGTTTTTAAGAGGAGTATCCATGCCTCGCTGTTCTGTTCTTCCAGCATCAGATCGTGACCGGTGATTATGTGTGGCGTAACCGCTTTAAGGGTAAAAAAGGGGCATTTCTGAGCGTTCAGACTGTTACCACCAATACATTCAATATGTGTATTGAAACTAATTAGTGTTTTGATTCGGTTATTTATATATATTATT
>CAINRC010000148.1 GCA_903852495.1 uncultured Geobacteraceae bacterium | reverse complement strand
TACGCGAACTGCGCAATCAGATTGCTAATGAAGCAGCAGAGGAGCTACAGAGGCAACGAAGTCGAAAGAAACACAATTCACGCAAATTCAAAGGGCCAAAACCGAAAATACGACATGCAAAGACCTAACCGGACAACGCTGAACTGCAGCAGCAGATCTGCACTGATAATAGCTTCGTCGCTATGTTCGGCAGTCGAGTCTTTCATTGAGTGCTCCGGGTGAGAAAGAAGCCGCCCACGATGGGGCGGCTTCCTGAGGTGTGAAGAGGTACAGCAGGATTACATATTGTAGCCGCTTTCCGAATGCTGCGTCTGGTCGAGGCCCATGATTTCGTCTTCTTTTTCAACACGGAGACCCATGGTCTTGTCGAGGATGAAGGCGAGTACCAGGGTTACGATAAAGGCGTAGGCCCCGGCTGCCACTACAGCGATCAGCTGGATCATGAGCTGTTTGAAGTTACCTGCCAGCAGGCCGGTAGCGCCGACGGTGGCAAATACGCCGGTCATGATGGCACCGAAGGTACCGCCGATGCCATGTACGCCGAATGCGTCAAGTGAATCGTCATATTTTAACTTGGCTTTCAGCAGGATGCCGCCGTAGCAGACCAGGCCGGCCATGATTCCCATCAGCAGTGCTGCGCCGGGCTGTACAAAACCGGCTGCGGGGGTGATGACAACCAGACCGGCAACAACACCGGAACCGAAGCCAAGAGCACTCGGCTTGCCGGAGTGGACCCATTCAGCGATCATCCAGGAAAGCCCGGCTGCTGCAGGAGCGATTGTGGTGGTAGCGAAGGCGAGGCCAGCCAAGCCGCCGGCGGCGTCAGAGGTGTTGACACCGACAACTGCAGAGCCGGCATTGAAACCGAACCAGCCGAACCAGAGCAGGCCGACGCCGAGCAGGGTCAACGGCAGATTGTGCGGTGCCATACGCTCAGTGGGGTAGCCGTGGCGTTTGCCGAGGAAAATCAGGAAGGCCAAGGCCGAGATACCTGAAGAAAGGTGAACTACCGTACCGCCGGCAAAATCGAGGGCACCTTTTTTGAACAGCCAGCCGTCAGTCATCCAGACCCAGTGAGCCAGCGGGTCATATACCAGTGTGGTCCAGAGGAGGACGAAAACACAGTATGCGGAAAATTTAACACGTTCTGCCATGGCGCCGGAGATAAGGGCAACAGTGATCATGGCAAACATCGCCTGGTACATGGCAAAGACCAGTTCAGGGATAGCACCCGGCTCTTTGCTGAAGTTCTGGAAGAGGGCGTAATCAACAGTGCCGCTGGCGGCGTCCTTCATGATGATCAGACCGTTCAGCATGAACTTGCTGAAGTCGCCGATGAGTCCCATTTTAGCCATATCCGGGCCGAAGGAGAGGGAGTAGCCGATAACAGCCCACTGGACACCGACGATACCCATGGCAACAAACGAGTGCATGAAGGTTGAGAGAACGTTTTTCTGACGGACCATGCCGCCGTAGAACAGTGCCAGACCGGGGATCATCAGCAGTACCAGCGCCGAAGAAACCAGCATCCAGGCGGTGTCGCCGGTGTTTAGAACCGGTTTGACATCGGGTGGTGCTGCCGGTGCGGCGGTTGCGGCAGCCGGTGCTGCGGCATCAGCAGGTTTTGCGGAATCTGCCGGTGCGGCTGCTGCCGGAGCAGTGGCCGGGGGAGCAGCTACGGCAGCCGCTGCCGGTGCGGCATCTTTCTTTTCTTCAGCCATTGCGGCGACCGGAACCAGTCCGGCCAGGATAACAAGCATAATAGATGCGAGATACAGTTTCAATTTCATGGTGTTCCTCCGTAGCAGGTGATTTATATGTTTGTGGTCAGATCGCGTCGGTGCCTTTTTCGCCAGTTCTGATTCTGACTGCCTCTTCCAGCGAAATGATGAAGATTTTTCCATCACCGATTCGGCCGGTCTTGGCGGTATTTTGAATTGTTTCGACAACCTTGCTTACCAGATCATCGCTGACGGCGATTTCCATTTTGATTTTCGGAATGAAGTCCACGACATATTCTGCACCGCGGTACAGCTCGGTATGCCCTTTCTGGCGACCGAATCCTTTAACTTCGCTGACGGTAATCCCCTCGATGCCGATGGCGTTAAGGGCATCTTTCACTTCATCAAGTTTGAATGGCTTTATGATTGCTTCGATAAGTTTCATTGTGCAGTCCTCCTCGTATACTTTATGTAGTTAACTCCCCAAAAAAACGAGGGCGAGAGGCACCCCTCGCCGCCCTCGTATCACAGGAGGAACAGCTAGGGCAGACTGATGTCGAGCTGGGTAGTCAGAGCCGGTTTACCACCGGGGAGAACTCCGCCGACAGTGCTCTGGAAAGGGTTAAAAAATACGACGCCTACGATAAGGGAAACCTGCTTGGAGAAGGTCCAGGAACCGCCGACACTGATTTCGCCGTTCATATTTTTACCGCTCATGTAATCAGCAGCCAACCAGAGTTTATCGGAAATTTCCGGCATATTGCGATCCAGGGAGGCCATAATACCGTTGTTGCTTTTCACGCCCAGGGCTTTCTCTGAGCCGTTGTATGCGCCGACGGAAAGGCGACCAACCACCGGGAGAGTTTTTGCTACAAGTCCGTAGATAATGTTTTGCTTGGTCGTGTCTGCATTGCCGAAGTTAAAGCCACCGACTGCAAATGCCGGGAGCTCTTTGATATCAAAGGCGCCTTCGGGGGTTGCCAGTTTGGCGTTCAAATAGAATGGGTGGCTGTCATAATCTCTAATGTCCTGTTTGAGAAAGTCTACGCCCATTTCAAACTTGAAATTTTCGAACGGCAGAACTCCAGCGCTAAGGCCGATGTTATACAGGTTAGTGTTCGAATCGCCTGGAGCAGAAAAACGTGCGTAGTTATCAATATCGATGTGGATATTCTTGAAGTCTTTTGCATCAGTTGATGGGATCCAGATCTGTGTTGAAGGGGTTGCCATTGCGGAACCACAGGCAAGTGCTACCAATGCTACTGCGATTACCAACGATTTAATGCTTTTCATTTTGAACTCTCCTTTTCAATGTTAGTTTGAACGATGAGCAGATGAAAACTTCATTGGTCCCATCACGGCACGTTCCGCCTAGCTACCTGCTGTTGGCCACAACAAACTCGCATTAATCAACTGAAGTGTACTTACGCAGGTTCATCAGCAGAGAGTGTGCCAATATATAATTAATGTAAAATTACAGATGGTTACGATGTTTAGCCCCTCCAGGCGGTGCCCGGAAGAGGTGATTTATATCCCTGGTCTGATTATTTATTAGGCACGACTGCCGCAAAATTATTTTCCAAGGCTGCTAAAATATGGTGCAGAAGAACAAGAGGAATTGACGGTGACGACTTTTTTCGGGTAGGGTCAACTAATCATGGGATCGAAAAGGAGAATGGTATGGAGCGGGTTGCAAAAATAAGTGATGTTCCAAATTTCGGGAAAAAGGTTATTACCGTTGCCGGCAGGGAACTTTTACTGGTGAACATTAAAGGGGAAATCTACGCCGTTGAGAACGAATGCCCGCACCAGGGGAGCCCGATGAGCGCAGCGGTCGTCAAGGACGGCTACATCTCATGTCCGCGCCACGGCTACCGCTTCAGCCTGACGGACGGGAGGTGCGCCGAGCACCCGGATTTTACCCTGGTAACGTTCCCTGTCCAGTTGGATGGAGAAGATATTCTGGTTGATTGCGTGAAATAACATTGCTCAAAACAGATACAGAATTAATGTAGTTGACGTCCGCCATGAAACGCCGGACAATTGAAGCGGGTAATGTAAATACGACGGCAAGGAGTATGGTTATGAACGAGCTGATTACGGTCGGATTCAAGGGTGAATTCAGTGCGGATGAGGTGCTTCTTGATCTGGAAAAAATGCAACAGATACACAAGATCAACCTTGATGACGCAGTTGTTGTGGTCAGAAAGGCGGATGGAACCATAAAAATAAAGCACAGCAACCTTTTGGTTTTGAGCGACGCTGCCATGGGTAGCCTGTTTGGTATGGTTGTCGGCGGCCCTGCCGGTCTTCTGGTCGGGGGGATCATAGGCGCCGCAGTGGGAGAGACGGTTAAAGTGCTCAAGCATATCGGTATTACAGATGAGTTTGTCAAAGGTGTCGCCGATGTCTTGGCGCCGGCCAGTTCAGCCATTTTCTTTCGTGTCCACAAATCAATTTCTGACGCTGTTGTGGATGAGTTGAAAAAATTCAACGGTAAGCTGCTCCGTTCTTCATTATCTATTGCGGATGAAAAGGTGTTGGTAGCGGCTCTTGAGGAAGAGGTTGTTTTAAAAGCCAAGAAATAAATAAGAGCTGTTTGTTGTGTAGTTTGGGGTGCCGATGACGAACTGCTGGATCTGAAATAAATTGAAAAAATAGAGCTAGACAATAAAAGATCGTTTTTATCCTATTGACAACCATTAGATTGGCTGGTATTAGATAGCAATCAGTAAAATTGATAATTAAAGGAGATCGTACCATGTGTCTTACAACTCTCGTAACCCAGCCAGCCCCAGATTTCACCGCCAATGCAGTACTGCCGGACAACAGCT
The DNA here is from genome assembly GCA_903852495.1 of uncultured Geobacteraceae bacterium. GTDB lineage: Bacteria > Desulfobacterota > Desulfuromonadia > Geobacterales > Pseudopelobacteraceae > JACRCG01. Next base: position 7,564 of record CAINRC010000148.1, on the reverse strand, counting down.
TCGGTACTGTTACCCTTTCGGCACTGAAAGGGAAATATGTTGTACTTTTTTTCTATCCCCTCGACTTCACCTTTGTCTGCCCTTCTGAAATTCTTGCCTTCAACAAAAAAGTTGCTGAATTCAAGGCAAAGAACTGCGAACTTATCGGCGTTTCCGTTGATTCCAGATTTACTCACCTTGCCTGGAAAAAAACCGCTATTGAAGATGGCGGCATCGGCAGCATCCAGTATCCGCTTGTAGAAGACCTGAATAAAGAGATCGCTAAATCATACGGCATTCTCTTTGGCGGTTCTGTTGCACTGCGCGGTTTGTTCCTGATTGACAAGAAAGGTGTTGTTCGCCACTCCGTAATCAACGACCTGCCGCTGGGCCGCAATGTTGAAGAAGCGCTGCGCATGGTTGATGCACTTGACTTTGTTGAGACCCACGGCGAAGTCTGCCCGGCCAACTGGAAACAGGGTGAGGAAGCTATGAAGCCGACCGCAGAGGGTGTTGCTTCGTACCTGGCCAAACACTCGAAATAACGGTAACATTCAAAACCTCTTGACTTTACGTTGTTAGATTTTCTACTATGCCGCAAATTGTAAAGGCGATGAAGAGGAGTAGTAGCCGTTTACATGCTTTTCAGAGAGCCGGTGGGTGGTGCGAACCGGTAAGCATTGTGGTGAACTCGCCTTGGAGCCGCTCTGGTGATATGTAGTCAGAGTCGTGAGCCTGCGTTAAAGGCGTTGAAGGCCCGGGATGCAATCGGGTGAATTGGGTGGTACCGCGGAAGGCTCAAAACCTCTGCCCCAAATATGGGGTGGAGGTTTTTTTATTGTGCGCTGAAACAATCAATGCGGTGAATAAACATCGTCAGATGACAGGGAAAGGGGTACAGACAATGGCAAAGGCAGTGAAAAATGATGGCCGGCAGATAATCAGAATCTTTGATACGACGCTGCGGGACGGGGAACAGGCGCCGGGCAACAGCATGAATATCGAGGAAAAACTGCGCATCGCCCGCCAGTTGCAGAAACTGAATGTGGATGTGATCGAAGCCGGTTTTCCGATTGCGTCTGAAGGCGACTTTGAGGCGGTGAAAAAGATTGCCCAGACGATCAAGGGGCCTGAAATTGCCGGGCTGTGCCGTTCAAGTGAGAAAGATATCGACCGTGCCTGGGAAGCCCTGAAATACGCCGGTGAAAAAGGCCGCATCCATACCTTTATCGCGACCTCCGACATTCATATGAAATACAAACTGCAGATGGAGCCTGCAAAAGTTCTGGCATCAGCGGTGAAAGCGGTCAAGCGTGCCGCCTCCTATACCGCCAATGTGGAATTTTCCTGTGAGGACGCGGTCCGCACCCGGCTGCCCTTTCTTGCTGAAGTGGTAGAGGCCGTTATTGCCGCCGGCGCAACGACAGTCAATATTCCGGATACGGTCGGCTACACGATCCCGTTCGAATATTTCAACATCATAAAATATCTCAAAGATAATGTGCCGAATATAGATAAAGCCATTATTTCGGTGCACTGCCATAACGACCTTGGTCTTTCGGTGGCCAACTCGATTGCTGCAATTCAGGCCGGCGCCCGCCAGGTTGAGTGCACAATAAACGGCATCGGCGAGCGCGCAGGCAACTGTTCACTGGAAGAGTTTGTCATGATTCTTAAAACAAGACGCGACATCCTTCCGTTTGCGTCCAATGTGGTGACAGAGCAGCTTACTCCGGCCAGCCGTTTATTGACGGCGGTAACCGGCATCGGGGTACAGCCGAACAAATCAATTGTCGGTGCGAACGCCTTTGCCCATGAGGCCGGTATTCATCAGCACGGCATGATGATGGAAAAAACCACCTATGAAATCATGACCCCTGAATCAGTCGGACTTCTGGCCAGTGCGCTGGTACTGGGTAAACATTCCGGTCGCCATGCCTTTAAAAAGCGGTTGGAGGAGCTGGGGCACGATCTGGATGATGTCAAGCTCAACCGCGCCTTTGATAGATTCAAGGACCTCGCCGATCTGAAAAAAGAGGTGTTCGATGAAGATCTGGACGCCATCGTTTCCGATGAGGCCCGTGAGGAGGACCTGTACAAACTGGATCATGTCACCGTAACCTGCGGTTCATTTGCCGTGGCAACAGCAACGGTCCAGATGGAGGTCAACGGGGTTACAGTTCGGACTGCCGAACTTGGCGACGGGCCGGTTGACTCCACATTCAAGGCTATCAAAAAACTGACCAAATCAAAATCAAAGCTGACCCAGTACAATGTCGGCTCCATTACCGGCGGTACCGATGCCCAGGGCGAGGTCACCGTGCGGGTGAGCGAAGGGAAGCACAGCGTTGTAGGCAAGGGCGCGTCGACGGATATTATCGTCGCTTCCGCCAAGGCGTACATCCACGCACTCAATCGTCTGCACAGCAGACAGAAACGTTTTATCGACGCAGTATAACGTACCATGGAAAGATAAAAACCGGGCCCGCCCGGTTTTTATTTGTCCGGTAACAGGACAAATTAGATAAGACTGGTCTTTTTTGTTGATTATTTTGTAAAATAGGTTTTTAGTAACGGCAAGTGCGACTTGCTGTACTACATCAATTTAGTATCAAATTTGAGACGGCTTGTCGCAAATTGATACTAATGCATGGTCAATACCCCCGGGAGCTAAAATAAAACCGAGTAATCTCAGTATGATAGATTTAGTAGAATTTGGGCATGTATTGTGCTGTAGTTTTAGATTTAATTTTTTGTGCGTAAAATAGATGTAACCACGTTATTAAATCAGGTAGCGGGACTCCGCGCCGGCTGTTTGTTATTTTGACACAGGAGGCATTCAATGAAGATAGCGTGCTGCACCCTGCTCTGCGCGGCATCACTTCTCGCGTTTCCCGCCGGCATTCTGGCGGCGGATGTTTCGATTGATTCCTCCACGTATTTCGGCTTTGCCCGGAAGGATGTCACCGGGGCGGTGAAGGAAACCCTTCTCCCTGCCACCCAGTTTCTCGGTCTGACCGTTGCCGGTCTAGGTGACGGCAACCTGTCCCTTCACCTTTACGGTTGGGGCAGGACTGATCTGGGGGATAAAAGCTCTTCCAAAGCCGTTTCCAATGACATCGCCAGCTTCAACAGCGACAAAAGCACCGGCAGTCTCAGCTACGGGTATCTGCAGTATCGCTTCAATCAAGCAAACGCAACGGTCCGTGGCGGCCGGTTCTCCATCCACGAGGGGATAGCCAACGAACTGGTTGACGGCGTCAGCGTCCGCACTGACCTGCCCCTGGGGTTTGGTCTGTCGGCCTTTGGCGGGGCAACGGTGCACACAGCCAAAATTTATGGAGAAAACAGCGATGGCAAGGGGGACTTCCTCTCCGGCGGTCGTCTCAATTACCGCTACGGCGGTTTACTTGAGATTGGCCTTTCCGGCGTGTATGAAACAGCGGCTCCGAAGCTTGTTACCCGTACGGCGGCCAATTACCGACGGGTCGGGGGGGATCTGTGGCTGACGCCGGTCAAAGCGGTCGACATCATCGGACACAGCAGCTATAACCCGGAAACAAAACAGTTTGCCGACCACTCCTACCTGATTACGTTCAAACCGTACCAGAAGCTGAATTTAACCGGTGAGTTCAATCAGCAGCGTGACCAGAGCTTCCTGTACGCCTGGACGATGTTCTCTTCCTCCGCCCTCAACCCCAACGACAAGTCCACCTCATACGGTGGAAGCGCTTCATACGAAGTCAGTAAAAACGTCGAAGCCGCCGCAGACTACAAACACTACAGCCGGGAGCGGGGTACGGCCGAACGCTTTGGCGGCGATGTCCGCCTTAACTTTCAGGAAAATTCCGTCCGTGGCGGTATCGGCTACCACTATCTGAATGCCGCATCAGGGTTTGCCATAGGCACCAACCCATCAGCGTCATACCATGAACTTCGTTGCTACGTTATGCATGACACCAAGGGATTATTTTCTGCAATCGATCTTCTGGGAAACCGGTTTAAAGAAAAAATCTACAATGAAACTAACGCCTGGGAAACAACCGCCACGCTTGGCTATCACATCACCCCCACATTGGCTCTCTCAGGAGACGTCGGGTATGGCCGGAACCCCCAGTTTACCGAAGAAGTTAAAGGTCTTCTCCGTGTGACTTACAACTTTATCGGAGGGAAAAAATGAGAACCTGGAAACTGCTGCTCCCGCTCCTGGCATTGGCCGGACTTATCGGCATAATTGCTTCCTGCGCCCAGATGAAAACGGTTCCCGGCATCCCTGCATCGCACCCCGAGACACTGGCCATAGGGCAGCAGGTAAGCTGCGCCGAATGTCATGAAGACCAGCAAAAGGGCACCATGAAGGCGTTTAATGCCTTCAGCCACACCCGCTCTTTTGTCAAGAACCACCGATTCTATGCCGCATCGGATGACCGGCTCTGTGCAACCTGTCACAAAAGCTCCTTCTGCGCTGACTGCCACACTAATAAGGCCGAGATGAAACCGTCCACCCGCTACGGCGAGCGGCCTGACCGGGAATTCCAACACCGAGGCAACTTCATAACCCTGCATAAGATTGAGGGGAAGCTTGACCCGGCCAGCTGCTACCGCTGCCACGGCAGAGCCAATAACGACCGTTGCGTCGCCTGCCACCGATAGGAGAAGCAGACTATGTCCTCAATAAGAGTATGGGCCAGGTTGTTTTGTGTGACGGCCGTCTGCAGCACGTTCCTTGGCTGCGGCAAAACCAATGAACAGGCGCCGGTATTAGGCAGCACGGCAAAACATCCGGCAACCTGGACAGCAGACCATCGCGCCGCCTATCGACTGACCCCTTATCAGTGCAGCGAGTGTCATGGTGCCGACCTGAAAGGTGGCATTACCAAAATTGATTGTTTCAACCAAGCGGGGCTTGGCACCTGCCATGCAAAGGGCCATGGCCCGCGTAATATCACCCATGTGCTCCCCTACACCACTCCGGCTCTTCATGGTGTCGCGGCGAAAAAAGATCTGACGATCTGCAAGGACTGTCACGGAACGGCGGGAGGCGCAGGGAGTAACCCCCGTTTCAACCTCACGATCAGCTCTGCGCTGCCTACCGGTTGCGAATCATCGGGTTGCCACGCAACCAAAATGGCACACCCAAAACCGTGGGGCAGCCATGGGGCGTCCGGCAATCAGGCCAATGCCTGCGCTTTGTGCCACGGGGCAAACTTTGAAGGGGGAAGCGGACCGTCTTGCAAAAGCTGCCACACCGCATTGGTCGGAACCCAACTGCCAACGGCGGGAAGCTGCGTCTCCTGCCACGGTAATCCGCCAGGAACCGGTTCGCACGCTGCGCATGTTGCGCTGCCGGAGCTGAGTTCAAACTGCACCGCCTGTCACGTTGGAGGCGGCAGCGGCAGTGCAATACATTCAGCAGGGTCTGTGATAGTTGGGATCAGCACGGCGTTTTCCGCAAAAAGCGGTGCGGCGGCATATTCTTCATCGGGAAAAAACTGCGCCAATGTGATTTGCCACGGTGGTCAGGCGACACCGGTCTGGGGCGCAGCCCATATAACCGATTGTCTGAAATGCCATGCATCAGGAACAGCACAGTACAACAGCTTCTTTTCCGGTCAACACACCAAACATGTCACGGACCAGCACCTGGCCTGCACAGATTGTCATGACACGGCCAAACTGGCGCCGGGGCATTTCAGCAACCTGTCCTCAGCAGCACTGACACAGCCGCCAGCCGCCACGCTGCGCAGTTACCTGAACTACACCAAACCAACCTGCTCGCCCACATCAGTTCCGGCGGGTAACCAGGTAACAGTGTGCCATGGCGGCAAAACATGGTAGCCGGCAGTTATTTTACTCACCCCGGAATATGTTGTTGACAAAAATAGGCGGATACTGTTAATGAAAGCAGCCAGCACCCCTACAACTGAATATGAGGTACACGATAATACTAAACCATTCGCGAGAATGGGACGGAAAGCCTACAGGGTCTTACTGAGACAGCCGGGTCGCCGAAATATCTGATGATATTTGGCGCCCGGCTTTTTTATTTTGTGCAGCAATGGTTAAGTCTGGAGGCACGTTACCATGATCAATAACATCCGCAAAATCACGCATTCTGCCGTACTGATTCCGCTGTGTTGCGGCGTGCTGATATGGAGTGCCACGGCTTACGGCGCTGTGGCCCCGGTCGTCACGACACTTTCCTCTATCACAGAGGGAACCGTTACACCGGTCAGGATTGCGGCGGACCAGACAGGGAACTTCTATGTAACCGATCAGCGCGGCGGCGGAGTTCTCAAGTACAACAGCGCCGGCAACCTGCTGCAGAAGATCGTCACCACCAGCAAAAACATTCTTGGCATCGCCGTGGCGAAGGGGGGGGAAATCCTCGTTAGCCAGGGGATCTCCGTAGCGGTGTACTCCGCAGTCGGGAACCCTGTCAGGTCGTTCGGTACCTTTGGTGTCGCCAATGGCATTGCCGTGGACAGCGCGGGCTTGATTTACGTTACGGACAGTAAAAACAACAACGTGCAGATCTTTAATGTTGATTACAGCCTCCAAAAAACTTTTGGTGTGACCGGCTCCGGCAACGGCCAATTCAAGCAACCGACCGGGATAACGTACGAAAAAGTGTCCAAACAGATTGCCGTTACCGATACGCTCAACGGAAGGATACAGTTTTTTACCACCGCCGGTGTTTACCAGAGCAGTGTCGGATCATTCGGCTCCGGCCCCCTTAAATTCACCTCTCCCCAGGCGGTTGCCTTTGATTATTCCGCCGATGGGACAACGCTGAACAGAATATACGTAGTGGATTCTTTCCAGGCCAATGTGCAGGTGATCGATGCCGCTTCATCTTCGTTCCTGCGCTATGTCGGCAGTTACGGCACCCGTGGCGGCCAGTTGGTTACACCGGGGGACGTCCTCCTTGATTCGTTCAGCCGCCTGATCATTCCCAACGGGGCCGGCTCGCTTGTGTTGTTCGGTGTTACTGCTGCATCAACCGCTGCCCAGTCAGGCGGGACAGCGGCTTCCTTCCCTGTCGCCCCGACCGGGAGCACTCCGCCTACTCTCACGCTGAACCCCCTGAGTGGCATCACTAAAAACAGTACAATAGCCATTTCAGGCACCGTTGACAGCGGTTCAACCGTAACGGTGAACGGAGTCTCAGCCGCCGTAACCGGCGGAAACTGGAGTATTACGGCTTCACTTCCCCAGCAGGGGCTCAACAGTCTTGTAATTATTGCCAGTAAAGCCGGCAGCACTAGCACGGTCAACGCCTATGTTACGCTGAATACGGTTGCACCCCTGGTTGCTGTATCGTCATTGCCGGTAACCGGCAGCACTACCGGCACGCCAATCCTGACGGTTTCCGGATCCGTTACCGACATCACGGCCACAACGGTTACTGTCACCGCCAAAAACTCATCACAGACTGTACCGGTTAACGAATTAAGAGTTTATGCGGTGTGTAGCGTCAGCGGAACCACCGCATAAACTGTTGTTGAACTAAACCGCGTCTGCTCTGCTACCATTTGGATTTTTATCTCGGATTTTGACTCTGGTTACTGTGATGTGCTGGTCT
>CAINRC010000147.1 GCA_903852495.1 uncultured Geobacteraceae bacterium | reverse complement strand
TTGCAAATTACTCGTTACAATGTCCGGGAATGCAGGATGTATGGCTCAGGCATTTAAGGTAACTATCCGTAGTGATTACCTATAATGGCTGTGCTCATCATTGAAACAGGTGATAGAAACCGGGCAAATTGTATTGCTGAATAACTTGCTTTCATGGTTTTCCTTTTAACTAAAAATGCCTGCTAACACTCTGGATTTAAGAGTCTTTTCTTGCATTTTCTTACAATTTTATTCTTATATTTTTTCCATTTTTATTGCAATGTAAAACTCTCATTTTTCTCATTTCTCTCGTTAATATTCACATTCTTCACATTCTCTCATTATATTTCCTGAGTGGGACGAATCTCCCGCTTATAATTCCCTCTCCCTGAGGGAGAGGGCGGGGTGAGGGGGAAGTGTTGGATTATACCGCATCGCTGTCCCCTCAACCGGCCACACGACAAAAAAACGTCCCCCTTTTCGTTAAAGGGGGGAATGTCGGCCACATGACAAAAAAAGTCCCCCTTTACGAAAGGGGGATTCAGGGGGATTTACTCTATGCAGGTCGGGCGTAGTAGACCGCGCAGGAAAAAACTCCTTGCATTAGACCGATAAAAATATATAATTCGGTCAGTTCATTGACGGAGTTAGCATGTATATTAAACAATCCCAGCTGGAAAATCTCAAAACCTCATTGAAGCCAAACAAGGTGGTCGTTATTTATGGCGCCCGCCGCACCGGGAAAACAACTCTCCTCACCGAATATCTGAAAACAGAATCAGCACCGTACCTTCTGGTAAGCGGCGAAGATATTACCGTCCAGGGCTACCTTTCTTCCCAGTCCATCGAAAAGCTGAAGTCCTTCATCGGAAACAATCGGCTGCTGATTATTGATGAGGCACAAAAGATTCAGAATATCGGCATCAACCTCAAGCTGATTGTCGATCATATTCCCGAAATCCGTGTCATTGCCACCGGGTCATCCTCCTTTGATCTCGCCCGCAGTGTCGGTGAACCGCTGACCGGGAGAAAGAGTACCCTGATCCAGTATCCGCTTGCCCAACGGGAACTGGGCGCGCTCGAACAGCGCCACGAGACAGACAGCCGCCTGGAAAGCCGCCTGCTGTACGGGGCATATCCCGAGGTTGTGCTCATGCAGGACAACCGTGAACGCGAACAGTATCTCAAAGAGATCGTTTCATCGTACCTGTTCAAAGATATCCTCGAGCTTGACGGTATCAGGCAATCAGCCAAGATCGGGAGACTACTCCAGCTAATCGCTTTCCAGATCGGTAAAGAGGTTTCCTACACCGAACTGGGCACCAGCCTTGGAATGAGCAAAAACACGGTGGATCATTATCTTGATCTGCTGGAGAAGGCCTTTGTTATTAAGAAGCTGGGCGGATTCAGTCGTAACCTGAAAAATGAGATCACCAAGAACAGCAGGTACTATTTTATCGACAACGGAGTACGTAACGCCCTGATTAATAACTTCAACCCTCTTGATCTACGAAATGACGTTGGTGAGCTCTGGGAGAACTATCTGGTAATTGAGCGCCTGAAGCGCCAGGAGTACCTGAGGGAATCGGCAAATAACTATTTTTGGCGGACCTATAGCAAAAAAGAGCTGGATCTGGTCGAGGAGCGGAACGGCCAGCTGAATGGCTACGAAATCAAATGGGGCAAGGCAAAACCCCGCGCTCCCAAGGAATGGACAACCGCCTACCCTGAGGCGACGTGGCAGGTGATAAACCGGGAAAATTATCTGGAGTTTATTGTCTGAAATGGCTGGATGGCACGTTTTGGCCACACAACAAAAAAAGTCCCCCTTTACGAAAGGGGGATTCAGGGGGATTTGCCTAAGGAGCCGCACAGCTAATCTCTCCTTTACGCGCCCGAGCTAATGTGGTACACAGAGTGTGACACAAAAAAACGTCACGACGCACACAGCAGATAAAATTTTTGCTAGTCAGTTCAGAGTGTTGGATTGTGTGGCTAGCGGGAAAACCAAATCTCTGCACCGCCACCATTATCCAAAACGCCCTGACATCTTCAGGGCGTTTTTTATTTACATACCAGAGTGGGAGGAATTGCATGATTCAAATTGATTTTGACAAAATGGGGGGGCTGATCCCGGCGGTTATTCAGGACTACGAGAATGGCGAGATTCTGATGGTCGCCTTCATGGATAAGAAAACCCTTGATCTAACCATGAAGGACGGAAAAACCTGGTTTTTCAGCCGCACCCGGAACAAGTACTGGATGAAGGGCGAGGAATCGGGCAACACTCAGGATGTTATGGAAATTCTTACCGACTGCGACGCCGATACGGTCGTCATAAAAGTGCGCCAGAACGGCCCCGCCGCCTGCCACACCGGCAATCGCAGCTGTTTCTATGTGAAGTGGGAAAACAACCAGTGGGTCGAGCACTCCAATCCGCTGTTCGACCCGAATGAAGTCTACAAAAAAGCGTAACCAAGGAAAGAGAGAGAAACCATGTCAAACATTCTGAATTTCGGCATTCCCAAAGGAAGCCTTGAAGACGCAACCGTCGGCCTGTTCAAAAAGGCCGGCTGGCAGATCAGCATCTCATCCCGCAGCTATTTTCCCGGTGTTGATGACACCGAAATGAACTGCAAGCTTATCCGTCCGCAAGAGATGGCCCGCTACGTTGAGCGCGAGACCATTGATGCCGGTATTGCCGGTCGTGACTGGGTCCGGGAAAATGACTCGGATGTGGTTGAGGTCTGTGAAATGGTGTATTCCAAAGTTTCACGGCGCCCTGCCCGCTGGGTACTGGTCGTTAACGGCGACTCGAAGGTTCAGAAACCGGAAGACCTGCACGGTGCCACCATCTCTACAGAACTGGTCGGCTTCACCAAGCGCTATTTTGCCGAACGGGATATTCCGGTCAACGTCGAGTTTTCCTGGGGAGCCACCGAAGCAAAAGTAGTTGACGGACTGTGCGACGCCATCGTCGAAGTAACGGAAACCGGTTCAACCATAAAAGCCAACGGTCTGCGCATTGTCTGTGAACTGATGGAGTCTGTCCCGGTTCTGCTGGCCAGCAAAGCCGCCTGGGCAGATCCCTGGAAACGGGCAAAGATTAATCAGATCGCCACGCTGCTGAAATCATCACTGGCGGCTGAAGGGATGGTCGGCCTGAAAATGAATGCTCCGGCCGACAAGATCGACGCGATCACCCGGATGCTCCCGAGCCTTAAAAATCCAACCGTATCACACCTTTACAATTCTGACTGGCTCTCGATTGAAAGCATCCTGTCCGAGAAAGAGGTGCGCAGGGTTGTGCCTGAGCTGATCAAGCTGGGAGCCGAAGGAATTATTGAGTACCCGCTGAACAAAATCATCTAGTTTCCGTCCGGAAAGGGTGCTTTCCCCCCCCTGTCGGCGTCAATCTGCTGCCTTACGTGTGCGGCGTACCGATGTACGCCTCCGTGTAAGCCATTGATTGCCTTGCCAGGAGAAAAAATCTCCGCTTTCCGCCACGGAAACGAACAGTTGCTCATCCAGAGTTTCCGGATGGCAACTATCTGAAAAGAGGCGCTGCCGACAAAACGGCGGCGATGGATTACAGCGTATGATGATGGACAAGATTGAAGAACTGGAACGGCGCTATCAGGAACTTGAAGCGCTGCTGTCTGACCCGACCGTGATTTCCAACCAGCCGGAATTTCGCAAGTTTTCCCGCGAGCACTCTGACCTGAGTGAACTGGTGGCGACCTATCGCCGCTATCGGAAGGTGCTGGGCGAAATTTCGGACAACCGGGAACTGTTGGCCGATCCGGACATGAAAGAGATGGCTGAGGATGAGTTGAAAAGTCTGGAGGCGGAAAAAAACCAGCTTGATGCCGACATCCAGCTGCTGCTGCTGCCGAAGGATCCCAACGACGACAAAAGTGTTATTCTTGAGATCCGCGCCGGTACCGGCGGAGACGAATCAGCCCTTTTTGCCGGCGATCTTTTCCGCATGTATTCGCGCTATGCGGATACCAATCGCTGGAAAGTCGAGACCATTTCCGCCTCGGAATCGGAGCGGGGGGGCTACAAGGAGATCATCGCCTCCGTGGAGGGCGAAGGGGTCTTCGCCAAGCTCAAGTATGAATCCGGTACTCATCGCGTTCAGCGCGTGCCTGAAACCGAAGCCCAGGGGCGCATTCACACCAGCGCCTGTACCGTAGCTATCATGCCGGAAGCGGAAGATGTGGACATCGACATCCGCCCGGACGACCTGAAAATTGATGTGTACCGTTCTTCCGGCGCCGGCGGCCAGCACGTCAACACCACCGACTCTGCCGTACGCATCACCCACCTGCCGACCGGCACGGTTGTCGCCTGCCAGGAAGAGCGGAGTCAGATAAAAAACCGCGCCAAGGCCATGAAGGTGCTCAAAACACGTATCCTCGACACCATTCAGCAGGCGCAGGATTCCAAGCTGGCCGCAAACCGCAAGCAGCAGGTCGGCTCAGGCGACCGAAGCGAACGTATCCGCACGTACAACTTCCCCCAGGGACGCATGACCGATCACCGTATCGGCCTGACCCTGTACCGGCTTGATTCGATTATGACCGGTGATATCTCTGAAATAACCGACTCCCTCAGGGCCTATTACCAGATGGAAGCGCTGAAAGCGCAGAGTGAAGGGAATTAGCCCTCCGCTCCACACATCCGCCATGTCCTCCATTCTCGAAAACTACACACAGCTGACCGCACGGGTCGACGCACTCTGCGCCGACATCGCTGCGGCTCTTGGCGAGCAGATAACCTGTTCCGCCGGCTGTAGTTCCTGCTGCACCGCCATTACCGTTTTCCCCGTGGAAGCTGCAGCCATGCGGGAAGCGCTGGAAAAACTCCCACAGCAGCAGATCGAAGAAATCCGCCGACAGGTTGCGCAGCACGCCGACGGTGAGCGCTGTCCGCTCCTGCGTGAAGACCGCTGCCTGCTGTATGAAGCCCGCCCGATCATCTGCCGGACCCACGGACTCCCCATCATCTACACGACCGACGGCACGCGCAGCAGCGACTGCTGCCCTCGCAACATGAGCGACGCTGACGCGGTCTCCGGTTCAAACGCGGTTAATCTTGACACGCTTAATACACTGCTGGTGGCGGTCAATGCCATCTACCTGACTCAGTCAGGAACTCCCGAAACCGCTCTGCGCATGACTATCCCCGCAGCACTTGCCCCTTGATTACGTGGTGATAAAATCAAATCCCCCCTCGCCCCCCTTTCGCTAAAGGGGGGAATGGTGCCCCCGCTGCATAAAAAAAGTCCCCCTTTACGAATGGGGGACTCAGGGGGATTTGCCTGTGTTTATCCTGAAAAAGGCAGTTCTCAATAACACGGAGCAACGGAGCAACAGAGAAATCTGTATCTTGAAAAACAGCGTTCACCGTTACGGTGAACCTCAATAAAGCTGTTTCAAGAAGATTCTTTGCCTTACTCCGTTGCTCCGTTGCTCCGTGTTATAAATGGTTTATTTCAGGCTGGAGATGTAGCTGCGGACGCCGTCCAGGATGCCTTCTGCGGACATATCCTGGTAGGCCGGGTCTTTCAGTCTGGTTTCTTCAACGGCGTTGGAAAGGAAGGCGGTTTCAACCAGGATGCTGGGCATGGAAGCTCCTACCAGAACGTAGAACGGCCCCTGCTTTACCCCGAGGTTTTTCACATCGCCATGGCTGGCGCGGATTTTCTTGTGCAGCGATTTTTGAACTTCATCAGCCAGATGGGCGGAATCGTTCAGTTTATAGTTTGCCATCAGATCGAACAGGATCGCCTGCAGCACACTGACTTTCTCAAGTGACGTGCCGTTTTCTTTCGCGGCCAGCTGCGCCACCTTGTCGGTTTTGGCCAGGTTGAGATAATAGGTTTCGATTCCGGCGGCGGCACGGTTGGGCGCTGCGTTGGCATGCACCGACAGGAACAGGTCAGCACCCACCTTGTTGGCTATGGCGGTGCGCTCCTCCAGCGGGATAAACACGTCAGTGGAGCGCGTCATAACCACATCCACCCCCAGTTCATCTTTAAGCAGTTCCCGCAGTTTAAGCCCGATCGCCAGCACCACATCCTTTTCCTGAATACCGCTCGGCCCGACGGCACCCGGATCATGTCCGCCATGTCCCGGATCAACTACGATGCGCCGGATTTTTGACAGAACCGGCTTTTTGACCGGCCGCAGTTTTTTTTCTGCACCCGCAGACGCCACCTCGCTCTTTGGCGCCGCAATCCGGTCGGGCACGGCACTAATGGACGGCTCCAGGCGCGAAATTTCCATCGGGCGGTCACCACGAACATCAATCACCAGCCGTGCCGGATCAGACAGGGGGAAAATCTTGTAATCCTTGATATTCTCCGTGTCCAGTACCACCCGCACCACTTCAGCTTTATACTGACCAACCCGGGCGCCTTTCAGAAGACCGTCACCGATGGTGATATCCTTGACGCTTTTCCCCAAACGGGTGCGCTTCAAGTCGATATAAACCCTCCCCGGTTTACCCGGTCCCCCTTTGGCCAGTTCGTGGGCTTCCCAGGTGACATCCCGGTCAAGCTCCAGGGATATCCGCGTGTAGTCGGGATTCGACCAATGCTTCATCTCACTGAGAATTGCCGGGGGTCGGGAAGCTGCCGAAGTCTGTTCGCTGAAGGTGGTTTTTTTCGGTTTGGCCGCCAACACCGGCAAAGGGAGCAGGCAGAGCAGCAGAAGGGAGATACATATGTGAAGGAATCGCTTCATCAGGTCGCTTTTTTTGTCAGCAGGGAGTGGAGAAAATGTGTCGCGTACTGTTGTAGCAGAAATGCTCTCATGTTTCAACCGAATGGGCTACCGCCCCTTTTGTGGCTGTTTGCCGGCTCCGTTACCCCGTTGACCGCCGCCTGCCGGTCCTGTTTTCTTGAAGTTTTTGGGAGGAGCGTCTTTGACCACGATCAAGCTGTCACCGAGTTTAGCGCCATTAAGAAGATCAATCGCCTCCCTCGCCTCCTCATCGGTGGACATCCGGACATAGCCGCACCCCCTGAAGTCACCGGACGCGGCATCGGTTACCAGATGGACTGATGTCACCGTGCCAACCACGGAAAACAGACTCCGCACTTCATCCGCCGTCACCGTTCCGGAAATACGCCCCACATACACTTCAATACCCATTTTCAGTTTCCTTTCCCACGCGGGACGATAATTACCATCTTTATGAACGAGACTTGAATGCACAAGCTCCCCCTCCTTTTTTCAAGGAGGGGGCTGGGTGGTGGTGCCTTTGATCTCGTCCAAAATCCATTCGCAGACAGCGTTCAGATTGTCATAAACAT
>CAINRC010000146.1 GCA_903852495.1 uncultured Geobacteraceae bacterium | reverse complement strand
TACGCGAACTGCGCAATCAGATTGCTAATGAAGCAGCAGAGGAGCTACAGAGGCAACGAAGTCGAAAGAAACACAATTCACGCAAATTCAAAGGGCCAAAACCGAAAATACGACATGCAAAGACCTAACCGGACAACGCTGCTGATTCATAGGTTAATTCTCTTTGCGCCAACTGGGAGAATTCAAGCAACGTAGCAATAAGTTGTTCCATCCGTTGGGTTCCTTCACAGACCTCCCTCAAATGTTCACGTGGTTCATCGTCAAGCCTGTCACTGTGATGCCTCAGGATGGAACGGCAATAGCCGCCGATCCATACCAAGGGACTGCGCAAGTCATGGGCGACGGTATAATTGAAGGCGCTCAACTCCTGGTTCAATAATTCCAGTTCAATGGCTCGTTGCCTCGACAGTTCCATCTCTGCCCGAACAACAGATATCAGATACGCTGTCAGAAAGAGGTAGCCTACCTCCATAAGTGCGTTCCAAGATCTGAGACTCACCATGGATGCCTGGTCAGGTGCGCTGAGAAGTTGGATAAAATAGAGTTCCACGCCGCAGAGCATGGCGATGTATAGAGCGGCTTTTTTCCCGATAAACCACGATGCAAACGCTATGGGGAATATGTAAAAGAGCGAAAGGGAATAATCACCGGTGATATAGTCTACGACCCCCAACAACAGGCTTAACAGCAGACAGGCAACAACCTTTGGCTGGTCAGGCAAGCACTCGACATATTCAAGAGATGTTTTCATGTCAGAGCTCCTCGTCCGTTTATCACTTTGCATCAACATGGAATTGTTTCTATTGAAAACAGCATACACATGAAATGTGGAGAAAATATGGAGTAGCCGCGTTTATTTAGCTATAAATAAAGTGTTGATGATTATTAAGGGCTCTAAATCCGTCAACGCTGACAACGGTACGATTATCGGTTTAAGAACTGACAAGAAAACGCGGACAGCCTGACCTGTTTCCGCGTTTTGAGACTAAATTTTCCGGTTGTCCGCCGAAGCCCTTCTTTGCAGACTATCTCCGTCTTTCACCATGAGGTTCGGGGTGATAGAGCCGTCCATCATAGTGCTCTCTATTGAGATCATATCGTTTGTGCTCCAGATCCCGGTAATGCCGGATTTCATCGATACGATACCTGAGCAGAACCGGTGGGAAGCCGACTCTGGCAGCATGCGCCCACGGGCCGTAATAATATGGCCCACGATACCAGCGACCGCCATAAAAGTAGAAGAAAGCACCTCCGTCATACAGCAGATCGTAGGGAACTCCGATCGCAACATACATACCGAGTGCAGGCGAATAAATAAACTCCGGCGTAGCATCCAGAGGAATCTCCGGCGGTAGCGGATATTGTCCCGGTTCCGGCAATACTACGGGCGGGGGTGTGGCGACGACAGGCTGATGCGCAATTACCACAGGACGGCGATACTCAGGCACCAGATTCCCGTAGGTATACATGCATTCAACATAGGCATTGTCATATCTGTGCTGGGCCTCCCTGGCTGTGACCTGGCCTGCGTTGGAGCCGGCCGTCGAACCAAAGAGCAGCCCGGTTGCCGCGCCAATAGCCGCTCCCGTCCCGGCATGACCGGAGGATGAACCTACGGCTGCACCCAATCCGGCCCCAATTGCTGTTCCGGCAACAGCTCCACCGGCAACATTTCTATCGTATGTTTCCTGTGTCGACTTTCCGACCTGCCGTTCCGCCCACGTTCTGCAGGTCGCATCTTCCGCCTGGAATGTTTCAAACGGTTTCCCCTGGGCTGGCATGACATTGACACTCGGCCCCGTCGGGAGCGTTGCGCAGCCGCTCAAGACCAGCAGTAAAAGATATGCAGTGAATTTTTGTACGCATCTCATTTTTTCTTACCCCCTTGGCTCTGATAGTCTGCACAAAGATAAACTGTGCAGGATGCAATCTTCAGACGTCGATGTATCTCGCTTTCTGTAAACAACATACATTTTAAAAGTGTAGCAAATATGGAGTGAATGTGGATTTTTGCTCATATTCCTGAATCACCCTTTCTATTTTTATGAAAGCAAAATACGATGTAGGCAAATGAAGCAGGAAATCACTTTTACATGTGAGTTTTGAAATGATGAGATTGAATGTAACTCAAAGGGTGTTTCTGGCGATTCTCGCGGCCAATGGAATCATTGTGCTGTTCATGTTCCTGATCATGCAATGGAGCATGGACCGCGGATTTCTCAAGTATGTGAACCAGCTTGAGCAAAACCGCATGGAGCGTTTGGCGATAAAACTCGGAAAAGCTTATGGCGTATCTGGAAGTTGGGAGTTCATTCAACAATCACCGGAAACGCTTTCACAGTTAATCGGTGAAACTATTGCTGAAAGCTCCACACCCCCTCCCGCCCCGGTTGCCAATGAAGCTAAACAGGAACGCCTTAATCAACCGGATGCACCCCCAAATAGACGCTCCTTCCGTTTTGAGAGGCGTATCGTTGTGCTTGATGCCAGGCGGAATCAGGTTTTCGGAAGCAGCAATCCTGCTGAAATCCCGTTGTTCAAACCGATTTCCGTCAGAGGAAAGGAAGTCGGCTACCTTGGACTTCTGCCGAGCAAGTTCCTTTCGGATGCCCATCACCTCAAATTCGTCAAAGAGCAGAAACTTGTGTTTGCCCTAATCGCCCTGCTCATGCTGCTGGTTGCCGCGGCAATCTCGCTCCCTCTGGCTAGGCTTCTGGTTCGTCCGCTCAAGAAACTGGCTGCCGCCACCAGCCATCTCTCATCCGGACAGTACGATATACGGGTACCCGTCGACTCCGACGACGAGTTCGGTCATCTGTCACGGGACTTCAATGCCCTGGCGCTGAGCCTCGACAAAAACGAACAGGCCCGGCGCCAGTTCGTGGCCGACATCTCCCATGAATTGCGGACTCCGCTGGCCATTCTGGGAGGCGAGATCGAGGCAATCCAGGATGGACTGCAGGATCTGTCGCTGAGTTCTATTTCCTCGCTTCAGGTCGAGGTGTTCCGCATTAACCGACTGGTTGAGGATTTATATCAACTGGCGCTTTCCGATGTAGGGGCTTTGGCCTACCGGAAAACGGATGTGGACCTGTCCGGGATTCTCACGGATTCGATCAACCGAGCCCGCCCCGCATTAGCTGAGAAGTCGCTGATACTTAGCGTTCATCTGCCAACCGAGCCGGTTTTTCTTTTTGCCGATGCCGAGCGAATGTCACAGCTTTTCGACAACCTCGTGAACAATTCGCAGAAATACACTGATACCGGTGGAACGCTCGACATATCACTCGAAGTAGCGCCAAGTGCTTTGATAATAGATTTTAAGGATAGTGCGCCCGGTGCGACCGAAGAAGAGCGCAGAAAACTGTTCGACCGTCTCTATCGCGTGGAAGGATCACGCAGCAGGGCTTCCGGCGGCGCAGGACTCGGACTTGCCATCTGCCGCAATATCGTCGAGGCACATGAGGGAATCATAGAGGCACTCCACTCACCTCTTGGCGGAATCTTGATGAGAATTACTCTGCCGTTATCCGGAGGAAGACAATGAACAACTCACTACTGATTGTCGAAGATGAACCGAAACTGGCAAAACTCCTGAGCAATTACCTGCGCCAGGCAGGCTATGAACCGGTATGTCTGGAGAATGGTCTTGACGTCCTGCCACACGTTCGCGTAGAGATGCCGGCCCTGATCCTGCTCGACCTGATGCTGCCGGGACGCGACGGCGTGGATATCTGCAAGGATATCCGTTCGTTTTCGACGGTGCCTATCATCATGGTCACCGCCCGTATCGAGGAGATCGACCGGTTGCTTGGCCTTGAACTCGGCGCCGACGATTATATCTGCAAACCGTTCAGTCCCCGGGAGGTGGTGGCCCGCGTTAAGGCGGTATTACGGAGAAGTACCGAGCAGAAACCACCCGGTGTTCCCCCTCTGCTGCAGTTGGACGAAGACCGTCTGCAAGTGACGCTGCGTGGCCACGAATTGGAACTTACCGTGGTGGAATTCAAACTGCTGGAGTTTCTTTCAGCCACCCCGGGCCGCATCTATGGCCGCAACCAGCTCATGGATCATATCTACCCGGATCAACGCATCGTCAGTGACCGGACAATCGACAGCCATATCAAGAACCTGCGCAAGAAAATTGCCGGAGTGTCTCCGGACGCTGAAATCATCCATTCTGTTTATGGAGTGGGCTATAAATATGACCCACAGAGTTAACAATATTCCGCCGGTGAATCGAGGATAGCGATCATGCAAGAAACCACTACCGAAAACAACGAACCAATCAATCAGCCAATCAAGCGGTCATTATCCAGCCGTTGGTGGTTCTGGCTTATCATACTCTGCCTGATTACCGGCGGCGCTTTTGCTGTCTGGAAGAAACAGCAGACTCCTCCCGGCGCTGCTGCCAAGGCGGGTTCCAAAGTCCCTGCACTCCCTACTCCGGTATTTGTGTCAGCGACCCGCAAGGGGGACATGAACCTTTACCTGACCGGACTCGGGTCTGTCACTCCACTGAACACGGTCACGGTTCGCAGCCGGGTTGATGGTCAGCTGATGGAAGTTCATTTCCGGGAGGGGCAGAACGTTGCCAAAGGGAGCCTGCTGGCGGTCATCGACTCGCGACCGTTCCAGGTCCTGCTGACACAGGCTGAAGGGCAGATGGCTCGCGACCGGGAACAATTGAATAATGCACGAATGGACCTGGAACGCTATCGCACGCTCTGGAAACAGGATTCGATACCACGCCAGCAACTGGACACCCAGGAGGCTCTGGTGCGCCAGTATGAGGGAGCCGTCAAGGTTGACCAGGGGCAGATCGACAGCGCCAAACTACAACTCACCTACAGTCGCATTACAGCGCCCTTCAGCGGCAGGGCCGGATTGCGCCTGGTGGACCCGGGTAACATTGTGCATGCAACGGACACCGGAGGGGTGCTAACTATCACCCAGGTTCAACCGATTGCAGTAGTATTTCCAATTCCCGAAGACAGTCTGCCGCAGGTGCTGCGCAAAATGAAGAGTGGCCGGTTGAGCGTCGAGGCCTTCGATCGGGAAATGAACCAAAAACTGGCTACCGGAACTTTGACCACTGTCGACAACCAGATTGATCCCACAACCGGCACGGTCAAACTCAAAGCCGCATTTGATAACAGTGCCAGTGAACTTTTTCCTAACCAGTTTGTCAATGCCCGGCTGCTGCTCGATGTTAAAAAAGACGCCATCATCGTCCCTTCTGCCGCGATTCAGAAGAACCCTCAAGGCGCCTTTGTCTTTGTAATGAATACGGACAAAACAGTGAGCATGAAGCAGGTCAAGACCGGTATCAGCCAGGGTGGGGAAACCTCGGTGATTGAAGGATTGGCAGTTGGTGAGCTGGTGGTGGTTGATGGTGCCGAGCGCCTCAGGGATGGCAGTAAGGTTGAAGTCAAGGAGCGGGATCAGGCGGGCAAAGATAAGAAGCCAGCCGGTAAACCTGACAAACCACCGCAAGGGCGACCTCAATGAACTTTTCACGATTATTCATACTCAGACCGGTGGCCACTACCCTGCTGATGATTGCCATCATCCTGGCCGGGGCCGTGGCCTACAAGCAGTTACCAGTTTCTGCCCTGCCGCAGGTGGATTATCCCACCATTCAGGTTCGCACCTTTTACCCCGGAGCCAGTTCCGATGTTATTGCCTCTTCGATAACAGCGCCTTTGGAACGTCAGTTCGGCCAGATGCCGGGACTGACCCAGATGACCTCCACCAGTTCCCACGGCAGTTCGGTTATTACCTTGCAGTTCACTCTCGAACTTGCCCTGGATGTGGCTGAACAGCAGGTACAGGCGGCCATCAACGCAGGTTTCAACTTTCTCCCCAAGGATCTGCCCAACCCGCCGGTCTATAGCAAGGTCAACCCTGCTGATGCACCGATACTGACTCTGGCACTTTCTTCCGACACCATTCCACTTCCGAAGGTGGAGGATCTGGCCGATACCCGTTTTGCCCAAAAAATCTCCCAGCTCCCCGGAGTTGGCCTGGTCAGCATCAGCGGCGGTCAACGCCCGGCTGTACGTATTCATGCCAATCCGACCGCGCTTGCGTCGTATGGCCTGACCCTGGAAGATTTACGCACTGCCCTTATAGCTGCCAACGTAAACCAGGCCAAGGGAAGTTTCGATGGCCCACGCCAGTCATTCATCATCGGCGCCAATGACCAGCTCTTTTCCAGCAAAGAGTATCGCTCACTGGTTATCGCCTGGAAAAACAACGCGCCGATCCTGCTCAAAGACGTAGCGGATGCCGTTGACAACACGGAAAACATCAACCAGGCCGCCTGGATGAATACCACGCCTGCGGTAATCGTTAATATACAGCGTCAGCCGGGAGCCAATGTCATTGAAGTTGTCAACCGGGTAAAACAATTGCTTCCCCAGTTGCAGGCATCACTTCCTGCCTCGATAAAGGTAACCCCGCTTACCGACCGGACGGTGACCATCAGGGAATCGGTGAAAGACGTTCAGTTTGAACTGTTGCTGGCAGTGGCTCTGGTAATCCTGGTGATTTTCCTCTTCCTTCGCAACCTGCCGGCCACCACCATACCCAGCGTTGCTGTGCCCCTGTCACTGGTCGGCACGTTCGGCGTCATGTACCTGCTGAACTACAGCCTGAACAACCTGACCCTGATGGCACTGACCATCTCCACCGGCTTTGTCGTGGATGATGCCATTGTCATGATTGAGAATATTTCCCGCTATGTGGAAGAGGGGGAAACCCCAATGGAAGCAGCCCTCAAAGGGGCCAAACAGATCGGCTTTACCATTCTCTCTCTGACAGTATCGCTGATTGCGGTACTGATTCCGCTGCTCTTCATGGGTGACGTTGTTGGCCGACTGTTCCGCGAATTTGCCGTCACCTTGGGGGTGACAATCCTGATCTCGGCGGTGGTATCTCTAACCCTTACTCCAATGATGTGCTCGCGCATCCTGAAGCATGTGCCCGAGGAGCGACAGGGGCGGTTCTACCGCGTCTCAGGTCAATTTCTTGATCGCATCATCGCCGCTTACGGACGTTCCCTCCAGTGGGTAATGCGGCACCAGACAGCCACCCTGTTTGTCGCTGGAGCGACCCTGCTGCTGACGGTGCTGCTCTATATTATCATCCCCAAAGGCTTCTTTCCGGTGCAGGATACTGGCATCATCCAAGGTGTTTCCGAAGCGTCGCAGTCAATCTCGTTTCCAGCTATGGCTGAACGCCAACAGGCTCTTGCCGCCAAGATCCTCGAAGACCCTGCAGTGGAGAGCATCTCCTCATTCATCGGCGTTGACGGCACCAATACCTCGCTCAACAGCGGCACCATCCAGATCAACCTGAAACCTCTGCATGACCGGGACGGCACTGCCACTGACGTCATCCGCCGTCTGCAGCCGAAACTGGCCCAGGTAAGCGGTATCACTCTTTTTATGCAGCCGGTACAGGATCTCAGCGTCGATGCCAGAGTAAGTCGCACCCAGTACCAGTTCACTCTGGAGACGCCCAATTCCGATGAACTCACAACCTGGGCGCCGAAGGTCGTTGAGGGCCTGCAGCAACGGTCCGAGTTGCGAGATGTCAGCAGTGACCAGCAGAACCAGGGATTACGTGTGCAGTTGAACTTCGACCGTTCCTCTGCAGCCAGGTTCGGTGTCACTCCGCAGAACATCGACGATGCCCTCTATGATGCTTTTGGTCAACGCCAAGTATCAACCATATTCACTGAACTCAACCAGTACCGGGTCATACTCACCGTCAAGCCGCAGTTCCGTCAGGACCCGGCTGGTCTGATGGCGCTCTACGTCCGCTCTACCAGCGGCGGTCAGGTACCGCTATCTGCCATCGCCTCTGCGGTTGAGACCAAGGGCCCACTGGTAATCAACCGCCAGGGTCAATTCCCTGCTGTCACAACCTCCTTCAACCTGGCTCCGGGCATATCTCTGGGGCATGCCGTAGATGCCATAGAAGCCGCGACAAAACAGATGGGGCTCCCGGCCAGCATCAAGGGAAGTTTTCAGGGTGCGGCACAGGCGTTCAAGGCATCCCTTACCAACGAACCGATTCTGATCCTGGCTGCCCTGATTACGGTCTATATCGTGCTCGGTGTACTCTACGAAAGCTTCATTCACCCGCTCACCATCCTCTCGACCCTCCCGTCAGCCGGGGTTGGCGCAGTGCTATCCCTCATGTTGTTTCGACAGGACCTGACCGTCATCGCAATTATCGGCATTATCCTGTTGATTGGTATCGTCAAGAAGAACGGCATCATGATGGTCGATTTTGCGCTTGATGCGGAACGAACTGAAGGCAAACCTCCCGAGGAGGCCATTTACCAAGCCTGTCTGCTCCGTTTCAGGCCGATCATGATGACCACCATGGCCGCGCTACTGGGAGCGTTACCTTTGGCCATAGGCACCGGCGTCGGCTCGGAACTTCGCAGACCATTGGGCATTGCCATCATTGGCGGTCTGGTGTTAAGCCAGATCCTGACACTCTATACCACCCCGGTTATTTATCTGGCGTTTGATCGGTTGGCTAAACGTTTTAAAAGTGAATTACCCCGCCTACAAGGCGGGGCTTCAAAACATATTAAATGCACAGCCAATCCTTCGGATTGACTGACAAGATCAAACCCATAGAGGCTTGAACCTGCCTTCGGCAGGAAAACTTTTCATCCCCGTTCACAGAACGGGGTATTCAAGTTTTGAGGATTTCATAAAGGCGTTGCAGAAGCACCACTAGAAGAGCCCAGGCCTGTAGTAGTCGAATAGACGGAGTTACTTCTGATGAAAGTGCAAGATTCAAATCAATTTTTGGAAGAAGGTGTATGCGGTCACATTTTTACTGTTTCTGCGGCTATGGTCGGCGTCTGTATGACCGTTATCGGAATACTGCGCCTGGTTATTACCATCCAGAAGGTAAACACGCTGGCTGATGATTTTCTCGCTGTTGACGCGTTGTTTTTTCTCACTTCATGCATTCTCTCCTACTGGGCGCTTCGGTCACGAGGATATTCCAGAATGCACAAAATAGAGCGTGTTGCCGACAGCTTATTTATTCTTGGTTTGCTGGGTATGGGTGCCATCTGTGTGTTTACTGTCTATGAATTTACTGCCGTATAAAGATTAGCCATGAATCTATCTGCGCTTTTCATACGCCGTCCAGTCGCCACCACCCTTCTCACGCTGGGATTCATGCTGTCCGGCATCATCGCTTTCCGGCTTCTGCCGGTATCACCACTTCCACAGGTGGATTTCCCGACCATCTCTGTTTCTGCCTCGCTTCCCGGTGCCGATCCAGAAACCATGTCCACCTCAGTGGCAGCGCCACTTGAGCGGCAGTTCGGGCGCATTGCTGGTGTAAGCGAAATGACCTCCGTAAGTAATCGTGGCAGCACCAGTATCACACTGCAATTCGATTTGAATCGGGATATCAACGGGGCAGCACGGGATGTTCAGGCGGCAATCAATGCGGCCCGCAGCTATCTGCCGGCCAATCTTCCCAGCAATCCTTCATACCGGAAGGTGAACCCTTCAGATGCTCCAATCATGATTCTGGCGCTGACCTCAGACAGCGTCAGCAAGCCGAAGATGTATGATGCCGCCTCGTCGATCCTTGCCCAGAAGTTGTCACAGGTTAAGGGTGTCGGACAGGTTTTCGTAGGTGGAGGCGCATTGCCTGCGGTTCGCGCGGAACTGAATCCACTGGCACTTAACAAGTACGGCATCAGCCTGGGACAGGTTCGAGCAGTTCTAGCCGGGACCAACGTTAACAGCCCCAAAGGCTCACTTTCCAACGGCACAACTTCGTGGGAAATTCACGCCAACGATCAGATATCGAAAGCTGCTGATTATCGTAATCTGGTCATCAGCTATAAATCAGGGGCTGCGCTACGCTTGTCTGATGTTGCAACAGTCGAAGATTCCGTCGAGGATCTGCGCGTCAGCGGGAGTGTCAATGGCGCACCGGCAATTATGGTGATTATTTCTCGTCAACCGGGCGCAAATATCATCGATACTGTGGACAATATCCGTGTGTTGTTACCCCAGATGGAAGCCAGCATGCCTGGGGGCGTCAAGCTCTCCGTGGTACTTGACCGGACACCGCCCATTCGTGGTTCCCTGCATGATGTGGAGATATCGCTGCTCCTGTCCGGTCTTCTGGTAGTGCTGGTGGTGTTCTGGTTTCTCCGTAGCGTGCGGGCAACCCTGATTCCGGCAGTGGCGGTGACATCATCCATCATCGGCACCTTTGCGGTCATGTACCTGCTCGGCTATTCACTGGACAACCTCTCTCTCATGGCCCTCACCATTTCCACCGGTTTTGTAGTGGATGACGCCATTGTCGTGCTTGAAAACGTGACCCGCTACCGGGAAATGGGGCGCTCGCCCTTGCAGGCGGCCTTGGAAGGGAGTAAGGAAATCGCCTTCACGGTACTCTCCATGAGCGTGTCACTGGTCGCCGTATTTATACCGATCCTTTTGATGGGCGGAATGGTGGGGCGTCTGTTCCGCGAGTTCGCCGTAACGCTTTCCGCGGCCATCATGGTCTCTCTGGTGATATCGCTCACCGTAACACCGATGATGTGCGCAACCATACTCAAGGATGAGGAATCTAAGCCACACGGCAAGCTGTATCGGATCAGCGAAGGAATATTCGTCTGGATGCACAGCCATTACGAGACCTCCCTGCGCTGGGCTTTGAGGCATCGCCGCATCATGATTGGTCTGATGATGGCAACGGTTGTCGCAAGTATTTCTCTCTTTGTGATTATCCCGAAAGGGTTCTTCCCGGAGCAGGATACCGGCAGAATTACCGGAGCCATCCAAGCTGCACAGGATATATCGTTTCAGTCCATGCGGGATAAGTTGGCCCAGGTTGTCGCCATTATCAAGCAGGATCCGGATGTTGAATACGTGATCGGATTTACCGGTGGTGGTGGAGGTTCTACGGTCAACTCCAGCAGAATGTTCATATCTCTCAAGTCATTTGAAACGCGTAAGGCTTCAGCAAATCAAATAATTGCACGGCTGCGTAAGAAGTTGGCCCACATTCCGGGCGCTCCGACTTTTCTGCAGCCGGTTCAGGATTTGCGGGTTGGCGGCAGGATGGGCAATGCCCTCTATCAATATACGCTGCAGGGTGAGAATGTCACCGAGCTGAACAGTTGGGGGCAGAAGATGCTGCGCAAGATGCGCAGTATGCCGATTCTGACAGATGTTAGCAGTGACCAGCAGGATCGCGGACTTCAGGCGGAACTGGTTATTGACCGGCCAACAGCAGCGCGGCTTGGAATATCGCCACAACAGATTGACGGGGCGCTTTATAATGCTTTTGGTCAAAGTCAGGTCTCTGTCATCTATACCCAACTCAACCAGTATCATGTGGTTATGGAAGCGGCCCCGGCTTTTCTGCAGCAACCGGACACGCTGCGTGATATTCAGGTGCTTTCATCGAACGGCCAACTGGTGCCAATATCTGCATTTACTTCATACAAGACCAGCGCCAGTTCGCTAGCGGTAAACCACCAGAGCCAGTTTCCAGCTATAACCACATCCTTCAATCTGGCTCCTAGCGTTTCACTTGGTGCGGCAGTTACCGCAGTAGAAGAGGCTACCCGGGAACTGGTCATGCCGGCAAGTGTCAGAGGAAGTTTCGCCGGTACAGCCCAGGCGTTTCAAGCATCTCTCAAAAGTCAGCCTCTGCTGATTGTGTTCGCGCTTATTGCGGTCTACATCGTGCTCGGTATCCTGTACGAAAGCTATATCCATCCGCTCACAATCTTATCGACACTCCCTTCGGCTGGTGTCGGGGCGGTGGCTGCATTGATGATGTTCAAATCCGATCTGAACCTGATCGCCATAATCGGGGTAATACTGCTGATTGGTATCGTAAAGAAAAATGGAATCATGATGGTAGATTTTGCCTTATCGGTTCAACGTAACGAAGGTAAATCGTCGGGTGATGCTATCCTTGAGGCGTGTTTGTTGCGATTCCGCCCGATCATGATGACCACCATGGCGGCACTGCTCGGCGCAATACCTTTGGCAGTCGGCACCGGTGTCGGTTCCGAAATCAGGAGACCACTGGGGATTGCCATTGTAGGTGGGCTGATTTTCAGCCAAATGTTAACCCTCTACACCACTCCGGTAGTCTATCTGTACCTTGATAGGTTTCGGGTATGGCTGGATAAGATTCGCCATGGACACCAGCGTGGATAATGAGGATGAAACGGGAGGACTCTTGAAAACTATGGACTTGTTTATTCGAATATTTGTGGGTTCCTGTTTACTACTGTTAACCGCCTGTACAGTTGGCCCCGATTATGTCAGGCCGACCCCGTTCGAGACCATGCCGACGACATTCAAGGAGCTGCAAGGGTGGAAGGTTGCACAGCCGCAGGATGGTACAATTTCCGAAAAATGGTGGGAAATATACCATGATCCGATCCTGAACTCACTGGAAGAGCAGGTGGCAATATCCAATCTCAATGTTGCTGTAACGGAAGCACAGTATCGTCAGGCACGGGCGCTGGTTCAGGCGGCCAAGGCGGGCAATTACCCTTCGCTCTCGGTAGGTGCATCGGCAACACGGGCACAAACGTCTGCCAATGCAATAGCTGGTAAAAGCGTGTCAACTACGTCCTCGAATTTTCAACTGCCATTGGATCTGAGTTGGGAACTAGACCTGTGGGGAAGGATTCGCCGTGGAGTGGAAGCCAGTCAGGCCAGCGCCCAGGCCAGCGAAGCGGATCTGGCGGCTGCGACTTTGAGCGCCCAGGCAGCCTTGGCCGGGAACTATTTCCAACTGCGGGTAGTGGACGCCCAGAAACAGCTTCTGGATGCTACGACTGCCGTGTATCGCAACTCCCTTGACATGACGAACAACCGCTATGCAGCCGGTATCGTTGCCAAGTCAGATGTACTTCAGGCAGAAACACAGCTCCGAAGCACTGAGGCCCAGGCGATAGATCTTGGCGTACAGCGTGCCCAACTGGAACACGCCATTGCCTTGCTAATTGGTAAACCACCGGCAGCATTTTCACTCCCGGTGACGACCGTAACAACTACATTACCTGCAATCCCTGTCGGACTTCCTTCCGAACTTCTCGAACGACGCTCTGACATAGCGTCGGCCGAACGGAAGATGGCCGCTGCCAATGCCCAGATCGGCGTTGCCAAGGCCGCTTATTATCCTACGGTTCAGCTTTCAGCAACGGGCGGCCTGTCGTCTTCCAGCATTGCCACCTGGTTTGCCTGGCCAAGTCGTTTCTGGTCTGTCGGTCCGTCAGCATCCATGTCACTGTTCGACGGAGGTTTACGTAATGCCCAATCAGACCAGGCCAAGGCAGCATATGATGCAGCAGTGGCAACCTACCGGGAGACCGTGCTGACAGCTTTTCAGGGTGTTGAGGACAATCTTGCAGCGCTGCGAATCCTGGATGAAGAGACAAAGGTTCAGGATCAGGCTGTGCAGGCTGCTCGCCAGGTAGTGGCAATTGCTAACAACCAGTACCAGGCAGGAACCGTTGCCTATCTCAATGTACTTGTGTTTCAAGCCGTTGCTCTTTCAAATGAAACGACCGCACTGGAGCTTATTGGTCGCAGGCTTGCCGCCAGTGTGTTGCTGGTCAAGGCGCTGGGTGGCGGATGGAAGTCAAAAGGACCACAGTAACTTTTGCGCCAATGGCATCACCAATAAACTTTCTATATCAAGGAAAATTAGATGCCTCATAAACCTTTCCCACCACCCTACCGGCATGAACACGGCCCGGTAAAAAACGCCAACGAAGTTATCAAGGGCTGCTGTCATTCATCCATAAAGATTTACACCACGCAATTGTTCGACTTTTTGAGCACCTGCATCTCAACCCGGCCAGACATTAACCGCGTATTTTTCTTGATCTGGCGGAACGCATCACCGATAGTCAACTCTGGGCACTCGCATCAGCGGCATTGGTTTACTGCATAGTGAAGTTGGTGGAAGCAACGGGATTATGGTCGGGAAAAAATGGGCCGAATGGTTCGGGGTCCTGACAGGCGGGAGGTATATTCCAGTCGAACTATATGAAGTTTCCCGCAGTCTGACCTGGCCGAAAGTTACCATACTCACCGTCAATATTGGAGTGCTTTCCTACTTAGCTCTTTGTGCTCAAAAAGAGTGAAGATAAAGGGGAGAGATAAAAGTGACATTTCCGATCAATAGTGCAAACTTACCCACTCAATGGCGATTCACCCATCCTACTGCCTTTGAAAATTTTCTTGGGATTGTAAGGGGAGCAAGCCTCGCAGTATTGATATTCATCGGGTGGCTCGATTACATAACCGGGTACGAGTTTGGCTTCTTCATTTTTTACTTTATCCCAGTGGCAATCGCTGCTTGGTATTGTGGCCAAAAAGACGGAATTTGGGTCGCCATTGCTTCTGCAATTTGCTGGTATCTCTCGGATCGTTTAACGCATCATCCCTATTCAAGAGCCTATTTCATCTACTGGGAGATGTTCATGCGCTTTTTGTCATTTCTGACAACATCCACGACCCTTTCCAAAATACGTCGTATGGTACTCAACGAAGAACTGTTGATTGCTGAACTTCTCGAAACACGAAGCAAGCTTGAAAAACACATAGGACTTGTCGAATTGACAAAAGATCAGTGATTTTTGCTGAGTTGAATATCTTCAAGAGTAATCTGTTGGGATTGGGAATGGTCGTAATGTCGTTTTGTCCGCTGCTCTCTTCAAAAATACCGCGTTCGCTTTTCTGAACTGTGGTTTGAATTGCTTGAACCGCAAAAAAACCTTTCTGAAATCCATCTCACCCACAATTACCTTGCTGCCTTAACAATAATCTTGTAATACTCGATCATAATAATCGTGTAACAGCAAGGCAACCATGAAGACCAGTCCGGCCCAACAACATCTGGCAGATGCCCTGACTGTCCTGAAAAGACTGCAGGACAACGGGAAGAGTGTCATCAAATCAACTGAACTCAAGCGAATCCAGTTATCCTCGCTTGTGAAAAATGGCTTCCTGAAACAGATCCTCAAGGGGTGGTATATGCCGTCCCGCCCCGATGAGCAGGAAGGCGACAGCACCCCCTGGTTTGCCGCCATGCGTGAGTTTATCGCCGGTTACTGCTCGGAGCGGTTCGGTGATAACTGGCATGTTTCACCCGACCTGTCACTGTCCCTCCATACCGGTAGCACGCTGTTGCCGAAACAGGTCACGATTCACTCCCCCCTGGCAAAGAACGGAACTCTCTCCCTGCCAAACGATTGCAGCCTCTTTGACTATAAAGTTGCGGAATCCATGGCTGCCGACAAAGTGACGGTAATCGGGAATCTCCGCGTTCTTATGCCTGAAACTGCCCTGATCAAGGCTCCACCATCCTTTTACCGGAACCATTCCCGTGATGCGCAGATTGTACTGTCCGGGGTCAGGGATATATCCACTCTTCTGCGGGAACTTTTGGAAGGGGGGCACAGCACCATCGCCGGCAGACTTGCAGGAGCGCTGCGGGCTGTGGGGCGAACAGAACATGCCGTTCAGATACTGTCAACCATGCGTTCTGCCGGCTACATGGTCACGGAATCCAATCCGTTCGCGGAACTTCTGCCAATGAGTTTGCTGACGCGCAATGACTCCCGCCATGCCCTGCGGATACGTTTGATGTGGCATGAGATGCGCCAGACGGTTCTTGAACTGTTTCCGCAGGAACCGGGTATTCCTGCTGATATAGATCTCTTCATGTCCCTCATCGAAGAGCAGTACCAACTGGATGCCTACCACTCTCTCTCCATAGAAGGATACCGGGTAACCGATGAATTGATCAGGCGTGTATCCCGTGGTGACTGGAACCCGGAAAAGAGCCGGGAGGATTCCGAGTCACGCAATGCCATGGCTGCCCGCGGTTACTGGCTGGCCCACAATGAAGTGATGGCCACAATCCGCAGGATATTTTCAGGTACGAACCCAGGCACGGCATTCCGTTCAGACCATGCCGCCTGGTATCGCAGTCTGTTTTCGCCCAGTGTGGATGCCGGCATCCTATCAGCTGTCGACCTGGCGGGATATCGAAATGCGCAGGTTTATATCCGCAACGCCGCCCATGTGCCCCCCTCAAGGGAGGCCGTGCGTGAGATGGTGCCGGAGTTATGTGATCTGCTCGAAGTGGAGCCATCTTCGGCTGTCAGGGGGGTGCTGGGTCACTTCATCTTTGTCTATATTCACCCCTACATGGATGGCAACGGTAGGATCGGCCGCTTCCTGATGAATGCCATGCTGGCTTCGGGCGGTTTCAGCTGGACCATCATTCCGGTGGAACGGCGCCGGGATTATATGGCAGCCCTGGATGCCGCCTCTTTCGGTGGCGATATACGACCATTTGCCGCTTTCGTCCGTTCGTGCCGCGTTGATTAACGCTATCGTGCCCCCTCGTGAATTTCATTAGATCTTCATCTAAAAGGATACTATCGTATCCATACAGCTATTCAGTGGCTACGATAATACCCTAAAAATGGTATATGGCCTCTCCTGTGAACCGCACATATCTCCGTCAGACCCGTGATGCCGCTGAACTGTTGGGAAAGCTCATTCGGCTTGGCAGAAAAGAACGCAAGATGACCGCGGAAGAGCTGTCCGGACGGGCGGGGATTTCCAGAAGGACCTTGCAGAAGATCGAGCGCGGCGACCCGAAGTGTGAGATCGGTCTGGTGTTCGAGGTTGCCAATATAGTCGGAGTAAAGCTTTTCAGCGACGAAGAGAATTCAATCCGATATACTTTCGGGAGGCACATTGACGACAAGTTGGCCTTGCTGCCCAAGCGGGTTCGTAGGCCGATAAAGGTCAATGATGATTTCTGATCGCTGGTTGTACTGGGAGTGATGACAATGAATGCTTCCCTCTTCCGGAGAAAATAATCACATTTCTTTCTCCGGCATGAGGAAAGTTTTCTGATTTTCCAGGAACAGTTCTATCTTATCTCGGTTTTTCCTAAACGGGTGATGCCGGCCACTCAACCAGTCGGATAGTTGTTCGGGATCGCGGCCCATTATTTCTCCCAGCTGATCCAGATTCATCCCCATCGCTCTTTTGTACCACGCAAGCCTACCAACAGTGTCATCCGGGCAGTCGAACGGAATATAACCTAGAAATTTGATAATTCTTGGATTATATTGCAGTTCTGGTTCGGTGCCATGTTCCCAGTTCCAGATAGAGGATTCGGTGACGCCGATGATCTCCGCGACTTCT
Source organism: uncultured Geobacteraceae bacterium (assembly GCA_903852495.1). GTDB lineage: Bacteria > Desulfobacterota > Desulfuromonadia > Geobacterales > Pseudopelobacteraceae > JACRCG01. The sequence continues at coordinate 26,286 of CAINRC010000146.1, read as the reverse complement.
CTCTGGAGGAGCCCAAGATCCATTCGTTTCTTGCGGATGTGTTCACCAACTGTGATGGGGAATTCGGGATAACCGGGAAGTTGCTGCTTTTCGAGGGGAATTTGAATTGAGAACGAGTGCCGTTTTAAGTGGGTATAGTAGAGAAAGGTTAACACACCCCTGTTCTTGTGGATTCTTAGGAGATATTAATCATCAATGTTCCTGTACTCCAATAGCAATTCACCGTTATAGATCGCGTATTTCCGGGCCTTTGCTCGATAGGATTGACATTCATATAGAGGTTCCGGCAGTCAAATATCGTGACCTTGTGGACCGGAGTGACTCAGAGAGTTCTGCCGCCATCGCCAAACGGGTGGAGCGGTCCCGTGAGCTGCAGCTGGAACGCTACAAGGGCACCAAAATCCACTGCAACGCCCAGATGACACCACGCTTCATCAAGAAGTACTGCGAACTTGACGCCTCCGGCAACCGTATGCTGGAGCTGGTCACTGATCGTCTCGGCTTCTCCGCTCGCACCTACACCCGCATCCTCAAAGTAGCCCGCACCATTGCCGATCTTGACGGCAGTGCAAATATCCATGAGCAGCATATTGCCGAGGCGATTCAGTATCGAAGTCTGGATCGGAAGACGTCGTGACTCATCGAAATGCTTTTCTGGTATAATCCGGCATCCTGCCTCTCGTACTTATCTGGTGGTTTGAGTTGCCTGAACCGCAAAATACCCTTTCTTAAGCCCACCAACTCAAACAATTCCCTTGCCACTGCAACAATAATCTTGTAATGCTCGATAACAATAATCGTGTAACAGCAAGGTAACCATGAAGACCAGTCCGGCCCAACAACATCTGGCAGATGCCCTGACTGTCCTGAAAAAACTGCAGGACAACGGGAAGAGTGTCATCAAGTCTACTGATCTCAAGCGAATCCAGTTGTCCTCACTTGTGAAAAACGGCTTCCTGAGACAGATCCTCAAGGGTTGGTATATGCCTTCCCGACCGGATGAGCAGGAGGGCGAAAGCACACCCTGGTTTGCCGCCATGCGTGAGTTTATTGCCGGGTACTGCTCGGAACGGTTCGGTGATGACTGGCATGTTTCACCCGACCTGTCCGTGTCCATCCATGCCGGTAGCACGCTGTTGCCGAAACAGGTTACGGTCCACTCCCCCCTGGCAAAGAACGGAACTCTCTCTCTGCCGAACGGTTGCAGTCTTTTTGACTACAAAGTTGCGGAATCCATGCCTGCCGACAAAGTGACGATGATCGGTTCTCTTCGCGTTCTCATGCCTGAAACTGCCCTGATCAAGGCTCCACCCTCCTTTTACCGGAACCATTCCCGTGATGCGCAGATCGTGCTGTCCGGGGTCAGGGATGTATCCACTCTTTTACGGGAACTTCTGGAGAGGGGGCATAGCACCATCGCCGGTCGGCTTGCCGGAGCGCTACGGGCTGTGGGACGAACAGAACATGCCGATCAGATTCTGGCAACCATGCGTTCTGCCGGCTACATGGTTACGGAATCCAATCCTTTCGCGGAACTTCTGCCAATGAGTTTGCTGACGCGCAGCGACTCCCGCCATGCCCTGCGGATACGTCTGATGTGGCATGAGATGCGCCAGCCGGTTCTTGAACTGTTTCCACAGGAACCAGGGATGCCAGATGATATCGATCTCTTCATGTCCCGCATAGAGGAGCAGTACCAACTGGACGCCTACCACTCTCTTTCCATAGAAGGATACCGGGTAACCGATGAACTGATCAGGAGGGTCTCCCGTGGTGACTGGAACCCGGAAAATACCCGGGAAGATTCCGAAGCCCGTAATGCCATGGCTGCCCGCGGTTACTGGCTGGCCCACAATGAAGTGATGGCCACGATCCGTAGAATATTCTCAGGCACTAACCCGGGTAAGGCATTCAGTTCAGATCATGCCGCCTGGTACCGCAGTCTGTTTTCGCCCAGTGTGGATGCCGGCATTCTGTCGGCTGTCGATCTTGCGGGATACCGCAACGCACAGGTTTATATCCGCAACGCCGCTCATGTGCCCCCCTCGAAGGAGGCCGTGCGCGAGATGATGCCAGAGTTATGTGATCTGCTTGAAACGGAGTCCTCTTCGGTTGTCAGGGGGATACTGGGGCACTTCATTTTTGTCTATATACATCCCTACATGGATGGCAACGGCAGAATCGGCCGATTTCTGATGAATGCCATGCTGGCTTCGGGCGGTTTCAGTTGGACCATCATTCCGGTGGAACGACGCCGGGAATATATGGAAGCCCTGGATGCCGCTTCATACGGTGGGGATATACGACAATTTGCCGCTTTCGTCCGCTCGTGCCGTGTTGATTGATCCATCAGCATTTTGCACAACTGACGATGTATTTGATGTCATGTACTATGATGATCTGGGTCGCTACAAACGTCGGATAACACCTTTCATCACATGGGAACCATTGCCTATCCTGAAACCGAAGAACGCCTGAACAGCATCATCCGAGCAGTCTGACAAATAATTTGGATCACATTGACTCTTTCTTCTGTATGGATACTATCGTATCCGTATAGTTATTCAGTGACTACGATAATATCCAAAAGTGGTTTATGGCCTCTCCTGTTAACCGCACATATCTCCGTCTCATTTTCGGGTTGTTCGTTACTGGCGTTGGAATTTACCTTGTTTACGGAGCATTCAAGCGCCTTGGCTGGATTTAGATACTTGCAGTGGCCACTGTCAGTTTTTTTATCAACGCCTGATGACTTCTTGCCGATGAGATATCGTCGTCCCAAATTCTTCCAATAGCCAATACTCTTTGTAGTTCGGCAACCTTCGGCATGCCAAGACCGTATGCAGCCAATTCCGTCAAAGCTTCTGGAATACTCTCCACATCCCAGTTCGCCGCACATCCCCCGTTAACCATTACAGTGATAGAATCGGCCCATTGGTAGGCGAAGTCCATATCATGGGTGGCGATGACGATGGTCATCCCCTCAGTATGGAGTTGATCCAGTATGTGTGTAAGTTCGACCTGCATGGCAACATCCAGTCCGGCCATCGGCTCATCGAGTATAAGAACCTTGGGGCGCATGGCCAGCACTCCGGCGATGCAGACCCGTTTCTTCTGTCCATAGCTCAGATTATGAACCGGTTTATCGGCGTAAGCGGTCATCCCAACCGCATGAAGTGCCTCTTCAACTCGACTCCTTACTGTTTCATTATCCAACCCCAGGTTCAACGGTCCGAAAGAGACATCCTCACGGACACTGGCGGAAAAGAGTTGGCTATCGGGATTCTGGAACACCAGACCGATGCGGGAACGCAGGGTATGCAAACCATGGCGACTATAGTCCAATGGGACACCTCCAAACAGAACAGTACCGGACTGCGGTCGTAGAATGCCGTTCAGATGAAGAAACAGGGTCGTTTTCCCGGCACCATTGGCCCCAAGCAGTGCGACACGCGTGCCTCGTGGAATGGAGATGGAGCATCTATCAAGACCGACACTGCCGTCGGGATAACGAAAGCTGACATCCTGTAGTTCAAGGACAGGTTCTATAAGCTGTTGATTCATACAATCACCATGGAAAGGGCTACCAACGCGGTGCCAGCGCAGAGAGCAATGCACATATCCCTCTTAAAGTTCGGGTAGGTATGTTCGAGAAAGCGCAACGGGCCGTCATTGTTACGGGCCATGGCCGCCAGGTGAAGCGCCTGGGAGCGCTGCCAGACTTGTACTGTTATGTTAGCCACAAGCCCACCTAATGAACGCATGGAGAGACGCACATTGGCATACCCCAGTCGAGCTGACTGGGCGGTGATGGTATCGTGGACCGCTTCGGAAAAAACAAAGAGTGTGCGGTAGCAGAGGACCATGATGTCCAGCAGAATTTCAGGAGCTTTTAGCCGACGCAGCAGGGCGATGATGTCGATCAATGGTGTCGTGAGTGTCAGGAAGAGTAGTGCGGCAAGTCCACCAAGGGAACGACCGCAAACTTGAGCGACTTTGGCGTACTCAGTTTGCGCCATGTGCAGGGAAACGTCTCCTACTGATCCGCCGATCTTGAGCGAAACGGCGAGCGACATGGTGCTTACAAACAGGAAGAGGAGCGCCGGAGCAGCCACCCGCAGGTAGCGCCCCGGCGGTATTCCGGCACCCAGTATCGTGACTGCGCATAGAACCACAGCAATGCCGCAGGCAGTGACTGGTGTCGCAGCAGCAAAAGCGGCAACCAGACCGCACAGTGTGAACAGTCCTTTGGCGGCAGGTGAGACCCGCCGCCAGCGGTTTGTATAGGCAGACTGCTCAATCAGCACTTGGCAGCCTTGCTGATTGCCTTGTCATATTTCGAGCGAGTGTTTGCAACACCCAGATAATAGCCGATGAAACCGGCCCCCAGAGCCGCCTGCAGCGCAAAGAGCAGCGAACCAATCTCGCCGCTGGGCGGTTCCATCAGCGGCTTGAACCAGGGCTGATAACCGGGAGCAATTGTACCGATGACGTCCTTGGCCTGGTCGTCGGCCCCCCGGAAGATCTCCACTTCCTTGCCATCCGGACCCGGTGCAGGTTTCTGTACCATCCAGAGGGGGACCGCCACCAGCACGACTACGGCGATCATCATCAACAGGTTCTGATAGCGTTTCATGCCTGCACCTCCTGTGCGGTTACGACATTCATCTCTTTCAGCTCCTTGGGATTGAAACGGGCCAGAGCATTGAAGACGATAACCGTCAGCAGTCCTTCGCTGATCGCCAGAGGGATCTGGGTTATAGCAAAGACAGTAGCGAACTTGGCAAATGAAGCGGCGAACCCGCCTGCGGGATCAGGGAAGGCTAGCGCCAGTTGACAGGATGTTGTGACATAGGTCAGCAGGTCGCCCAGGGACGCTGCCAGAAAGATAGAAATTCCGAAGGGCAGTTTTGCTGTTTTGGCCAAACGATAGATAGCGGCGGCGGCAAACGGCCCCACAATCGCCATGGAGAAGATGTTGGCACCCAGTGTGGTCAGGCCGCCGTGGGCCAGCAGAATTGCCTGAAACAGCAGTACCACCATGCCGATGGGGGCCATGGCCGTTGGTCCAAAGAGGATTGCCCCCAGTCCAGTTCCGGTCGGATGGGAACAGCTGCCGGTGACAGACGGCATTTTCAGGGCCGAAAGGACAAAGGTGAAGGCGGCAGCAACCCCCAGCAGCATCCGCTGCTCGGGTTTTTCCTTGATCCTCTTGTTGATGGTGTGGAGTCCGTAGGCGACAAACGGGGCCGAAGCGACAGTCCAGCCGATGGCATGTTTGACCGGCAAAAATCCTTCCATGATATGCATAATGTATTTCTCCTTGTATGTTGAACGTAGCGGGTTGTCAGAACTTCAGAACCAGTCCATACCGCACGGCCAGGTCGTCCTCCGGTTTTGTCAGACCCAATTTGAAACCAGCGTCAACGTCCAGGTATTCGTTCACTTCATAACGGGCGCCTACCTGGGCAAAGCTGGTAAGTTCGTTCGTGGATTTATTCTGGGTTGTGGAGAGACCAACCTCGGCAACTGCGGTCAACCACCTGACAATCCTGGCCTCACCGGCAAGTGAGCCGAACCAGAGATTGCTGTGATTCGCTGTCCAGGCCTGTTCGGTGCGATAGTCGTGATGATCGTACCCCAGGTTGGCATGCAGGGCATACGCACCATCGTCAAGTTCCCTGGAGGCGATCAGTGTCCCGCCAAACTGCCAACAACCTTCCGAAAGACCGTTGCTGCTATTGCCAGTGGGTAGGATTACAGAAGGTTTAATGGCAAAGGAAATCCCGCCCAATTCGGCAAAGGCATACTTCAACTCAACGGTCATATCGTTGAATCCATCGGCCTTGCTGGTCAGAATGCCATCTTCCGTTGTGCGGTCACTGAAGGTGTAGGGGCACAGTCAGAGATACGCCCAGATTTTTGTACAACCCGGTCGTCAATTTGGTCTCGCCATCAAAAACGTTGCGACGTACCGACATTCCGTTCACATTTTCTCTGTCGTGGATATAGGAACTATTCAGTTCTATCTCCACTTTTCCCACATCCACCGTGCCTGCATCATCGGTGATCAGGGGTGGTCCAGCAGATACTGTTGCCACTGAGCACAACAGCAGTGATATTGCTGCTACGATTCGTTTCATTTGCACTATCCTCCCTCGAAGTTTGGCTTGGATAGGTCTTCCGGCTTAGGGCTACCTACTTGCCCGCCTTCCCATTATGGTATTGCCCATGACAGTGGCTTTTTGTGGGCGTTCGTTCCCTTTACGGCTGCGGGGCAGCGGGAGAATCTCACTCCTCTTCCCTGGCTTCCAGCCTTGGTACTGAATGGCTTGTGTGCCATCTGGTTTGTGCGGATATATGTTCTTGTGTCACCTCCCTTGTGCACAGATTAAACGGTGGTCAGCAGCCATTCAGATTCTGGTTACGTCAACAACCGGCAAAATTTCGTAAACGTAAAATGAAAAAAGTCCGCATATGCCGTAGCATCATGCGGACTTTTCGTATTCAAAGTCACAACGTGTGTATCACTCTCCCTTTACCACGGGGAACTGTTGAGTGCTTAAGATCATGGCAGGTCTTCTGGCTCGCGATTCATCCTCCGGGCGCCTTCCCGGTCTTTCGACCAGTGACGTAATTGCCCTTCGTCCTCGCTTACAGCGGCGGGTCCGCGGGGGACTCGCTCCATCCAGAGCTGCACCCCTCTTCCCTATCAAGCCCTTGCGGGCACCGTGATCCGGTATTCAGTTTTTACACTAAAAAATGTGAGTATTGGATAGCATGGCCTGACTTATTGTGTCAAGCATAGACCTTCCACTGCTATCAATAGCTGTTGCAAGAGTCTTTCCCGCTATCTTTGCCTTTCATCAGCGGTTCAATCACGTAGGTAAACAACAAAGATGCTGTGACTGCAGCGGCTAGTGATTATGATTTTCCCATCAATTGCCCCCATTTTTCTGAACATTGGCCCGCTCCATTTTCGCTGGTACGGGTTAATGTATGTTCTCAGCTTCGTCGCCACGTACTTCATTTTACGAGTAGAGTCTGCATTCTGTTTCGCACAATAAGTCTATTGATTCTGGGGCTCCTGTCTTTTGCAGTTTTTCTGGCGCTTTCGGAGATAGGATAGACTCCCTGTATGTAAGTGCCGGCTACAATTGAACAGCTGTGAACAAACATAACCGGCCGGGAAAATGCCCCTGGCCGGTTATGTTCATCTAGTCGAAAGGGTTTGTTACTTGTCGCGCAGTTTGGCGTGGCAGCTGTTGCAGGTTGCCAGCACTTCGCCGAACTTGGCGGATACAACGGCGCCGTCTTTAGCGGCGGCCGCTGCGGACATTGCCTTGGCAAGTTCGGACACGGCCAGGTTTTTCTCCTTGTTGTACGCGGCCGGAGCTGCATCACCCACTTTTTTTGTCTGGGCTGCCAAATCATTGGCATCTTTGGCAACACCTTCGTAATTGCTGTAGGCGATGTTTTTCGTGATCGACTGCACCCAGCCCAGGCGGGCCAGCATGACCTTGGTGATCGGTTTCATTTCCGGCTTGGCCTCGTCTGCCGCAAATGCTGTTGCCGAGACTGCTACCATTGCACATAACGCCAAAAGACTGATCTGTTTTTTCATTCCGAATCTCCTTTGTGATATGAAAGTCTGGTGAAATTTAAGCAATAGTCATGCCACTCAGTTGTTACAATCTTTCTTCGAACAGCAGTCCGTCGTATCGACACCGATCAGCTGATACGGCGGGCACCAGCCGAGTATGCCGGTCAGGAGCGGCACAATGCCGATCAATCCCCACAGACTTCCGGTCGCAGCCAGTGCAAGCAGCGCCAGGCCGGCGATGATGCGCAGCCGCCTATCCAATGTCCCGACATTCTTTTTCATGAGAATCTCCACTGATTAGTTTTACTTCAAGCTTTTGAATAGGTAAGATATAGACACTATACAAATCATTGCATACTTGCAGGAGAAATCGTGAAAACTGATCTATGAGGTGAAGAACGACCTGTTTGTTACTGTGACATGGATTCATAATGGGCCCCCTGCTCTTGGGGGCTCATTATGTTTGTGGCAATTACACCTGCACCTTGTCAAGAATTTCACTAGCAGTTTTCACGTATCCAGGGCACCGGGAGGTAAAGTATCCTTTTCCGGCTGCTGACTTTACACCTTCGGGCGTTCCCATATCCGTTTCCAGCAACTCAGAACAGGTCAGATGCTTGTGGCGGGCTTTGAATTGCTTGTTGAATTCGGTAAGACATTTGAAAGTTTCGTTGTCAGATCGAGAATCACTCTCGGTTGTCTTGCCATGCTTCATGCCGATAACCATGTATGCGCCGGTAATAGCCCCGCACTCGGAACCCATGCCCATGCCGCCTGCAAATGCCGCCGCTACCCGGCGGGCCTGGCTGACTGGCAGACCCAGCTCCGGCCCATATGTTTCAAGAATTGCCTGAGAGCAGTTCATGGACTTAAGGAATTGTTGCTTGGCATATTCAGGCTTATTGGCAGAACTTTTCTCTTTGGTTGCAGCCTCAGCAATCTTGGTTATGCCACCAGCGGCTAAGGTTACTCCAGCAGCCACGGAAAGTTTAATTAACTCTCGTCTGGTCATGCAGTCGCAGTTTTGATTTTTCATATCAATAGACATGTGAGCCTCATGTAAGGATGTAATTATTATCAATATCAGTTAGTTGTCCTACTTACTATCGCTGATGGTTAATTCCTTATACGGCCAGCCCTGCATACCTTCTTTAAGGATGAAAATCCTCTTCTCGTCAATACCTTTTTCCTTCAGGTAGTCATAGGTGTTTTTGGCACCGCCACCGCCACGGGGGCAGATAACAACCACATCGTTTTGTGTTGCAGCCAGTTTGGGCAGGACAGCATCCAGTTTCTGCTTGTCAGCTGCCGACTTGACCGGATAGCTGTTGGTCTCCAGTGAACCTTTGAAATGGTGCTGCTGGAACTCATCCGGAACCTGGATATCCACGATTGACATATCCTTCCCTTTTTCCAGCCATTGTTTGAACTGGTCAGGGGCAACATAGTTGTATCCGGCAGCCATTGATATGGTCGCAGTGCAAAGCAGTAGCAATACCATCAGTAAAATTCGTTTCATTACGGTCTCCATTTCATTCTTGGATTAAAGATCGACTGCCGTGCAACGCAGCTCCCAACGCCCCGACAATGGAAGGTATGGTCGGAACTAGTATGGGAACTCTTAGTTCCTTCTCCAACAGCGCGACCAGGGTGGCATTGTTGGCAACTCCGCCGCTGAACACCAGATGATCGCCATAGCCGCTTTTTGCTACCATTGCAGCCAGTCTGCCTGCAACGGCAAGATGAACCGAACGGGCAATCGTTGCCGGCGGGATGCCCTGGTTTTTCAACGAGACGACTTCAGATTCTGCGAAGACGGCACACATGCTGTTGATGGGAGCACCGACTTCAGTTTCAGCTGCCGCTCGACCGAATGCCTCAAGATCGTAGCCGAGCGAGACAGCCATCATCTCCAGAAAACGCCCTGTACCGGCGGCGCATTTATCGTTCATCTGAAAGCTGGTTACGCGACCACGTTCATCCAGCAGGATTACCTTGCTGTCCTGTCCACCCACATCCAGAATCGTCCGGCAGTTGGGAAACAGTTGCCGGGCACCCAGGGCATGGGCTTTGATCTCGGTGATCACGTCCAGTTCTGCGTGTTGCTGCAACAGGTGGCGACCATAGCCGGTTGCCACCACCCGTGCAGTTGGATGCTGTTCCAGGAAGGCAAGCGCCTGATGATGGGGATCAAAACTGCTTTCAGTGACCTGGTGGCGGATAATGGCACCATCCTGCCATACAACCGCCTTGAGCGTCCGTGAACCGAGATCTATTCCGATATGCACTCGTTATCCTGTGATCTGCTCAATAAATGCTTCTACCCGTGTCTGCAGCTGACCGACATCGTCGGGAGAGTAGTCGCTTTCAATGGCCATAAATGGAATACCACGCTGCTTACAGGCTTCGCTCAGCTTGATTGCCTCAATGTTGTAGGTATGGCAGAACTGCAGGCAGTAATCGATGATTCCCTGCGCACCAGATTCTTCGTACTCCTTGATCACCTGATCAATACGTTCGTCATTGGGCGTGAAACAGGAACAATCAATCTTCATGTAGCGTTCAGTCAGTCGTTCGAGTTGTTGATCAACCGTTGTCGAACCTTCATCTATCAGGTCCTTGTAGTAGCGGGTACCGATGCAGCTTTCCTCGTTGACGACCACAGCACCGGATGTTTCGATGATGTTGTGCAGTTTCCAGTTGGGAAGGGCCATGGGAGTGCCTGATACCAGAATGCGCGGGGTTGAAACCGGTGCGACTGAGATTCCATCAGCAATTCGTTTTTCCAGTTCGTCACAAAGCTCATGCACCTTTTCAGCAAAGCGGACCGGTTCGTCGTAGAAGGCTATCTGCTCGATCAGCAGCATGTCCTTGCCGCTGATGGGGGATGGGTTGTGGTGGCGCAGGGAGTTGAGCCGCTGCAGAGAAGCGCGTTTGGCATTAATGGTTTTAATGGCAGCGGCGATATCATCGAAGCTGGTTTCCGTGCCACTGATCTTGTCCACGGCAACCTTGAAATCCTTGACCTCTTCTACCCACAGCTTCTTGTCCCGCTCGCGCTTCATCTGGGGGATTTCCATGACATGAGTCGGGACGTAACGGTCCAGCAATTCCCAGGTCTTCTTCTTGGCATCGCAGGTAGTTTCACCGTAAACCAGATCCACGGCCTGGAAGTAGGGACAGATTTTGCCGACCTTGAAGCCGAAGGCTGACTTGACCATCGGACAGATGTTGCGGGGAAGGATCTTCTCTGCATCTGCGATGGAACCTTGCGCACCACCGCACAGGCCGACGCAGACGCCACCGGCTGCAACGATCAACTCTTCGGGCACATAGACGCAGAAGGTTCCAATTACTGGCTTGCCGCTTTCCTTTACCGCCATGATCTCGTGGATTCGTCCGGTATGGATATTCTCCACCATGCCATCAAAGTAGGCCATTGCAGCAGGACGGTTTTTCTGTGAGAGGAAAACATTGGTGTAAGCTGTCGTCAGCATGCCAGGCATGCCAGAGAACCTGGCCACGTCCATTCCCAGTTTTTCCCACAGTTCCGGATCTGATTTTACCTGAAACGCTTCGCTCATTATAGCCTCCAATCATCGAATATATTCACGTTTTTATATACTTTTATGGGTGCAGTCGTCAAATGCATAAAATCGATAATAAAAATACATTCAATCGTTTTTATGAATATAATTATGAAAGAATCAAACGACCAAAATGTTGTCGACCAAAATGTTTGACGAAATGTCATGATATGGATACGATAATATACATAACAACACATATAGACTACGATAATAGCCATTTGGTGTTTTTATGGCGTCTCCAGTGAACCGTACATATCTCCGTCAGACCAGGGATGCAGCTGAACTGCTGGGCAAGCTCATCCGACTTAACAGGAAAGAGCGCAAGATGACCGAGGAAGACCTGTCTGGACGGGCAGGGATTTCCAGAAGGACTTTGCAGAAGATCGAGCGTGGCGATCCGAAGTGCGAGATCGGCCTGGTGTTCGAGGTTGCCAATATAGTCGGAGTGAAGCTTTTCAACGATGAGGAGAATTCGACTAGATACACCTTTGGTAGGCACATCGACGACAAACTAGCCTTACTGCCCAAGCGGGTTCGCACAGCGGTTAAGATCAATGATGATTTCTGACGGCAGGTTGTACCGGAAGTTCCAATTCTGAAAAGCTTCCCTTTGCGGAAGAAACAATCAACTATTTCTTCTCTGGCAGAAGGAAGGTTTCTTGATTTTTCAGATACTGCTCGATCTTCTCCCGGTTCTTCCGAAACGGATTATGTCTTCCACTCAGCCAATCCGACAGTTGTTCTGGATCACGTCCCATTGCCTCACCCAAATGATCCAGATTCATTCCCATTGATCTCTTGTACCATGCAAGCCGCCCCACTGTGTCATCTGGACAGTCGAACGGAATATAACCTAGAAATTTGATAATTCTTGGATTATATTGCAGTTCCGGTTCGGTGCCATGCTCCCAGTTCCATACTGAGGATTCGGTGACGCCGATGATCTCGGCAACTTCTCTCTGGAGGAGACCAAGATCCATTCGTTTCTTACGGATGTGGTCGCCAACTGTGATGGGGAATTCGGGATAACCGGGAAGAGGTTGTTTTCCAAGGGGAATTTGAATTGAGAACGAGTGCCGTTTTAAGTGGGTATAGTAGAGAAAGGTTAACACACCCCTGAATTTGCAAGGTAGTCCTTAAATAACAGGCTGTTACACTCCGACGGAGTGTGAAGCTTTCTAACTCCAACCTGCTAATTATCTGTCGTTCTCGCCATTTCTGATCAATATAAACAACAGATATAGCACAACGCTCAGATTGATCACGAATACTGATACCTTGGGCCAGGTAATGCCAAGTGAGAGTTCGTAGATTTCAACCGGAAGATAGATCCCGCCAGACAGCACTCCAAACCACTCGGCCCATTTCTTCCTCAACCACAGGCCGATCGCTTCTGCCAGTCTCATTGTCGAATAGAGCAGTGCCGTCCATGCCATTGCCCACAGCTTATGGTCGTCGAGACGTTCCAACAAGTCGAGGAAGATCCGCGGATAATGACTTGCCGGATTGAAATGAAAATTAGCTATCAGGCGAGCGGCAATTTCATGGACATCTTTGTGGATGAGTGCCAGCAGTCCGAAGCCGGCCAGAAGGACCAACACCCCCTTGGCTCCCTCGAACAGGGCGACAATATGCAGACCTTTGGTGTGACGTGGAGCGACTGCAAGTGGATTTTTCCTTCGCTTTGCAGAAGTCATGTTCAAAATTTATCATGCCTTTCGGCGGAACCATGCCAGAACGGCATCAAGCGGTTGTGCTCCCGGCAGCTGATCCACAACACGTCCCTGTTTCAACAGCACTATGGCAGGAATACCCCTGATACCGAATCGAGCTGCCAGATTTGGATTATCCTGGGTATTGATCTGCATAACTGCGGCCTGGCCGGCCAGTTTTTCAGCTACGGTTCGCACCACCGGTGCGAAGGTGTGGCAGTGCGGTCAGGTGGGAGCCCAAAACTCTGCCAGCACTGGACTGGGATAGGAGTTGATGAATGAATCGAATGTCCGGTCGGTTATTTGCTGAGGATGACTGTACATAGGCGGCAGGGATGCCTTGCAACTGCCGCAATGTCCCTTGAGACCTTCTTTATCTGCTGGGATGCGGTTGCTAGTGCCGCAAGATGGGCAGGAAATGATGTAACTTGCGGGACTCATCTCACTTCACCTCTGTTTCTTCAGATTGGTATCGTCGCTATAAACGTTCCAGCATCAGTACGAATTTACAAATAGCAGGACGGTTCTTTGCGCTCACTACAATTTTTCACCAGCATATCCCGTCTGGCCTCGACCATTGGGTGACGCATAACTCGTGCATGATACGGACATAATTTAACACAGGCGCAGCACATGATACAGTTTTCCGCTTTCGTGGAGACCTCTTGATCCACCGTGATAATGAATGCAGGGCAAACACGTGCACAGGTTTTACAGAGGGTGCACAACTCTGGTTTTGTTTCCGGGCATACACCGCCTAGCGGGACTCTTTCCTTATAGGGGGTGTTGCCTGAGATATCGAGAGTTGTCTGATTGCATTCACCCTGTAGCTTGTTAGTGATGGCCGCCCCAAACTCTCTGGCTTTTTGCATATCTCCCGCATCGGGCCGATTTGCTGCAACAGGACGTTCATCAGTTGAATATGAATGTTCCCCGATAAATGCACCTGCAGCAATGACATTGAACCCCTTGGCGGTAATCACATCCCGGAGTTCAACAAGTGCGTCCTCATAGGCACGGTTTCCGTAGAGTGCTATCAGAACGGCAGGAATTCCTTCCCCTGAAAGCTTTTCAATACGTTTCAAGAATATTTCCGGAACTCGTCCGGCATATACCGGTACGCCAATGACTGCGACCCCGTCGTCAATGCACAGCGAGAATTCCTGCTCCATTCTGGTCAGGTTATGATGCTCGACATCTCGTGAATCAAGCCCTGCTGCAACCTGCTTAATAACTTTACTGGTAGTCCCGGTTGGTGAAAAATAGATTAAGTGGGTTTTGGGTAACATGGGGAACCTCGGTCTCAATATTAATGGATCATCCCACCTGAAACTGCAATCAAAACGGCTGCACTCACGACAATCCAGAGTATAACTCCTTGGGCCAATGGCCGTATGCCAACCTTCTGCAGTACTTCCCGGGTCAGTCCGTTGCCAACCAGGAAGAGAGTAACCACCAAGCTTTGGCGTGCCACAATCGACAATATTTGCCATATGTGGTTCAGGCTCGGCAGGAATGACCGCACGGCGGATGCAGCTATAAAGCCAACAATGAAGAGAGGTATACCAACTTTTGTCTGGGTCTTGGTAAAGCGGGACGCGAGCAATGCTGCCGGGGCGATCCAGACTGCTCGCGCCAATTTAACCGTGGTGCCGGTAGCGAGAGCCACAGATCCGTAAGCCGATGCGGCCCCGACTACGCTACTTGTGTCATGAATTGCCAGCGCTGACCAGAGTCCGAACTGACGCTCAGTCAAACAGAACAGATGGCCAAGAGGAGGGAAAATAAGTAAAGCAACCGCGTTGAGGCTGAAAACCGTAGCCAGTGAAATGGCAATATCCTCATCGCTGGCTTCGATGACCGGCGCCATGGCCGCGATGGCACTGCCACCGCAGATAGCCGTGCCGAAAGATATGAGGGCCGAAGCCTTAGTCGGCGTGTGTAATATTTTCCCCAGGATTACTCCGACAGCCACCGTGATGCCAATGCTCACCGGAGTATAGAGAACCGCCTCCCGTCCGGCATGCCAGACGTCAACGATCCCAACGCCGAAGCCCAGACCAACAACCGACAATTGCAGCAGTTTTTTGCTCCAGACGGCGGTGCTCTTTGGCCATGGGTTCCCCATGATGAGGCTGAAAAGAATGCCAGCAGTCAAGGCAATTGCGGGGCCACACCAGGGAGTTGCCGTGCCAAGGACTAGAAGAATAAAGATGAACCGAGACGGAGATTTCATCGCAAGTATTTGCAACGACTATGGCAAGTGCGCGGTGATCTCAAACTCCGGAGGGTTCATGATCACCTTCTTAACGGAGCAAAGTTCCGCTGTTTTCACAATGGCATTGCGATACTTCTCCGGGAAGCCGACCGACAGCATAATATCAAGTTTAACTTTTGACAGCCGTTTATGGCCTGACTCATCAGCTGCGAATTCCATACTCTGGGTAAGAGCCAACCCCTCCGTCGATATATTCCTCTGCTGGCAGAAACTGAGAACGTAGATACCCGCACAGGTGCCCATTGAAGCGAGGAAATAGCTGAACGGGCTTGGTGCACTGCCATCCCCGCCATCTGCGACTGGCTGGTCCGTGGGGATTACCACCCCATCCATTTCTGCATTCACCTTTTTCCCACCGGGAAACGTGATTTTCATCTCCATAATAATCACTCCAAAATTCTGTTAGAACGCAAAATTACCGATAACTACTGCGTATAAGCCAAATGCCACGAGAATCCCACCAGATGCATACCGGAATATACGGTCATGCCGAGCCAGTGCCTTGATCCTGTTTTGAACCAGATGGGAAGAATATGCAAGAATAAGCATCGGTATCGCGAGTCCCAGAGAATAGAAGCCAAGCAGGGCAATCCCGTACACCAGCTGCCCGTTGGAACCAACCATGGTCAGAATGCTCGACAGGAACGGCCCGACACACGGTACCCATACCAGTCCCAGGGCCATGCCGAGTACAAATGCACCGGCGCGCCCCTCGCCCTTCACATTGAGATTGGAAAGAGCGGTTATCCGTTTGAAGATGCTGACATCGAAGATCACCATCAGGCCGAGGGCGATGATGACACATGAACCCACCAGTTCAATGTATCTCGTCCTTCCTACGAGCATGGCACCGAACAGTGAGGAAATTGCACCCATGATCATGAATGACAGTGACAGCCCTGCAACGAGAATCAGCGGCCGAAGCCGGTCTTTACGTTCAGCCCCGGCCATGATGATCGGCACCACCGGAAGTACACAGGGAGACATGACACTGGCCAGACCGGCTCCAATGGCGAGCAGTATGCTGGAAATGCCCAATTCAATCATTTGACGCCATCCAGCGCAGAGGTGAGGGTCTCCTGATTTTGAATGCCTGGGGGAAATACCTTGCTTATTTTGCCTGCCTTATCAACCAGCACTAGAGAAGGAAGGCTCCTGACACCATAATCATAGAATGCTTTCTGATCGTTCTGGTTCATGGCGTTGATACTGGCGATATTGAAGCTGCCTTTGCGGTCCTGCAGCAGTTTGTCAAGGATACCCTTCTGGGCCTTGCATGGCCCCCCGTTAGGGTTCTGGAAAAAGACGAGCGTGGCCTTGCCACCGGCGCCGATGGTCTGTTTTAGTTCCGGAGTGCTTAACGGTGCTGTTGCACCTGCAATGGCGATACTCGATACAGCGAAGATTGCGACACTTACAGCCAGCAGGATTCTTTTCTTCATACTGTTTATGCTCCTTGAGAGTTATATAGCGTGCACATTGGCACGGTTGACGTTTAAAAAGTTGTAGTTGCAGTAGTGAGAGCGTACGGCCAGGCGAGAATCCCGCCATCCATGAATTTCGTGTTTTCAAATCCCGCCGCATCAAGGATTTTCTGCGCCTCGTAGCCACGCAGGCTGATCTTGCAATAGGTGATTATTTCCTTGTCTCTGGGCAGTTCTTCAAGTTTCTCCCTCAACATGCCTAGCGGGATCAGTTTGGCCCCTTCAATACGGACTTCACCATGCTCAGCCGGTGAACGGACATCAAGCAGAATGAAATCATCCCCATCATCCAACATGCGTTTCACCTCATGTGATGAAATACCACGGGCATGACCGGCCAGCTTGTTTTTCAGGATATCGGCGGCAACGATCAGATTGTCCATGGCAGCCGAGTACGGCGGGGCATAAGCGAGGTCAAGCTGTGACACCTGCTCGGCGGTGGCGCCAAAGGTAATGGCAGTCGCAGCGGCATCAAGCCGCTTGTCGACATTACCTTCGCCCACGGCCTGCAGTCCGAGAATCCTGCCGGTGCTTCGCTCCGCTACAAGTTTCAAAACGATCGGCTTGGCGCCAGGGAAGAAGTGCGCCTTGTCGTGAGATGGAGACAGGACAGTCTCCACGTCAAAGCCGTTCGCCCTGGCCTCGGCCTCAGTAAGTCCTGTTTTGCCGGCATTGAGATTGAACACCCGCAGGATGCTAGTGCCAATGACACCCGCAAAGGTTGCCTCGCCGCCGGCGGCATTGATCCCGGCAACCCGGCCCTGCTTGTTGGCGGTACTTCCCAGGGGGATAAATACTTTTTTGCCGGTAATCAGGTGAGTGGTTTCGCAACAGTCACCGCAGGCATAGATATTGGGATCGCTGGTGCATTGAAGTTTATCAACCGCAATCGCCCCGGTAACTCCTATCTCCAATCCGGCGGTCCGGGCCAGTTCGACATTCGGTGTCACTCCGGGAGCAAGCACCACCAGGTCAGCCGGAATCTGCATGTCACCGATCTGTACTGCTTCGACAGCATCATCACCGACGAGGCCCGATACCGCACAACCGGTCATGACCGTCACGCCCTGCTGCTTAAGCTGCTTTTCCACCAGGGCTGCCATCTCACGGTCAAGCACACCGGGAAGCACCTGGTCGCGCATTTCGACGACCGTCACCTGCAACCCTTTGTGGCACAGCGCCTCGGCTGTTTCCAGCCCTATCAGACCGTCGCCGACGATACAGGCCCGGCTCCCATGAACGGCCAATCTCTTGAGAAGTTCGGCATCCTCGATGCTCTTGACGGTGAGGACATTGGTCAGATCGACGTTATTAATTTTTGGAATGAAAGGGGAACTACCGGTGGCAAGGATCAGGCGGTCATAGGCAAGGGTAGTTTCCTGAGATGTTTGTGCATCACGAAGACATACGGATTTGGCTGCGCGGTCGATCGCTATGACTTCCGTGTTGGTCTTGACCGTTACGCCCTTCACCTTCTTGAAAAAATGATGGTCGCGAACGACACCTACCGCAGTGCTCATCAGCTCTTTTACGTCTTCGACTGCATCCGAGACAAAATAGGGAATGCCGCAGGCACCGTAGGAAATGAAATTGCCCCGGTCAATCACGGTCACTTCGGCTTTCGGGTTGATCCGCTTCGCTTTTGAGGCGGACTTGGCGCCGGCAGCATTGGCACCGATTACAACAATATTCATCTTCATGCAGTATCTCCGGTTTGAATTATTATTTTCCAGGCATGCTGCGGTCGTTTGCCGGCATAGCTGACATTATTTCTCCAGCGGATGGCCGGCACGTCTCCAACCAGCCATATGCCCGTCCAGCAAATCCACGTTGCGGTAGCCAAAGATCCCGAGCAACCCCTTGGCAAGCTGAGCTCGCGGTCCATGTTCGCAGGTTACCACCAGTTCGGCATTTTTGTCAGAAGGGAGGCGGGCAAGCTTCAGGAAGATTTTCCAAGTCGGCGCATGGATTGCCCCGGGAATATGCCCTGCTTTGAATTCAAAACCGGTCCGGACATCAATGACTGCCGGTGGCATTTTTGATTTTTTCCTTTTCAACAACTCCTTGGACTGCATCTTTCTGTCTCCTTCATATCAACCAGATGCTGATAATATTGATCATTTCCTTACGTCGAGCACAATACGGTAGGCAAGCAGGGCGAACGGCCAGGCATGCCAGAACAGGTCAAAAATATCGATCGGCCGGCGCAGAGTCCCGGCCATGAGCATCCTGATCTTTTCGACTATGTGCGGCTGCGGGAAAAAAGGGGCAAAGCCGAGCAGCAGTACCAGGGGGATAAGCAGCTTGTAGTCGAGCAGGCTATTCATGGTTTTCCATATCCTGTTCGCTTGTCACGTAGTCCGGCGGCAGTTCACATTCGATCGGGATCTGGAACGGCACTGGATAACGGATTCCGGCCTTGTGGGTTGCTGTCAACCCTTCTGCAGTACGCTCCAGCCATTGATGTGGAATACCGACCATCAACTCATGATCCTGGGCGACTGCGAAACGCCTATCTCCCATGCAGGGGATTTCTATCGTTGGTTCACCAGTCAGGGCAACCTGGGCAATTGCCCTGGAGCAGACGCCGGCGTCTCCGGATGTCTTCATCACAAACTCACCACCTTTGTGATAGAGGAACGCCTGAACAAACCGCATGGTCTGGGCCGAATTGACGTAGATGACAACCAGATCGGGAACAATGCCGGGAAAAGGGCGTGCGAGAGGATAGGTCAATACCCCCGCAACACCGGGTTGGACGCGTGGCATCTTTTCCTGCATGGCTGCGGCGGCCTGCTGGTTTTCCTGATAAACGCCTGTATTGACAGTTCCGTCAAGTATCCTCTCAGGTGGTGTAATCAGTCCGGTGCAGGCGGCGCCTATTGCACAGTGGGACGTTCCCGCATCTACCCATGTCGACCAGGAGTACATCCGGCTGTAGGCAATCTGCTGGCAGACAGCCAGTCGTTTGTCACGCACTTTGATTTTCAGACTATCGATAACCGCTGCGTCTCTGATCAGGTTGACCCCGACCGGTTGAGTGGCCGGGTTTACGGTCTCCTTGACTGTGGCTAGAAAGTGCTCCATATGCTCTCCCTTTTGATTACTTGAATTGTTGCTGCTGGTTATTCCGCCTCAAGATATTCAGCCGCCGTTCTGCATCAAGAACGAAGCCGTTCACAGTTCGATGCAGATAGAGGTACGTCTTGACTTCTGAGATGAAATCGTCTGGCTGCTGCCGAAAATCGGGGAGCATGTTGGTGAAGAAATCCTCGTAACTGTCGAACTGAAACTGGGTATAGAAGTGATGTGTCTCTCCCACGTCCCAACCTGATAGCGTGTGCATGGCTTCGATAGCTGCAGCTTTTGCCGGACCTTCGTCGCCGCTTCCGGCTCCGAATTGTTCCTTTGCCAGGGTAAATGAGCCTTTATCCCCCGGTTCAAGGACGATGATGACACCATCGTTTTTGAGCAGGTCTGCAGCCTTGTTCAGACTGTCCGACATTGCTGCAATAGGGACGTGATGCAAAGAGAGTGTGTAAATGACTACATCAAAACTGCCATCGGACAGGTCAGGTATCCCGGTTGACGCTTCCATGAAGTCAATATTGCGAAAGCTAATTGTTGCCCGTGCTACTCCGAGTACATTTACATCAGGATCGGTTGCGACTACATGGCGGGCATGACTGGCAAGGTCACGGGTAATTCTTCCCTTACCGCATCCTATTTCCAGGATATCCTTGCCGCTCAAGTCACATTGGGACAAAATTGCAGCGATATATCTGTTAGTGGGATCTTGAATCAAGAGTCCTGTCCTTATCTTCCTCTTTGCCAGAGTGCCAAGTGCACCATTCACTTACATGATTTACCTTTGCGAAGAGGTGAAAACCTTGTTCGTCGTAACCATATCCACTATCGGAAGCTGCGGAACCGCCTTGATACCGTAGATTTCTTCCAAGTCGATATCCTTGGGCACGGCTCCAAGGAGAGCTTCGGCAACCTTTTGATCTGCCTGACGATAACGCAATCGTACATCGACCGAAATCGATGTGGCAGAAGTTGGCGAAGGTATTCCATAAAAAACATCCTTGTACCCTTTGGGAGGAATCGTTTCGTGCCGGGAAAAGGCAGTAACCGCCCATGGATCGATGGCAAAATGGAGACCGTCTCCCATGCCATCCGAATTAAAGAGACGGACATTATCGGGTAGGCTACCATCGGGTTTGACGGAACCGCTACTCATGACAACCTTGCCGTTCTGGTCTTTGGCTGTAATTTCAAGCCACATCTGGCGCACATTGGTCAGAGAGGTCGGCAGATTATGGCCTGCCCGCATGTTTTTTACTCGAATCCTGATTTCGGAAATTTTTCCGTCAAAATATACGGGAGTTACCTCCAGGTCAGCAGCAGCTTTCAGCCGTTCAACAGCCATCGTATACTGCTTCATCAATAGGTCGGCTTGCTCTTTGTCACCTGCTTTTTTGGCCGCTTCCGCAGCAAGATAGCTCAGCAGGTAGTTCGCCCCGTTGAAATAGTGACGGTACTCACTGCGCTTCGGCTTTTCAAAGGTATCAGCTGTACGCTTGAATACCTCTGTTTCTACCATGTGGCAGTCCTGACAATGGATGTTCTTTTGGGCATACGGCCCGTGTTTCCATTCGAGGTAGGTCGACTCAAGAGGAAAATGGGAATCGTAATGATACACCTGGTGGCATGAAGCGCACAGATCAGCTTGTGTGTGAAGATCTGATTCAACACATTCGTGAAAACCGCCCCCACAGTCGCTATCTGATTTGAGCGGACCCCTCTTGATAAGTTTACTCCCATCCTGAGTATTGACTCCGGGAGAAAGTATAAAAGAACCGTTTTCAGGTTCATGGGATGGTGTCTGCCAATGGGTAACCCCACTGACTGAATGGCAGATATCGCATGAAACCCCAGCTAACGCCATTTCGCTCAGGCCGGCATTACCCGGTCCCTTGATTTCACCAGTTACCACACCGGCGGGTGAGTGGCACCCTTCGCACTGCCTCGATATCTCATGACCGACAGCTTTGACTGCCTTGTTCAGTTCACCTTGGTAGACAGGGTCTCTAAAGGCCAGGCTATGGACTGATCCGTTCCATTCCTTGTACTGCTTTTCGTGACAATCCTTGCAGGTACTTGGCGGTGTGAATTCCGCTTTTGATTTTTCCCATTTTATTAGCGATGGGTAATAAGGATAGAATTGTCGATCTACCTTGAATACCGACGAGTCTGCCATCGCCAGGCCGAGAGACGTTACAAGGATGACAAGTATTGCAGATACTATTTGTGAATGGCGTTTCAGGTTCATGGTGGTTATCCTTAGTTAATCATAGAGGGCACGGGTCGCTTCATCGCAGACAGTCGATGCAATAAGTGGTTTCCAGACCGGATTATTCCAAGTTCCAAGACACATATGATTTTCATAATAATTTGCAGGTATGGGATGTGTGCCAACAACAACTTTGACTCCAAACTGCATTTCAATAAATGCTCTGAATGTCTCGATGTATGGACAGGGCGGATAGCCGACGACCATCCCGGTAGCCAGATGAATGACCTCCGCACCATTCTTGACCATTTCTTCACCCGCATATTCTACGTTGCCGCCAGGACACCCATTGCAGGTTGTAAACCCGACCAGTTCAACATCGGTGTTAGTGTAAACACTGAAAGCACCTTCCTTGTTGCGCATTGCTCTCAAACACTTACCACCTGCACAGCTGCGGTAGCGGTCACAGATGATTATGCCGATCTTGGTTTTTGAATGCATTGAAGCTCCTTCCTATGTTTAGTGCTGAAAACTATAGCTGCGGTTAGATTCCTGCGCAGGGATATTTTACTCAACATAATCAGGACGGCCCTTGCCTTGATTTAAGGCTGGCGATTCAGATTATCAAAAAAGAGCGACGGCCCCATCAATGTCTGCCATTCAGTTTCCATGAAAAGCTTTCGAATGGCAGGAACCGAATGGCCTCGGCCCTCTTCTGTTTTCTCCATCGTGTCTCGTGGGTTGGCACCAACCTCGGCCCAGAGAAGATTAGCCCCCCCCATTATTGGGACAGATCCCGGCTCATGGGAGCAATTACCTTTGACACTCCGCGGCATGACCAGCCGGGTAACAGCCACAATCTGCGCCATCCTCAGCTCGGAGATTATTCCTCTCTCCGCCATGGTTGTCCCAGGAATAGGGATACGTCGGGCAGCCCCACTGAAGGCGGGGTTAATAGACGCGGTATAAAGGATCATCTCTGCCAGCTCTTCATTGGTATGCTCGGGGCCGACGGGCTCGACGCAGGTGCCAACAGCTAGGCCCGCTTCCTGAAATGCCCTGATGCTCTCAATTCTGCGGGTCGGGTCGATCTTTGTATCAATCCCCTCACGCAGGCGGATGGCGTGATAGGCACCCTGGAATCCGGCTTGCACAAGAGATGATGATTTGGCAGCAAATTCATCCCCGACATTGGCGATCAAGGTAGTCTCGGGACGTAGCTGATTACGGATCTCGCGTGATATTTCTAGATAGTGCCCCATGTCAAAAGTAGCAGTTGCCATAATATAGATGGCGTTAGCCCCATCCTCTTCAAATTGACATGCCTGAGCAGCAGCTTCTTTCGGAGAAATAATTACTGAATTACGGAAAATATTGTTCGCCACGGCAAATGAACAGAACAGGCAATCTCTGGGGCATGGCGCCAGGTTCACCGCCAGTTGGGCGTGGATCTCGGCCTGGTTATCGCTCACTGTCCGCGAGATCTTCGAAGCCTCTGCCATGATGACATATGATTCAAGAGATTCTGGCGGTAGCGCGAGCATCGCGATTATCTCTTCTCGGGAAAAGATCTCGGCATTGCGGGATTTTTTGACAATATCATGAACGTTCACTCAAAACTCCTTGCGGGAACTTATCTGTTCATATGGGACTTACGAATCGATCATCTGAAACTGTTGACTCAACAGATCTATCCGCATCATTTAACCAACCGATTCGCACATCTTCACATGGCTGAAACCCAGGGACATATGGCTTAATGTCCAGTAGGGGCGTGCCGTTAAGAACATCAATACAATCAATTTCCAGAAGCCCCTGACTTATTCTAAGCAGACGGACAACTGAAAGCCCGATCTGATTCGGACGTTTCGGCACTCGTGTGGCAAAGACGCCATGCTCCCTGGTATCGAGAAAAGGCACAACCTGCAACTTGTATCCATGGCTCTGATGAAAGTGATAGATAAGGATAATATGCGAGAACCCTTCAAGATCCTTCAATCCGGCCTGATACTCCGGAAAGACTTCTATAGTACCTGGAGTAGCCGCATTGGATGTAGGTTGTATCGGCATCCCTTTTAGATCAGAAAAAGGCGTATGGATCAAACCGATAGGTTGATACCGGATTATCATGATTTACAATCCAAAGCTTGCTGTCTGCTTTGCAGACAAATGATTACTTTTTTTACTTGTTCAGTATCTTCAGGATCAAGGTCGCGCGGGACGCTATTTTTGCCGAACTCCTTATATATCTTAAATCTGTTACAGACTTCATGATCTCCACGACAAAGTTTATCCTTCACGTATTCTGCTGACTTTGGCATTTCCTTCATATTGTCGTTAAAGAACTGACAACAGTCCATTAAGCTACAAGCCATTTTCAACCCCTCGATTATTAGAGTGTTGCTTTGTCACTATCTGCTGGATAGTTGTTTTTATCGTTTCGGCACTAACGGAAGTATTAAAACATCCTGCGCCGGCATAGGCGTCAAAACTGCCGATTTGGGTGATAAGCTTTTTAACAAGATGAACTTTATCTGCGTAATGTTCGGGCTGATCGGCAATAGTCATGATGTCTGTCATAAGCCAAGTTGGGAATTCACCCTCTTCGTTTTGTTGAAGTGCGATGCGGTTTAGTTGTTCAAATAATTTCATAATGGCCTGATCTCATACGCTAGATAGCGTTGTAATTGTAATCGCTGTACTGAGAGGTACGGATTATCCGTACCTCTCAGTCGTTTTCAGGTTTTAGCAAGGATGAACATTTGCGCTACCGACAACTTTTGGTGCTACGTATTTTCTTTTCATGCGTCATCACCTCCCTCCATTCAGCTGGCAAAGAATAAAGTCCGCATGGTCAAAACAGCTCAAAAATACATACAAAGTTGATATTAAAGTCGTCGCTTACCAGCACAAAGAAATGTACGTGTTTATGCTACATTCCAACCGGTTGCACATCTCCAGCCACCGTAGCCCGATACTGTTGTACCGCAGCATGCAGAGCGGAAGCAGCCATGTTTGAACAATGCATTTTTTCTTCCGGCAGCCCATCCAATGCAGTGGCTATTCTTTGGTCATTGAGGGTCAGCACCTCGTCAAGTGTTTTGCCCATTACCAATTCTGTTGCTATTGATGAGGTTGCTATGGCTGCGCCACAACCCTTGATGAGAAACTTGATGTCATGGATGATTTCATTTTCTATTTTGATAAAAAAGACGAGAGCGTCACCACAGCTTGGATCACCTGCCTGAACAACTACGTTGGCATCTTCAATTGAACCCACGTTACGTGGGTTGTGGACATGATCCAGTACTTTTGCTGAATATTGCGTACTCATAGTGACGACCCTTTCGCATTACCAAGTTGCTCTTTAGTGACGTCTTCTATCGAACTGTTGTTGTGAACCTTTTCAGGTGTGTTGCCAGAAATAGCCAGTGCTTTCTGTCTGACAATGGCCCGAGCCACTTTGCAGCGTGCTGCAGCAAGCAGTCGTTGAACCGTGCCTCGTGAAACTCCTATGCAGACACCTGCCTCTTCCTGAGTCATCCCTTCACCGTCACATAAATGCAAAGCCTCCAGTTCATCCTGAGCAAGGCGAATTATTTCCATATCCTTGAGAGGTGTCCCGGCGGGCTTGTAAACTGCGGAAAAGCCCGCGCGGTGTGGGCAGGCACAATTTCTTTGTTTACGAGGACGTGGCATGGTTAGTGGGAGCACCCATGGCTAAGACCGTGACCGCCACAGGTATGACCTGGCAGGTATTCCTGAAGAGTTCCAAGTTTCAACATGTCAATATTTTCAGAAACAGATCCCCCTTGTGCTTTAAACGCACGAATACCAGCAGTGTTCAGCTTATGCAGCGCTCCTCCACCGATACCACCGACAACAATGGCATCCACATGATGCCCACCAAGCCCTGCGACCGGATTGCAGGCACCGTGCTGGTGAATCTTGTCGCTATTGCTGATGGACTGAAATTCGTTGGTAATAACGTCTACAATCACAAACTCCGGTGCAGAACCGAAGTGATTGAAAACCAGACTGGCCAACCCCTGATTATTCTCGACCGGAAAACAGACTTTCATACTAGTACCCCCATTTATTTTGTGAATATGCACAAAATACTATTCAATAATATGAATGTCAATATGTTTTGCGTGGAAAAAATCAGACGGCGTTCTGCAAAAAAAATCAGGCTGATATGAAATAGCGGGGAGACAGCGTGCAGGTACGTGCAAGGGAAATAACCTGATCGCAGATTTTGCACCAAATCAGGTGGGTGGGAGTTGTTGTAAAATTTATATAACAAGCAATATAAGATAGTTG
>CAINRC010000145.1 GCA_903852495.1 uncultured Geobacteraceae bacterium | reverse complement strand
ATCGGTAGCAACGACAACTCTTTCTGCCAGACGGGATTTCAGCGCCTGACGCCAGGTGCGCACAATCAGCGGTTCACCACAAAGATCGGCAAGCATTTTTTTTTCAAGCCGACTCGAATCCAGCCTTGCAGGTATAAGAATAACAGCTTTCATCTTTTTTTTAAGCCAAGACCGTTCATCTTTCTTTTTTAAACCAACTTAACAAATAGTAAAGCTATTAATTTCAGTTTCAATTTGACAGAAACTGAGACTAGTCCTTTAAGAATAGTCTGTTCTTGACCTCCTCTATGCCCCAAGAACAGTCTTTCAAAACCTTATACGGAAATTACTTTCATGCTCTCTTCCCCGAATTGGCTGATGACTCTGACGGCTATTTTCTGGCCTTGTTTGACCAGTATAGGATGTGAAGTGAATCCATAGAGGCGATCAAATGCGTCGTCGTCTATTTCGATTTTAAGAGTCTTTTCAGCGTTGCGTTTGGTTTTGGAACGCGCGAGGTCGCTAAGCCCTTTTTTCCATTGGGCAAATTCGTCATGGTTGCCACCACAGAAGAAGAGCTGCTTGACAACGAAGTTGCTGCCGTCATAATCGTCATCAACCATCCAGTAGGCGATGTCGGCGACGTTGCGGGCTTTGACTTCGTCTTTGATGGGGTCGTAGATGTCGAGGCCGCAGATTTCGACGGTGGCTTCGTTGCCGGTTTTGTGGAGCTTGATATCGGGCTCGCCGATGGTGATGAAGGAACCGGCTTTTTTGTCTTTTTTCATGAGGCCGTCCTGCATGAGATCATCATGCATTCGGGCTTTGGTGACCTCAAAGGTACCCATACTGGTGGTCTGGGTACTATTGACAATATCGCTTTCAAAGCTAAAACCGAGAATGATGAGCCAGTTGGCGTCGCCACGCTGACGGCACTCTTTGACTGCTTCGTTGACAGCGTGTTTACTGACGGTACCGAATTTAGGGCCAATGTGGAAGTAAGCTTTCTTTTCGCCTTCGAGCGTCGGGTAAAAGCCTTCAGCATGAAGGGTGGAGCTTACAAGGCGCTCAATGCGAATAAAAACCGCCTGCTCGTTCTTGATACCATTTTTCACTCCAGCAGATTTCAGGTGATCGAACACCCGCTCTTCAAACCCGGCCATCTCTTCGGTTTCAGCAGCAGCTTCTGTTTCTAAATCTGGGCTGACCGGTTCGTAGTTCTGGAGTGTCTCAACGGTAAATGGGCCACAAACGCGGAGCTTCTTTTTATCTTCGAGCAGTTTATCGTAGAGGGTTTCTGTTGAAGGCGGTTCATCATTGGCAAGGGATTTCAGGGTGATGTGCGGCACCTCTTCATAAACAAACCCCTGACGGATGTCGCCTGATTTTTCGGTATCGGGCTTATCGGTAACACTCTTTTTGATCTTCCCCTCTTTCTCTGTTGCCTGCACCTCAACATCGCTGTAGAGATGGTAGTAGGGAAAGGTTGCCGTCATGAGACGGGTTTTGGCAATGTTCAGGGCTATGCGGCTGGTGTCGATAGTGATCCAACGTCTCCCCCGCTGCTCGGCAACATAGGCCGTTGTTCCGCTGCCACAGGTCGGGTCAAGCACCAGATCACCGGGGTCGGTGGTCATGAGGATGCAGCGTTCAATAATTTTATTTGCAGTTTGAACTACAAAAACTTTTGGATCTGTTCTACTTGATATTCCCCCACTAACATCTTCCCAAAAATTCGTTAACGCTAAACAACCAAAATCCTCGAAATACTTTTTAAAAGTCAATCTATTCCCTTCAACTGATACTCTATTCTTTGCTATAAGATTAATAATTCCATTCTGACCAGTTCGCCATCCACCAGCGGTTGGCTTATATTTTTTCCCTGCAAACTCTACTTGAAAAGAAATTGTATCCGTACCAGTTCTCGATGTAAGCCCTTGCTTAAAAAAAACTTTTGAACCAGACGGCAATAATGAAGGGTCAGCAATTTCTTCTTTTGTTATTGTTCTAATAGTATCACCATTTTCAACGTATCGATATCTTGTCGCTCCGTCACCACCTAATGTTAATTCTTTATATAACTGACGATATTTAACATGCTCGATATTTTTGCAATACCATACTAAATAATTTGAAACGGAATCCAGATATTTCCCACCTAACCCCACAGATGTTTTATATGTAATAAGGCTCATAAAATTTTCAGAGCCCAAAACCTCATCGCATATATTTCTGATCAAATGGAGATTGTCCAAACCAATCTGCACAAAGCATGAGCCGCTTTCAGCGAGTAGTGCGCGGGCTATCAGCAGCCTGTCACGCAGATAGGTGAGGTAGCTGTGAATGCCCAGCTCCCAGGTGTCGCGGAAAGCCTTGATCATCTCCGGCTCCCCGGTCAGGTGCTCGTCGCTGCCGTCCTTGACGTTGCGGTCGTTGAGCTTCATCTGCCAGTTGCTGTTGTACTTGATGCCGTAGGGCGGGTCGATGTATATTGTCTGCACTTGCCCAGCCATCCCTTCACGCTCCAGCAGGCTTGCCATGACGAGGTGGCTGTCGCCCTGTATCAGCCGGTTTGTCCAGCCGTCATGGTGGCTGTAGTATTCAGATACCTTCTGCAGCTCATCCTTTTCAAGCGCATTACCAAACAATTCATTTGTTGAAAACAGATCAATCT
>CAINRC010000144.1 GCA_903852495.1 uncultured Geobacteraceae bacterium | reverse complement strand
TGATTGATGAGTGGGTGATGAGGGTGGAGACGCAGGCTGTGGCGTAATCTTGTAACAGGCCGGCAATAGATCAAAGAGAAATTCAGAAAAGGGGTTTAACGTGTATAACCGTATTTATATCTTGCGATTTCCTAAAAATACCAGCAAGGAGCCGATTATTTATCAGTTGGTGAAGCAGTATGATGTTGAATTCAATATCCTGAAGGCAGATATCCTGCCGCAGCGGGATGGGCTGATGATCCTGGAATTAAAAGGAAACAAGGCCAACGTGGTAAAAGGGCTTGAATATCTGGAAGAGCGGGGCGTCAAGGTTGAGCGTCTGGCAGCCAGTGTCCGCCGTGATGACGAAAAATGTTTTCAATGCGGGGTCTGCACCGGGGTTTGTCCGGTGGGCGCCTTGTCCCTGCATCGACCGGATATGGCCGTGCTGTTTGATCCGGATAAATGTACCGGCTGCAGCCTGTGTGTCCCTATCTGTCCGGTCAGGGCCATGGAACTCTCTCTGGGACAGGACGCGGTACTGGCTGAAGAAATACTTTCCTGAAAACGGTCCGTCCGCATCGGGATTCAAGCAAGGCAGAGAAACCGGTTAACCCGCATTTCTCATTAGCCCAAAATCCTATCAGAAAACCACAACCGACTAACTAAATTTCCATCCTTGGAGCCAAGGATGACAGATGCAATGACAAATGTCATCCTTGGCCTGTCATTTTTCCCTGACAAACGCCATTTTTCGGTGAATTATCCGACAACAGGGCACACCTCTCCTGTTAAACCGGAAACCTGTTGTTCTCAGCTTATGCCCAGAGAGGTATTTTTTCTATATTTACCAATACTTGATCAAATATTCTCCTGTAGGGATAGCCATCTGCAAAGGAAATCCACACTTTTCGTACCGTTATTCGGATTTTGGCGCCGATCTTGAACAATTTCAGTCTGATTGTATCGCATTGCGCCTTGGACATATCCGTGCCGGCAAGGCCAAGTTGGCGTAACGCCTGGACAAGAACATAGGCCAGAGAAGAAAAATGGAGCCGGATCTGGTTGCTGAACATCTTGTGCGTGCTGGTTCTGTCGGCAAAAAGCATCAATTGCTGTTCTTTGATCCGGTTCTCCATTTCGCCACGGGCACAATACATTTTTTCATAAAGTTCACGGGCATCGTGCTCCCTGGCCTTGAGCGAGGTAACGACAAATCGGGGATTTGCCCCTTTGCCGAGATGCTCAGCCTTGCCAACAACCCGGCGATGCCAACGCCAGGTCTTCAGTGGTTTGTAACAGAAGTCCCTGAAAACACGAGAGGCCTTTTCGCTGCATTGATACAGCGCCTTAGCCAGGGCCAGCTCTTCCGCAATTTCCAGCTCCAGCCGCCTGTTCCTGGCAAGCCCAAGAAGAAAATCGACATCGTGATCTTCACACCAGACCATCAGGTCTTCCCGGCAAAACCCACTGTCGCCGCGAACGATTATCAGTGTGTCCGGCCAGGAGGTCCGAATGCGTCCGACGATACGCTCGACCTCTTCAACCGTGCCGGCTGCACCATCGTTGCTCGCCTGCCGCAGCCGGGCACATAGGAGATGGTCTCCGCAAAAAATGTACAGCGGCAAATAACAGTAAGCCTTGTAATAGCCATGGAAAAACTTCCCTTCCTGATTGCCATGCAGGGGATCATCAGTGGCGTCGACATCAAGGATAATCCGGGCCGGGGCTTCGCTATGCATTTCGAGAAAAACATCGACCAGAAGATTATCGACCGCTTCCGGCGAGATAACGATTTTTTTATAAGCACTCTGCGCTGTGGCATCCGCCGGTGTCAATTCCAGCCGATTCAACGTGCTTTTACCCGCCAGCGGTTTACCCTTGTCCTGCTCGCATTTCCGGCCCATGCCGGTTGGATCGGTTTTGCCCACTGCGATGGCCAGCATCTGATCCTTGGCCAGATGATCATGGTCGTTGAGATCTTCATAACCCAAGGCGAGGCCGATAACCCTTTGGGATACCAGGGACAAGACGCTATGCTCTATACGCTTTTCATCACGATAATCGGTGAAGCATTTGGCAAATCGCTGAAGAATGCCGGTACGCTGTTCAACCTCCCGCAGCAACAAACCACCTCCATCGGAAGTGATAGTACCTCCACTGAAATCAGCGACTATTTCTCTTCTTCCCAACGCTTGAAATGAATTGTAGATTCTTGTACACTCTGTTTTCATAAGGTCACTCTTGTTGTATTGTTTATTGTCTTGATATCACAATAATTATACAACATTTGGGGCCTTTTTTGCTCTCTGTTAATGAGAAATGCGGGTTAGTCGTTTTGCCGGTTATTCCGGCTCTCCTGTTTCCTTGCCACCGCATTCCATCCCATTCCGCCCTTGTGCAAGTTGCAAACAAAAGCGGGATACCCCGCCCGCTACTCAATGGGACGAAATTCATTGTTCTCACTAGCAAATGTGTCCCGGTGGGACACATTTGGTGTCCCACCGGGACAGGAGTGGGACGTTGGCGGGACAGTGCGTGGGACAGCCCCCTGTTGAGCTCATACAGTTCTTTCCCGTCGCTTCCGGTCCCTCCTGTCCTATTTATCTCTAATAAAACATACGGTTACACCCTGAACGGATCCGTGCTCATTTATATTCTGTTGTTGTGGCACGCCTTGTGCAATGTAGTGGGTGAAGCAAACAGAAGATCAACTTTTTCAACCGTA
>CAINRC010000143.1 GCA_903852495.1 uncultured Geobacteraceae bacterium | reverse complement strand
TTCAGCGAAAAAGACCGGCTCTGCATCCCGGTTCCCTTCTTCCACTGCTTCGGCTGTGTCCTTGCCGTCATGGCCAGCGTCACCCACGGCACCACCATGGTACCGGTGGAAATATTCGACCCGCTGAAAGTCCTCCAGACTATAGAAAAAGAGAAATGCACCGCTGTCCACGGCGTCCCGACCATGTTCATCGCTGAACTTGAACACCCGGAATTCAGCACCTTCGATCTGACCACACTGCGCACCGGCATCATGGCCGGCTCCAACTGTCCCATCGAAGTCATGAAGAAGGTCAACAGTGATATGCACGCCTCGGAAATCACCATCGCCTACGGCCAGACCGAATCCTCCCCTGTCATCACCCAGACCCGCACCGACGACGCCATCGAATTGCGCGTTGCCACCGTCGGCCGTTCACTGCCGGATGTGGAGGTCAAGATCGTAGACATCGAAACCGGCGAAACGCTTCCCCCCGGCAAGCAGGGTGAGCTCTGTACCCGTGGCTACCATGTCATGAAGGGGTATTACAAGATGCCGGACGAAACCGCCCGTGCCATAGACAGTGAAAACTGGCTGCACACCGGCGACCTGGCCATCATGGACGACCATGGTTACTGCAAGATCACCGGGCGCATCAAGAACATGATCATCCGTGGCGGCGAGAACATCTACCCGCGCGAGATCGAAGAATTCCTCTACACTCACCCCAAAGTTTCCGATATTCAGGTCTACGGCGTGCCGGACAAAAAGTATGGCGAGCAGGTCATGGCTGCCATCATCCTGAAAAAGGGTATGACCATGAGCGAAGAGGAGGTGCGCGAATTCTGCAAGGGTAAAATCGCCAACTACAAAATCCCGAAATACGTCAAATTTGTGGACAGCTATCCCATGACCGCTTCCGGCAAGATTCAGAAATTCAAGATGCGGGAAATGGCGATCAAGGAACTGCAGCTGGAGGATATGGGCGCGACCGCATGACCGCGTACATCCGCCCCCGGCTTATGAGCGATGTCTATTCGACCATAACCGATGCGGACCGGGATGTTCAGGCACGTCTGGCAGACGTGCTTGAACGCCGGGCGGCTGATCCTCAACAGCGCGACATGCTCAGCGCCTATCTCTCCGATATCGACGTTCCGGAGGCCGCCAACCTGCTTGATATCGGCTGCGGCACTGGTGCCGTCAGTCGTGAACTTGCCCGTCGTCTCCCCCAAGGCCGAATTATCGGTCTTGATCCGTCCCCCGTTTTCCTGGCAACCGCACGACAACTGGCGTCTGATTTGCCGAACCTGAGTTTCAGCGAGGGGGATGCCCGGAATCTATCCTATGACAACTGCAGTTTTGATGCTGTTATCTACCACACAACCCTGAGTCATATCCCCTCGCCGGAAACCGCCCTGAATGAAGCGTTCCGGGTGCTGCGCTCCGGCGGCATTCTGGCGGTATTTGACGGCAATTATACGACCACAACCCTGGCAAACGGAGCCTTTGACCCGCTGCAGGCCTGTGCCGATGCCGCCATGGCGGCTCTTGTCCATGATCGCTGGCTGATACAGAAGCTGCCGGCCCTGGTGCGGCACGTCGGGTTCTCCATCATTAAACAGCGCAGTCTTGGCATTGTTGAAACGGATGAGCCGGATTATATGCTGACCATTGCCGATCGCGGTGCCGATGTACTTGCTGCCGAAGGGAGAATCAGTGCAGATCTGGCACTGGCCCTCAAGAACGAAGCCCGCCGAAGAGTTGGCAGCGGCTGTTTTTACGGTTCCATTGCCTACGGGAGCCTGGTTGCTGGAAAACCGCTGTAACCTGCCGTAAAAACGATTATATTTTAAACTCCAGTCCATCCTCAACCACCCGCCAGAATGTTTTGCACAATTGCAAATGTCTCCTTCTATGGCATTTGCAATTGTGCAAATTGCTTTCAGGCCCTCCGCTGGTTGCGCTAAACACCTTATATCGTTATGCATAATCCAGAAACACACGTTTCAGCCATTCATAGTCAGCCACCACAACCTTCCTGCTGCTCCATTCCTATTTGCATTATTGCAAAAATGCCAAGAGTCCCCTCAGTAATTACCGAAGCAAAAAAATCATAACTACCTAAAAAACAAGCACTCTGCATACTGTATACGGTATTGGCACAACTAATGCTGTACCAGGAGTGAACATTCTACGAGAGGGCACCCATGGTAAGTCCTGACATCTGTCCATTCTATGGCAAAAACGACGACTACTGCGATGTCGGCTGCGAGTACATTTCACCCCACGATGTGAAGATGATTATTCGCTACTGCTGTGGTCGTCATGCCCAGTGCAGTAAATATCTGGAGCTGGCCGATCGTTTTAATGGCGAGCTTCCGCAAATGTCTTAACAATTAGTATCAACGGAACGGAAGGAGGCACCAATGCTGTACAAGGTTATGTTGAATTTAGAAGGTTTTCGCCTGGCACTGGCCCTGACAGTTACCTTGCTGTTTCTTGCAATAACGATAACAAAGGAGAAGA
The DNA here is from genome assembly GCA_903852495.1 of uncultured Geobacteraceae bacterium. GTDB lineage: Bacteria > Desulfobacterota > Desulfuromonadia > Geobacterales > Pseudopelobacteraceae > JACRCG01. The sequence continues at coordinate 25,505 of CAINRC010000143.1, read as the reverse complement.
GAAATGAGCGAAAGAGAGCTTGAACTGCTGAACAGAATTGAGGAACTGGAGCGCCATACCTGGCGTAACAGCGCGATCCTCCGCTCGGTTGCCATGGTGGCCTTCACATCGATGATCGGCTTTGTGATCGCTTCCGGTGTCGTCGGTGGCGGACATGGCAGTCATTGGTCCGGTCCGGCCTGGAATACCATGTGGCTTTACGGCCTGTTTGCCGCCAATGCGGTGTCAATGTTCTGGACAACACACAAGGAATAGGGGGAATACGCTCATGCCAATGAAAATTACTCATGCAATCTTGCTTCTGGTGGTCTGCGTTTTCTGCGCCGGCTTCAATATGCAACTTTTTGGCGGTCTGGACGAGATGATGGGCGACCAGTACTGGGTGCTCAATACGACTCAAGGTGATCATGGCTGGTACGCCATGGGGCTTTTGCCGCATCTCAACAAGGTACCCAAGGATGTTGTCAAGGCGGCCAACACGGACGACGATCCGGACAACAACTACACCATCTACGCCCAGAGCGGAGATTTTGCCGGTAAGTCGGTCTACGGTATCTGCTTCGGCATCCCGTTGATCATGTATCTGATCTGGTTCGCGTTTATCATCGGTTTCCCGGATCGTGTCGATCCGTATCTGCTGCCGCGTAAAATTTTTACCATTGCGGTCATTATCTGTTGCTCGGTAATTGTCAACCTGTTCCTGATGCGCATCGCCGGCGACTTTGCCCGTGATCCGATGGCCCGCATCGCCAACGTTGCCGGTAACCATGCGTCCCTTCTGTTCCATAACGCCGGCATCTGGTTTGCCATCCTCTTCTCGGCTCTGGGTACCCACAGCCATTCCTTCGACGAAGTCAAAGCGCCGGACAGCCGCAACTGGCAGACCCAGGCCAACGAGAAGTTCAACTGGATGTTCACCCTGCTGGGTGTGGTGACCGTACTGGAAGTTGTTCTGGTCAAGAACAAACTGGCACTGCCGGATGCTGCGGTAGATTATTCGGTCTGGATCATCTGGGTGGTCATCTTCATGCGTATGTACGGCTTCTCCCCCAAGTACTGGATCAAGCGCCCCACCGGGATTGCCATCATGATTATCGGTACGGTGCTGACGCTGCCCATGTTCTACCTGCTTGAAAGAATCACCGGTGATCTGGGGGCCGGTTTTGCCTCGCCGATTCTGGCCAAGGCCCTCGGCGCTGAGAATCAGAACGTCGGCCTTTCGCTGATGATATCGATTTACCTTGTCTTCTGGATGGAGTTTGCCACCGCCATCCGCATGAACGGCCCGGACAGAAAAGCCGTGGCCCAGAAACTCTAGGGCAGGGGAGCCACTAATGACTGAGATCAAGAATAAAGGGTGGACCGTTGTTTCCGCAGGCCTTGCCATCAACCTGGCCCTCGGGGTTCTGTATGCCTGGAGTATCTTCAAGGGGGCCATCAAGGCCTCCATCGAAAAAGGGGGCCCGGATGCCTTCCAGTGGGATATCGCCTCGATCAACGACCCGTACGCCGTCTGCTGTCTGGCCTTCGCGTTTGCCATGATTCTGGCCGGAAAGTGCCAGGACAAGATCGGCCCGGCCCGTACTGCACTAATCGGCGGAGTTTTGGTGGGCGCCGGCTTCATGCTTATGGCGTTCTCCAGCAGCTACATGGCCTGGGTTTTCGGGTTTGGCATTCTTGCCGGCAGCGGCTTTGGTTTCGGTTATTCTGCCGCCACACCACCGGCGCTGAAGTGGTTTTCCCCTTCAAAAACCGGGTTGATAGCCGGGATCGTCGTTGCCGGCTTCGGCATCGCCCCGGTCTACATCGCTCCGCTTGCTTCCTACCTGATCGGCGCGTTCGGAATCCCGAAGGCGATGATGTTTCTGGGAATCGGTTTTACGGCCGTTGTCTGCGGTCTCTCCTTTGTGCTTGCCAATCCGCCTCAGGGGTTTGTCCCGGCCGAACCGGCAGAACTGGGGCCCCTGGCCAAGCTGAATGCTTCAAAGCCGGTGGTGAACGCCACTGTTAGCGAGATGCTGCGCAACTACAAGTTTTACGTTCTCTGGGTTGCCTTCTTCATCGGCTCCGGTGCCGGGTTGATGGTTATCGGCAGTGTTGCCGGACTGGCCAAGAAGAGCATGGGGCCCATGGCGTTTGTGGCCGTTGCCATCATGGCTATTGGAAACGCCGGTGGTCGTGTGGTGGCCGGTGTGCTTTCCGACAAGATCGGTCGCCGTGCCACTCTGTTCATTATGCTGTCGTTTCAGGCCGTGATGATGTTCATCGCCATGGCGGTGGTCAACACCGGCAGCGCTGTGCTGCTGGTTCTGTTAGCCTCCTTCATCGGTTTCAACTACGGCTCGAACCTCTGCCTGTTCCCCTCCTTTGCCAAGGATTACTGGGGAACCAAAAACTATGGTCTTAACTACGGCGCTCTTTTTACCGCGTGGGGCGTAGGTGGTTTTGTCATGGGCAAGGTTTCCGAGATGATCAATGCACAGCCGGGTGGACTCGGTAAATCATTTATGCTGGCCGGGTTTCTGCTGGTGGGGGGCGCTGCGCTGACCATCTTCCTGGCAGAACTTAAGCCGGTGAGCGACGCCGAAGTAGAGCCTTCCCAGTGGAAAGAATTCTGGGCGGAATTTATGCTGGGCGCCAAGGTGTTTGCCGGGTATGAAGAGGCGAGGATTCGCGTGCCGAGGTAGTAACTCCAATTCCATTTCAAAGCCCTCTCTTCGTCGGCTCGCCATCGGCTCCTCAACGTACTATCTGTACGCCTCCGTGGCCGATCTCCTCGCCGCCTTGAGATCATCTTTGAACTGGAATTGGAATAAATCAACCCCTCTAAATCTCCCCTTAACAGGGGAGACTTAAAGGCTTGTAAAGAACAGAAAAGGGGACAGCCGATTGGTTGTCCCCTTTTTTAATCCTGATGTTTCCTGCTATACCTCAGAACATAAAGCGCCGCATGCTGATGTTCTGCAACAGGCCGATGCCGACCATGGAGGTGATCATGGAGGTGCCGCCGTAGGAAAAGAACGGCAGCGGGACGCCGACGACCGGGAAGAGGCCGATTACCATCCCCATGTTGATGACGATATGCCAGAAAAGCATGGCGGTGACGCCGACCGCAAGCAGGCTGCCGAAACGGTCGTTGCAGCGCCGGGCGATATTAAGCCCCCACAGGACCAGCAGCAGGTAGATGATGATCAGCAGCAGGCAGCCGAGAAAGCCCCACTCTTCGGCAAAAACCGAAAAGGCAAAGTCAGTGTGCTGTTCCGGCAGGAAGCGGAGCTGTGACTGAGTCCCTTTGACAAACCCTTTCCCGGCAAATCCCCCTGAACCGACCGCAATTTTACTTTGAATGATATGATAGCCGCTGCCAAGCCGTGACCGTTCCGGGTTCAGGAAGTCGAGCACGCGGTTTTTCTGATACGGGCGCAACAGAAATGACCAGCCGACCCAGGCCATGGGGATGGTGACGCAGACAAACGTGAAGATGGTGGACCAGCGTAGCCCGACGTACAGGATCATGGACAGGGCGATCAGGATGACCAGCGTAGCGGTGCCTAAATCCGGCTGTTTCATGATCAGAGCTGCGGGAAGCGCCAGAAGGCAGAACGGGATAAGCACGTCTTTCACCCTCAAGCCGCCCGCCTCCTGAAAGCTGTTGAAAAAACGGGCGAACGTCACGATGATAACGATCTTCATCAGTTCCGACGGCTGAATATTCATCACTCCAAGGTTCAGCCAGCGGGTGGCCCCCATGGAGCGCTTGCCGATAACAAGCACCGCAATCAGCAGAAACAGCAGTAACCCGTAGAACCAGTAGGACAGGTCTTCAAGGATGTGATAATCAAGGCTGCACACCGTCAGTGCAACAAACAGCCCCACCAGCATCCAGTAACACTGCTTGATGTAGTAGGCGGTTCCGACAATTTTGTAGGGAGTTGTTGCGCTGTAGATGTTCAATATTCCGAGCAGGCAGACGGTAACTACCAGCCCGGCCAGAACCCAGTCAATGTTGATCAAAAGGCGGCGATCAATCATGGACGGCGTCTCCGCTGGTACGCGGCTCTTTCATGCCGGTATCGTTGTCGTCATCACTATCATCCTTGTCTGCTGTCCCGGAAACGTCCTTGCGCACCGGTTTTTTCCCGTCAAAATATGCCCTCAGTATTCTTCCGGCAATGGGAGCCGCCGCCGCACCGCCATGTTCACCATGTTCAATGACTACGGCCACGGCAATTTCCGGTTTATCAAACGGTGCAAACGCCACAAACAGGGCATGGTCCTTGTATTGATAGGGGGTGCCGTACTTGCTGTCGCGCAGTTTGACAACCTGCGATGTGCCGGTTTTTCCCGCCACTTTGACATCAGGCAGTCTGGCCATGGCGCCGGTGCCGCCCGGTTCATTGACCACCGCCAGCAGTCCCTGCTTTACCAGTCGGTATGATTCTTTGGGATATACGGCGGTTCCAATAATTTCGTTTTTGCTTTCCCGGAGGGTTTTTCCGTCCGCATCAACAATCCGCTTTACAACATGGGGACGGTAAATCGTACCTTCATTGGCTACTGTTGCGATCATGGATGCGAGCTGAATCGGCGTGAGAAGCACCGCCCCCTGGCCGATGGCCACCGATAGGGTTTCGCCGTGAAACCACTTTTTGCCGAAGCGTTTCAGTTTCCATTCCGATGTGGGGATGAGCCCGCTCCGCTCGTTCAGCAGCTCTACGCCAAGGGGTGCCCCCAGCTTGAAGGCCTTGGCAACGGTGGCGATCTTGTCCACGCCAAGTTTATCGGCCAGATTGTAATAAAATACATCGCACGATTCCCGTAGAGACTTGCGCAGATTGGTTGAACCATGCCCTTTTTTATTCCAGCATTTGAATGTGGAGGTCCCCAGATCATAGCTGCCGCTGCAATTGAATGAGGTAGATTCGTTGATTCTGTTGTCCTGGAGCCCAGCCAGCGCTGTAACGACTTTAAAGGTGGAGCCAGGAGGGTATTGCCCGCTGAGTGCCTTGTTTTCCAGCGGGTGTCGCTTGTCGTCCAGATATGATTTCCAGACATCTGCCGGCATTTTGCCGCTGAACAATGCTGGATCGAAGCCGGGGTTGCTGACGAATGCCAATATTTCGCCTGATGAAACATCCATGGCAACGGCAGCACCGGCCTGACTGCCAAAAGCCAGTTCCGCCTGTTTTTGAACGGTGGCGTCGATTGTCAGCACTACGCTGTTGCCAACGGTTGGACTGCTTTCCGAGATTGTCCGTAAAACCCTGCCACGCGCATCAACTTCCAGCTGCCGCCCGCCGTCGCCGCCATGCAGCTCTTTTTCCAGGGCACGCTCAATTCCATTTTTCCCGATGTAATCGCCCGGGTTGTACTCTTCGAAGCCGGTTACATCCAGCTCTTTCTCGGAAATTTCACCGATGTATCCGAGCAGATGTGCGGCCAGCTGTTTGCTGCTGTATTCCCGCACCGGCTTCATTTCAATCTCGACTCCCGGAAGCCGGAGGTGGTTTTCCTCAACAATTTCAACGTGGTCGCGGGTGATGTTGGAGGCCAGTACAATCGGATAATATTTGGCCCGCCCTTTGCTTTTTTCCCATCGTTCGGCCATGTCGGCCCGATCAAGCCCCAACAGACCGGAAAGCAGCGTGAGAAGGGCCTCCTTGTCCTTTACCTCCTGCGGAATCACCGCAAGGCTGAATGAGGGGCGGTTACTGACCAAAACCCTGCCGGTGCGGTCCAGAATGGCGCCGCGCGATGCGGCTACCGGCACAAAGCGGAGCCGGTTGTTTTCGGACATGGCGTGGTAATCGTCCGCGCTTAATATCTGCAGGTGCCATAACCGCACCAGCAGGATCAGAAACACAACGCCGACTACAAACGACAGCGACATAATGCGCTGCTTTGACTCCAGTAATTCCCGGACAATGCGGCGCTCTTTCATGATGTTTCCAGTTGGCAGTCAAACCCGGGGAATAACGATACGACCGATGCGATGAACGCATTGACCAGCAGGCGGGGGAATATGTCGGAAAACATTGAGTAAGCGAGTCCGGGCGATGAGGTGAACATGACCATGAGGAGCAGATTCAGAGTGAATTCTGCGAGTGTAACGCCGGCGACGGTCAGTACGAACAGCATGGCACTGTCGGCGTACAGGCGGTCGGAAACGCTCCGGATGACAATGAATGAAATAAGAAAGGTTGCGGCATTAAGGCCCAGGTACAGACCGCTGCACACATCATCGAGCAGGCCAAGCAGCCAGGCGATGGGCGCGCCCACCTGTAATGAGCCGCGCAGGGTGATGAACACCATGATGACCAGCAGCAGGTCCGGTTTGAAAGAGGGGCGCACAAAGACAGGAATCAACGCCACCTGGATGACTATCGATATAACAACGATGCACAATAGCAGGAGAGAGGCGCGTCTACTCATAGCCACCCCGCTGTACGACCAGAACTTCCTCCAGATGGGGAAGGTTGACAGCAGGGCGAATGGATACGGACTGGAAAATGCCGTATTCCCCCCGCTTGACCATGGTGACCTCTCCGATCGGGAGCCCTTTCATAAAGAGACCGCCGATGCCGGACGTTATAACCGTATCTCCGACTTTTACATCCTCTTCGCGGGTGGCGAATTCAAGTGTACAGAGCATTTCGCTCTTCCCCTTGACGACGCCCCGGGCCCGGGAGCGCTGAATTGTCGCCGAGATGCCGCTGGCATGGTCCGTCAGCAGCAGTACGCGTGAGGTCGAGGCGGTAACTTTTACGGTCTGGCCGACAACGCCGTCGGCGGATACTACCGCCATTCCCTCCCGGATGCCGTCTGCACTGCCACGGTTAATTACCAGCGTTCGGAACCATGAGGTGACGTCTTCGCCGATTACGGTTGCCGATATGGTCGGTGCCTTGACGCTTTTTTTCATGTCCAGCAGTCGCTCAAGGCGCTGGTTGGCCAGAAAGGTTTCATTGCCTTCCCGCAATCGCTGGTTGAGACTGCGGATATCCTCCCGCAGGCGCAGGTTCTCGCGTCGGGTATCCACCAGGCGTATATAGCTGTCCCAGACATCCTCGGCAAAACCGCCCGCCCAGGAAACGGGACGAAGAAGCGGAGAAAGCGCGCCAAGTACCGAGCGCTCCACGAGGTTCGCTTCCCGGCTACGGGGGACATTCAGCGAAAATACCAGCAACGCTGCGATAATCGCGATGCCGATAACAATCGGATATAAATATTTTTTCAAAAATTCCATGGAAATGATTCCGCTCTACCTGTGCCTGTTTTGTGCGGTTTCGGTTCAGTGACTACCGCCTGCGGTCAGTTACGTAGCATGATATCCGGAGTGGTGTCAAATGCCATTACAACAGGTATTTTACCGCTGCGAGCAGATCATCACAGATGGTTGTTTGCGGTCCGATACCCTGCGCCACATCAGATCCATAGCCGGTTCGAACCAGAATAGTACGCACTCCGGCGGCCACCCCGGCCTCAACATCTGCGGTTTTGTCGCCGATCATGACCGAATTGCCCAGGTCGATGTCGTAGCGACCGGCCGCTTCCTGAAGCATTCCCGGCAGCGGTTTCCGGCAACTGCAGGGGATGGCGTAATCGCCGTGGCCGTCGGGGTGGTGCGGACAGAACAGCCAGAGATCGATATGGGCCCCGAAACGCTCAAGTTCTCCATCGATGTGGCGATGCAGGGTTGTAACATCATCTTCCGTGTAATAGCCGCGTGCGACTCCGGATTGATTGGTGACCACCACAACCAGCATCCCCGCCAGGTTCAGCAGGCGAATCGCCTCCGGTGCACCCGGAATAAACTCGAAGTCTTCAACCCGGTACAGGTAGTCTTTTTCAATGTTGATGGTGCCGTCCCGATCCAAAAATGCCGCCCGCTTCATCAACCCCTCCATAACGATACATATTCAAGATTTAACATGCTGAATTAATGGGCAAATCGTGCAGAGAAGCATTGACAACCCCGCACGGAACCATCTATAACTACGCACAATACCAGAAAGGGAGATGCGCCGCGTGATCAAAACCAATAACCTGAAAATTACCGGAATTACTCCAATAATTGCCCCTGCCGAACTCCGTCAGGTTTTCCCGTTGTCAGACAAGGACCGGGCGTTTGTCAGCAGAAGCAGGGAGCAGATTAAAGAGATCATCCAGCGCCGTGACCAGCGGCTCATGGTCGTCGTCGGTCCCTGCTCGATTCACGATACCGGGGCTGCTATCGAATACGCCAAACGGTTGTCAGAGCTTTCACGCCGGGTTGATGACCAGCTGCTGCTGATCATGCGGGTTTATTTTGAAAAGCCACGCACCACTGTCGGCTGGAAGGGGCTGATCAACGATCCGGATATGAACGGCACCCATCTCATCTCCAAAGGGCTTGGCATCGCCCGCGGTCTGCTTAGCCGTATGACAACGCTTCAGGTCCCGGTTGCCAATGAGATGCTGGACCCCATTACCCCGGAGTATGTTGCCGATCTTATCAGCTGGGGCGCTATCGGGGCCCGTACCACCGAATCCCAGACCCACCGTGAAATGTCCAGCGGCCTTTCTTTTCCGGTCGGCTTCAAAAACGGTACCGACGGCAACCTGCAGATCGCCATTGATGCCATGAAGGCGGCTCAGCACCGGCACAGCTTTCTCGGCATCAACCGGGAGGGGAGGGCATCCATTGTTGAGACCAGCGGCAATCCCGATGTCCATATAGTGCTGCGGGGGGGAGCAAAAAAAGTCAACTACCACCCGGCAGATATCACCCATACGGAAGAACAGCTCACTAAAAACGGACTGCTGCCGACCATAATGGTTGACTGCAGTCACGGGAACTCAAGCAAGGATTACCAGAAGCAGCCGGAAGTCCTGGAGTCTGTTGTTGATCAACTGCTGGCCGGTAACCGTTCCATATCGGGGGTCATGATTGAAAGTAATCTTGAGGCCGGCAGCCAGAAAATCCCTGACGATATCAGCCAGCTGAAGTATGGCGTTTCCATCACCGATGCCTGTCTTGACTGGGCGACGACGGAAAAGATCCTGTTACAAGCCCACAGCAGGTTGAAGCTGAGAAAGTAATTACGGGGGGGGCGGGCTTTGTTGTCCGCCCCTATTCAGCTTCGTACAGCATCTTCATGCCGCCCGTCGCCCGTCCCAGCGGGCCGTTAAACGTTCCTTCCGCCCCTTCCACCAGCAGATCCAGATAGTTAACCTTCTTTTTCGGCGGCAGCAGCAGTTCCGGTTCTCCGGAAATCCCGGCCAGTTTACCCGCTTCCTCAATGGCATCCTGCAGTGTTCCCAGGCGGTCCACAAGTTTATACCCCTTGGCCTGCTCTCCGGAAAGAATCCGGCCATCGGCGATTTTCCGCACATCTTCCAGCGGCAGTTTACGCCCTTCGGACACCGCCTTGATAAACTGTTCATGGGTATTGTCAATCACCGCCTGCAGCATGGCCCGGTCATCGGCGGAAAATTCGCGCAGCGGCGACCCGGAATCCTTGTATTTACCTGTTTTCAGCGTGTGGGACTTAATGCCGATTTTGTCCATCAACGCTTCAATATTGGATAGTTTGAGAATGACCCCGATGCTGGCCGTAATAGTGCCCGGATTTGCATAAATCATGGTTGCCGGCGCGGAAATATAGTATCCGCCGGAAGCGGCAAGGCTGCCCATGGAAACTATGATTTTTTTCCTGGCGGCAAACTTTTTGACTTCCGCATAAATTTCCTGAGACGGGGCGACAATTCCGCCCGGTGAATCGACACGCAGCACAACCGCCTTCACGGAGTCCTGTTTGAGGAAGTATCTCAACTGGCGGATTGTTTCCTTGGAGTCGAGAATCATCCCCTTCACCTCAACTAGACCGACCCCTTCCTTGCTCGTCAGACCGGTGTCTCCGGTGCCGATAATCGTTGCGGCAATCTTCACGGAAATCATAAACAGCAGCGTTACCGAAACCAGTACAACAGCGGCAATTATGGCCATTTTTTTTGTCATTTTCATATCCCGTACCTGATTTAGTCTTTTGGGAACGTGCCGAATCTGCTACTGTGGAGTCATGAAAGTTCTTGTCATATCAGATACCCACGGTGATGTGCAGCGTGCTGTCACCGCCTGTACACGCGCCGGGTCGGTTGAAGCTGTCATTCATCTTGGTGATGGGAGCGCCGATGCGGATCTGTTACGCGATGCTCTTGAAATTCCGGTAATCAATGTGGCCGGGAACTGTGATGCCGGTTCGAATGCCCCGCGTGAACGTGTGTGGGAGTGTGAAGGAAAGCGGATCCTGTTGACCCACGGGGATGCGTATCACGTTAAATCCGGATTGACCCGGTTACTGCAGAGAGCGGAGGAAATTGCGGCTGATGCGGCTCTGTTTGGCCACACTCACCAAAAGGTGCTGGAGAATCATGCAGGCCTTCTTCTGTTAAACCCGGGGACGCTCTCACGTACCAGCCGTCACCGCAGTTATGCTGTGCTCACCATAACCGCGCAGGGGATACACTCCCTGCATTATGATATGGACTAAACGTCACCTTCCCTGCCGAGTGCCTCTCTCCCCTTGTGTACCGCTTTTTCCAGTCTGCGCCGTCTTGGCCAGGTCACCACATAATCAATCGGACCGGACAGGATGTAAATCAGCAGTACGCTGAATGTCATTACGACCGGTTCGGCGGCGACAACGATCAACAGTACCACCGCGAGTATCAGGAAGCCGAACGGCTGCCGTTTGATAAGGGCGGGATCCTTGAAGGAATAGTAGCGGAAGTTTGACACCATCAGGAACGCAAGAAGGTAGATCAGGCCAAGTATGGCAAGCTTTTTAAAGGAGCTGGGCCAGTTTAAATGATAAAACAGCAGCACCGTTGAGGCCACCATGCATGCCGATGCCGGGGTCGGCAGGCCGACAAACCGTTTACTCTCAACCGTGTCGACCTGAACATTGAAGCGGGCGAGGCGTAAAGCGGCACAGACCAGAAACAGAAACGCAGCCACCCAGCCAAGTCTGCCGAACGGTTTCAGCGCCCAGGCAAACATGAGCAGCGCCGGGGTAACGCCAAAGGCAACAAGGTCGGCAAGCGAATCAAACTCAACTCCGAATTTGCTGGTAGTGCCGGTCATGCGGGCCACTTTACCGTCAAGTCCGTCACAAATGGCAGAGATAAAGATCCAGACTGCGGCCGTGCTGTAGTTGCCGTTCAGGGTCGCTACCATGCTGTAAAAGCCGGCAAACAGGCTTGCAGCTGTGACGAGGTTGGGGAGGATATAAATCCCGCGCCTCATGCTTTCCTTGCCATCGCTCTGCACTATCACCGTTTCTTCGCTCATAAGGTCACACCCTTGCCTAGACCATTCTTGCCAGCACGGTTTCACCGGCTACTGTCTTGTCACCCAGTTTTACCAGAGGCTCGGAGTTGGTGGGGAGGTAGACATCAACGCGTGAGCCGAAACGAATCAAGCCGTACCGTTCACCCCGCACCAGTAAATTTCCAACCAGCGGATAACTGATAATCCGGCGGGCCACCAGGCCGGCAATCTGCACAAACGCGATCCGGGCGCCGCCGGCGATCTCCAGAACTATGCCGTTGCGCTCGTTCTCGCAGGAAGCCCGACCGTCGCGGGCATCAAAAAACTTACCCTGATGATGAAACGTGTCAATCACTTTGCCGTCAAACGGGACGCGGTTGACATGAACATTGAAAACCGACATGAAGACGCTGATTTTCAGTGCCGGAGCACCAAGCGGAGTTTCGCTCACCTGCTCAACCACAATGACGGTGCCGTCAGCGGGAGCGATGACGGCAGCACTGTCGGCAGGTACTGTCCTCTCCGGATTACGGAAAAAATAGAGGACAAACAGAGCCAGGAGGAACGCAACTGCGGCTGAAACGGACATGACCGCCGAACCGAGATTCCAGGCGGAAAACGTCAGCAAAACCGTTAATCCGATGGAATAGGCGATGAATGGGTAGCCTTCTTTAGCAAATAGGGAATTAGTCATAAACCTGCCTGGGATCTGCAAGATTTGATTCAAACAACTGGTGCTGCGGAGCGTTCAAAAGATTACACCCCTTTCCGGGCGGGAAAGGGGTGTAATAGGGCCGACAGAGTCGGTTAGTTCTTAGCCTTGTCTACGATCTTGTTTTTGCCGATCCAGGGCATCATTGCGCGCAGTTTCCCGCCGACTTCCTCAATCTGGTGTTCAGCACCGCGACGGCGCAGGGCATTGAAGGTCGGTTTGTTGACCTTGTTTTCCAGCATCCACTCTTTGCAGAATTCGCCACTCTGAATTTCATCAAGGATCTTCTTCATTTCCCATTTGGTTTCTTCAGTAATGATGCGCGGTCCACGTGTCAGGTCGCCGTACTCTGCCGTATTGGATACGGAGTAGCGCATATTTGCGATGCCGCCCTCATAAATCAGGTCAACAATAAGTTTTGTTTCGTGCAGACACTCAAAATAGGCCATCTCAGGAGCATAACCCGCTTCAACAAGTGTCTCGAAGCCGGCTTGGATCAGTGCGGCAATACCTCCGCACAGAACTGCCTGCTCGCCGAACAGGTCGGTTTCGGTCTCTTCCTTGAAAGTTGTTTCGATAACGCCGGAACGTCCGCCGCCAACTGCTGATGCGTAAGCCAGGGCAACTTCCTTGGTTTTCTTGGATGGATCCTGATGCAGAGCGATCAGGCAGGGGACGCCGCCCCCTTTGGTGTACTCGTGGCGAACCATGTGGCCCGGCCCTTTTGGTGCTACCATGAAAACATTGATGTCTGCACGGGGGACAATCTGGCCGAAATGGATGTTGAAGCCATGGCCGAAGGCGATGAACGCACCTTTTTTCAGATACGGACCGATTTCTTCACGGTATACATCACCCTGGACTTCGTCCGGCAGGAGAATCATCAGAATATCGGCGGTCTTGGCTGCTTCAGGAACCGTTACTACTTTAAGGCCGGCTTCCTTTGCTTTCTTTACCGAAGCGGAATCTTTTTTCAGAGCAACCATAACATCAATGCCGGAATCCTTCAGGTTGAGCGCATGTGCATGCCCCTGTGATCCGTAGCCGATAATTGCCACTTTTTTCTTTTTTAATAGAGCCAGATTGCAATCTTTGTCGTAATAAACTTTCATGTAAGTCACTTCCTCCCAGCGAAATATCCGGAAAACCGGTTCAACCTATTGATAAAACTAGCGAACACAATAGTACATTCATCTTGAAACTGTCAATCTATTACAGCTCCCCCGGTCATAATGAACTCAAGGAAGGTGCGCCAGGTGCAATCAGCCGTTCCACCCTTTGGCGCCGCGACCGATGGCCGCCGAACCGGTACGCACGATTTCCTTCAGTCCCAGCGGTCTCAGCAGTTCCAGAATCGCATCAATCTTGAGCGGATTTCCGGTCGCCTCGATCGTATAGGATTTCGGAGTGACGTCAATTATCTTGGCGCGGAAAATGTCGACGATTCTCAACACTTCGGCCCGGGCGTCATCTTCGGCCGACACTTTTATCAGTGCCAGTTCGCGCTCTATGGCGCTGCCGTCCGTGAAATCAAGCACCTTGAGCACATCAATCAGCTTATTGAGCTGCTTGTTGATCTGCTCGAGAATCTGGGCATCGCCCCGGGTCACGATTGTTATTCGCGACAGCCCTTCCTCGTTGGTGGGGGCCACGGACAGCGAATCGATATTGAAGCCGCGACCGGAAAACAGGGTTGCTACGCGGGAAAGAACACCGAAATCATTTTCTACTATAACCGATATTGTATGTTGCATGGCTGTTATCTCTCCTTACGCGTTCAGTACCATTTCATTCAGTGATGCTCCGGCCGGAACCATCGGCAGCACCTTCTCTTCACGGGCAACCTTGAACTCCATGATTACCGGCCCGTTTTCCTTGAAACCCTGTGTGATGACCGACTCCACGTCACCCGGCTTTGTCGCCAGGAACCCTTTGGCTCCAAAGGCATCAGCCAGTTTGATGTAATCGATCGGCAGTTCCATGCAGGTGGATGAGTAGCGCTTGTCGAAAAACAGTTCCTGCCACTGACGCACCATGCCGAGAAAATTGTTGTTCAGAATGACAATCTTGACCGGAAGCCTGTTCTGGACCAGCGTTGCCATTTCCTGAATATTCATCTGTACGCCGCCGTCACCGCAGATGGTGATGACCTGTCGGTTCGGAAACGCGGCCTGGGCACCCATTGCCGCCGGCAGACCGAAACCCATTGTGCCGAGACCACCGGAGGTGAGCAGGGTGCGGGGTTTATTGAACTTGAAAAACTGGGCTGTCCACATCTGGTGCTGACCGACATCAGTTGAAATAATGGCGTCCTCGTCGGACAATTCGCGCAGTTTCTGAATGACGTACTGCGGCTTGATTATGGTGCTGCTCTGTTTGTAGGCGAGGGGGTGCTTTTCTTTCCAGTCGTCAATATCCGCATGCCAGGGGGCAAGCGCAGAGGTGAATTCAGCCAGCTTCTCCTTGCTCTTGTCGGCCACTGCGATCATTTTGGTCAACACATCCTTGACGTCGCCGACAATCGGCAGGTCAACTCGGACATTTTTCTTGATGGATGTGGGGTCAACATCGATATGGATTATTTTTGCATGGGGGGCAAAGGTCGAGAGCTTGCCGGTGACCCGGTCGTCAAAACGGGCGCCGATGGCAATGATCAGGTCACTGTGGGTCATGGCCATGTTGGCGCAGTAGGCACCGTGCATACCAAGCATGCCGAGCGAGAGGTAATCACTTTCCGGGAAAGCACCAAGCCCCATGAGAGTCGTTGTCACCGGTATCGACAGCTTGCGGGCCAACTCAGTCACTGATTCAGAAGCATCACCCAGTACCGCTCCACCCCCCACGTACATAACCGGACGGCGGGAGTCGATGATCATGGCCACCGCTTTTTCCACCTGGCGGGGATGACCGGAAAGGTTTGGTTTATAGCCACGGATATCAACGGTTGCCGGGTAATGGAACTCACCCTGAGCCATCTGGACATCTTTGGGAAAATCGACCAGAACCGGGCCGGGACGGCCGCTGCGGGCAATGTAGAACGCCTTCTTCATGGTCAGGGCGATATCTTTGACATCGCGAATCAGAAAGCTGTGCTTTGTGCAGGGGCGGGTAATGCCGATGATATCGACTTCCTGGAACGCATCGTTACCGATCAGCGGTGTCGGCACCTGACCGGTAATAATGACCATGGGGATCGAGTCCATATAGGCTGTTGCAATGGCGGTCACGGTGTTGGTCGCGCCCGGCCCTGATGTGGCCAGTGCAACGCCGACCCTGCCGGTGGCGCGTGCATAGCCGTCGGCCGCATGGGTGCCGGCCTGCTCGTGTCGTGGCAGTATATGGTGTATTTCTTTAAAGCTGTAGAGCTCGTCGTACAGGTTAATGACAGTGCCGCCGGGGTAGCCGAATATGGTATCCACCCCTTCTTTTTTCAAACATTCCAGCATCATTCGTGCGCCGTTCATTTTCATACAATCCCTCTATGAATACAGAATTTCACCTCAACGAGAGGTGGAAAGCCTCACCCGGTCCCGAATGCAGGGACGGGCATCAAAAGTTACCGCTAGTCCGCCGTTGTCACCGCGCCGGTATGGGCCGAAGTAACGACTTTGGCGTAGCGTGCCAGCCATCCGCCACGGATTTTCGGTTCCGGTGCCCGCCAATCTAACCGGCGAGCAGCCAGAGTGGCATCATCCACCAGAAGCTCAAGGCGCCGGTTCGGGATATCCAGCAGAATCCGGTCGCCGTCTTTCACCAGGCCAATCGGGCCGCCTTCGGCAGCTTCCGGTGAAATGTGACCGATACATGGCCCCCGCGTCCCTCCGGAGAAACGTCCGTCGGTGATGAGCGCCACACTGTCCCCCAGTCCCATCCCCATGATTGCCGCTGTGGGAGCCAGCATTTCCCGCATGCCGGGGCCCCCTTTCGGCCCTTCATAGCGGATTACCACGACGTCGCCGGACACGATTTTTCCTTCCATGATCGCCGCCATCGCCAGTTCTTCAGCGTCGAAACAGCGGGCGGTTCCCTCAAAGTTCATCATGGCGGCGGAAACGCCGGACTGCTTGACCACAGCCCCTTTGGGAGCGATGTTGCCGGAAAGGATGGCGATGCCCCCCTCCTTCTTTATCGGATTCCCAAGCGGGCGGATAACCTCCTCATCCACATTCTGGATGCTTTCGGCCAGCTGATGCGTGGTAAGGCCGAAAAGTGTGGGGACATCATGAATCTTGCTGCCAAGCTGTTTGAGGACGCCGCTGACACCGCCGGCGATGTCCAGGTCTTCCATAAAATGTTCGCCGGCCGGATTCATGGAGGCCAGCTGCGGGGTGTCTTTCGCCAGAATGTCGAACAGCTCCAGCGGCAGTTCAACACCGGCTTCGTGGGCTATTGCCAGCAGATGCAGAACCGTATTGGATGATCCCCCCAGGGCCAGATCGACACGGATGGCATTTTCAAATGCTTCACGGGTCAGAATGCTGCGCGGGGTGACGTTATTGAGTACCAGATCGACGATCTTTTCACCGGAGGCAAAGGCGATGCGGCGTTTGAGCGCGGAAACGGCCAGGGCGGTACCGCAGCGCGGCAGACTCATGCCCATGGTTTCCGTGAGGATCGCCATGGTGTTGGCGGTGAACAGCCCCTGGCAGGAACCCATGCCGGGGCAGGCGTTGTCTTCACAGACCTGCAGCTCTTTGTCATTGATGACGCCGGCCTTGTAGCGGGCCATGGCCTCAAAGGTATCGGAAACAAAGGAATATTTGCGTCCGGCAGCACCGCGTCCGCTCATCATCGGCCCGGCGGTGACAACGATGCAGGGGATGTCCAGCCGTGCGGCTGCCATCAGCATACCGGGGGTGATTTTGTCGCAATTGGTCAGCAGCACCAGTCCGTCCAGGCGATGCGCCTCCGCCACAGACTCCACCATGTCGGCAATCAGTTCACGGGTCGGCAGGGAATAGTGCATCCCCTTGTGCCCCATGGCCATGCCGTCACAGACGCCCGGAATACCGAAAAAGAACGCATAGCCTCCGCCGGAGTGAACGCCCTTTTCAATGAATCGCTCCAGATCACGCATACCGACGTGCCCCGGGATAAGGTCGGTAAAGCTGGTTGCCACACCGATAAACGGTTTGTCCATCTGGTTCTGGGGGACACCGGTCCCTTTCAGCAGGGCGCGGTGCGGTGTTCGCTCCAACCCTTTTTTTATCATATCGCTGCGCATATTGAATGTCCTTGGTGCACGTTTGTTTGATACCGCTAAACCTGCGATTAGCCAGATTTTACGGGTTGTGAACAATAATATAGATGGCGCGATGTGTCAACTGGAATGGCCATGCCGGCAGATATTGCCGGCACTATAAACAGGCGGGGGGAAAATACTGTTTGGAAAGGGGAAATGCCAGAATTGTCTGATGGTCGCCGTGGGGATGGTGCCGGTCAATGTCCCCGGCTCCCATCAGTTATACCCAGATCACTGCTGCCCGGGATTGGCACCCCGGAGTTTGACCGTCAGTCCCTGCAGGAAGTTTCTGAGAAACTGGTCACCGCACTCTTTAAAATGCTTGTGCGTTCTGTTTCTGAACAGGGCGCTCAGTTCCGATTTTGAAAGGACGACGCCGGCCAGAGCCATTACCGCAAGCATATCATCCTCTTTCAGATCAAGAGCAATGCGCAGCTTTTTCAAAATCGCATTGTTGTTCAGCCCGGCATCAGGTTTTGGCGCCTGTCCCTCATCGGACTCGCGTCTGCCCCGCTTGTGAATAATCAGGCCATCAAGAAAAAAGGACAGCAGGGGATTACTGCAGGAGATAAATTCCTCTTCTTCTTCCTTTTTCAGCAGTTTCAGCAGCGTCGGCAGTTCCAGCGTGCAGCCGGATAACTGAAAAATCTGGATCATGGCAGGGTTGCTGATGTCCAGGGCGTACCGCACCCTGCGCAGAATATCGTTGTTGTTCATCTGTTCTTTCTCCCGGGGAAGCGCAGTCGCACTCCTATTTAAATGCCGCCACCTGTGCCTGATACAATGTAACCGGCACGAAACGTACGGCAAATTCGGTTGAGCATCTGGGGCAGGGTACGAAAAACGGCTTGCCGTTTTTCCCTTTTTCAAAGGGGATATCCTGCTTGTGGCTGCAGTAGGGGCACGTTGTTGCTACCACGGACTGCGCGATTTTGACCGGTTTGATGTCGGATGTATTTTTTGAGGGGGCCGTTCTTTTCTGTACATTTTGCAGGGGTGCTGGTGCCAGTGACTGCTCTTCAGTTCTCTCTGATAGTGAAATAGTGCTCTTTTGCATGACCGTTCGCTCCTTTTTGGTCGATGTTGTCACCGGAAGATATTCGTCTTCAGTATGTTCAATTGCGTCAACCTGGGGTGGCATGATCCCCTTCAGCGCCTTTTTCCAGATCAGGGGCATGGATGTTTTGGAAAAGTGCAGCGGTCTTACCCCCCGCATCTGCGCCGCGCCGCCCACGACAATATAATATTTGTCCCGATAGGAAACGAGGGTCTGGCCGCCGATTTCCGCCACCTTGAAACCGGATGAAATTTTATTGTCGAGCCAGAATGTAATAGTCTCTTCCATAACAGCCCCCCTTATCTGTGTGTTCTGCGGGTAACAGTTACCAGAAACCGGGCGCGCTTACCAATAAAAATAATGAATACGGTGATGATGATTGTGGTATTTATCGGAAACGGTACCCACAATACTATTCTCAACTCACTTTCACGGATTGGACTGATCAATGACAGAAACCGCCTATCGCACTATCTATCGTACCGAGTACACCCCCCCTGACTACCGGGTTGACAGTATCGATCTCCGTTTTGAACTTGGTGAAGACATAACGCTGGTCACCTCCCGCATGGCGCTACGATCAGCGTACGACACTTCATCCGGCAGCCGCCCTCTGGTGCTGAACGGTCGCCGCTTTGCCCTGCGGGAACTCAAGCTGGACGGTGTGCCGCTCCCCCCGGAACGCTACAGTATCACCGACGAAATACTGACACTCCACCAGACCCCTCCGGCATTCATTCTGGAAGTGACAACCGAACTCCGCCCGCAGGACAACAGCTCCCTTGAGGGGTTGTATCGCTCCGGCGGAATGTTCTGCACCCAGTGCGAGGCGGAAGGATTCCGCGCCATCACCTACTATCCGGACCGTCCCGATGTCCTGGCTCTTTATACCACGACGATTGTTGCCGATCGTCAGCACTATCCGGTGCTCCTCTCCAACGGCAACCTCCAGGCGCAGGGGGAACTGCCGGACGGACGCCACTTTGCCACCTGGCACGACCCGTTCCGGAAACCGAGCTACCTGTTTGCCCTGGTGGCGGGAGATCTGGTCTGCCGTGCGGACCGTTTTACCACCTGCTCCGGCCGGGATGTGGCGCTCCAGATCTACGTGCATGAACATAACCGGGACAAATGCGACCATGCCATGCGTTCCCTCAAAAAAGCCATGGCCTGGGACGAACAGGTGTATGGCAGGGAATATGATCTGGACTGCTACATGATCGTGGCGGTGGATGATTTCAATATGGGGGCCATGGAAAACAAGGGGCTCAACATATTCAACTCCTGTTACGTCCTTGCCAGCCCGGCAACCGCCACCGACGACGATTATCACGCCATTGAAGAGGTCATCGGCCACGAATATTTTCATAACTGGAGCGGCAACCGGGTGACCTGCCGCGACTGGTTCCAACTCGCCCTGAAGGAGGGGCTGACCGTGTTCCGTGATCAGGAGTTTTCTGCGGATATGCGGTCACGCGGAGTGAAGCGGGTCGAGGATGTGCGCAACCTCCGGACGTCCCAATTTGCTGAAGATGGCGGCCCGATGGCCCATCCGGTGCGCCCTGACTCATACATGGAGATAAATAACTTTTATACGGCGACGATTTATAACAAGGGGGCCGAACTGATCCGGATGCTGCACGCCATGCTTGGTGCGGAGCGGTTCCGGCATGGCACGGATCTGTATTTCAGCCGCTTTGACGGGCAGGCGGTAACGGTTGACGACTTTGTGCAGTGCATGGCCGAAGCCTGCGCCACGGATCTGGACCGCTTTTCCCTCTGGTACAGTCAGGCCGGCACGCCGCAGTTGAACGCCGCTGGTTTCTTTGACGCCGCTGACAACACCTTTACCCTGACGGTGAGCCAAAGCTGTCCCCCCACTCCGGGGCAGCCGGTCAAGCATCCGCTGCATATGCCGCTGGCGGTTGGTCTGCTCGGGCGCAACGGGGAACAATTACCGATCGTCCTGGCCGGAGAAACGGCCCAAACGGAAACCACACGGGTTCTTCATCTTGGCACCGCCTCCGAATCATACCGCTTCACCGGTCTGGCTGAAGAACCGACCCCCGCGCTGCTGCGCGGCTTTTCGGCACCGGTAAAGCTCCATTACCCCTACCGGCGGGAACAACTGGCACTGCTGATGGTTCATGAACCGGACCCGTTCTGCCGCTGGGAAGCGGGACAGCAGATGGCTGCAGATGTCATCCTTGGCCTGGCGGCAGACCGTCAGAAAGGTGCGGAACTGACCCTTGACCTTGATTTTGCTGCGGCATTCCGGGCGTCGCTGACCGGTTCTCATGCGGATAGCGCTTTTCTGGCTGAAACGGTGACACTGCCGTCGGAAAAATATCTGGCCGAGCTTGTACAGGTGGTCGATCCGACGGCGATTCATGAGGCACGCCAGTTTGTAATCCGCACTCTTGCGGTGCAGTTCAGGGATGAGTTTCTGGCGATACGGGCCCGCAACCTCAGCATTCAGCCCTATGTACCGGACGACGGACGTGCCGGGGCACGGCGGCTGGCCAACCTCTGTCTGGCGTACCTGATGAACGGCGGCGGGCAGAGCGAGATAGATCTTTGTCTGCGGCAGTACCGTCAGACGGACAACATGACCGATATGATCGGTGCGCTGACGCCGCTCGCTTCATGCGATTGCCCGGAACGTCGGGATGTTCTGGCCGATTTTTACCGCCGCTGGCAGGGGGATCGTCTGGTTATGGACAAATGGTTTTCCCTGCAGGCCGCTGCCACGCTCCCCGGAACTCTGGCTGAGCTCCACACGCTGCTGGATCACCCGGACTTTGAACTGACCAACCCGAACCGGTTCCGCTCGCTGGTGGGTGTGTTCAGCCAGAGAAACCAGGCTTGCTTTCACCGCCCGGACGGTTCCGGGTACCGGTTTCTTACGGACCAGTTGCTGCGGCTGATTCCGGTAAATCCGCAGGTATCAGCCCGGATGCTGGCTCCACTCACGGTCTGGCGGCGCATGGAGGAGGGGCGGAGTGCCCTGATGCGGCAGCAGCTGCAGCGGATCCAGGCGGTTCCTGATCTGCCGAGGGACGTACATGAAGTTGTGAGCAAAAGTCTGGAAGGGTAATCCGCACCGTTTCAGCCGGTGCGGACAGCGGCGGTTCCGGTTAATCCCACATGTAGGCGGCCATGGAGATTACTCCGAAGGTGCATGAACGGTGCAGGGTGCGCCCCGCAGTTTCGCTCGCTCCGAGAGCGGTGAAAAGGGGGAGCAGATGTTCAGGGGTAGGGTGGTTGGCAGCCGCATGGGGCGCCCTGTGCAGGTAGTCCAGCAGCGCCGTCCGGTCATTATTCTCAATAGAATCTTTCAGCCAGTCATCAAACGCGGTGACGTACTCCGGAGATGGAGCATCAATTGCCCTGCCGAAAAAATCCCTGAGATTATGGGTGGCGGAACCGCTGGCCAGAATCAGAACACCTTCATCCCGCAGGCTCTGCAGCGCCTGTCCGACCGCCCGGTGATGCTCCGGTGAGCGGTGCGGCTGTACCGACAGCTGAAGCACCGGGATATGGGCTTCCGGATACATCAGGGTAAGCGGTACCCAGGCACCATGATCAAGCCCCCGCTTTGTATCGACACCGGCTTCTATGCCATGCCCGTTCAGCAGGGTGACAATTATCTCGGCCAACTCCGGGGCGCCGGGCGCGGGGTAGACGGCGCGGAACAGTTCGTCGGAAAAACCGCCGAAATCATAGATGAGTGACGGTGCAGCCGTGCCGGTGACCAGTGGAGCTGCTGTTGCCCAGTGTGCCGAGACACAGAGTATGGCCTTTGGCCGCTCCAGTGTAGACGCAACTCCGGTCAGGAAATCGCGCGCCGCACTCTGCTCGTACAGTATGGAGGGCGCTCCGTGTGAAATAAAAAGTGTTGGTAGTCTGCGTTTCATAATGATTACTCCAAAAAGGGCCTGGCCATCGGATGATGATCAGGCCCTCTGGGGCATAAAGGGGGATTGGTTTTAGATGTTCCTTTACACTATTTGCCTTTGATCATTTCAATTTCCAGGGTGATGGTGACTTCTTCCCCTACGGCGACTCCGCCGGTTTCCAGGGCCGCGTTCCATACCAGACCAAAATCCTTCCGGTTGATCTTCGTACTTGCTACAGCGCCGCTTCTGAAATTACCCCATGGGTCCTTGCTGACTTTGGCCGGTCCTTCGACATCAAGAACAACCTCTTTAGTAATTCCGTGCAGCGTCAGGTCACCGGTAACTTTGAGCTTATCCGGGCCGGCGGCAGCAACTTTTTTCGATACGAACTTCATGGTCGGATATTTGGCAACATCGAAAAAATCGGCGCTGCGCAGATGCTCATCCCGCTTCTGGACATTGGTGTTAATGGACGCCGTGTCTATGGTGACTTCCACTTTAGATTTGCTCATGTCCTTGTCGTTGATATCAACCACGCCGGCGAATTTTTCAAAGCTCCCTTTGACGTTTGATACCATCAGGTGGCGGACTTTGAAGCCGACGTTCGAGTGATCAGAATCGATATTCCAGACCGTGGCGGACGCCATGACCGGAAGGGAAAGGGCGATGATGGTGCTGAATGCTGCGAGTAAACGTTTCATGGTGGTGCTCCTTTTGGTTGTTTCCACTGTTAGTTTAAAGCGGCTTACTGCCGCAATCCGAGTTTTTTGCACAGCCGGCCCAGCGTTTCCTGCTCTGTTGTGGCCAGCGCAGCCAGTTCTGCAACTATAGCCGCTTCAACATTGGCAAATGCACTGCTTATGACTGTTTGTCCCTTCTGGGTGAGGCTGACGGTCAGGTAGCGCCGGTCGTCACTGATCCGATCCCTTCTGACCAACCCCTGCTTCTCCAGATTATCAATGACCAGAGTCATGTTGCCGGTGCTTTTGAGGATTTTCGAGGCGATATCCCGCTGGCAGAGCGGCCCCTTGTGATGCAGCGCTTCAAGTACCCCGAACTGGCTTATGGTGAGGCCGGCCGCCGCCATAATGCGACTCACGCGGCTTGTCACGGATTCGGCTGCTCTCATAAGCTTCGTGTAGGTGTTCAGCGCCAGATATGAGGTACTGTTTTCGGATGTCATACTGTTCTCCGTAAAAGGTCAATATCGTATCATTTGATATCAAACTATACCGCTGAAGAAAATATGTCAACAGGTTTTTTCGCTCTTGGTGAATAGCAGATATCGTGACCGTCAACGTGGTGTTATGGGAAAGGATGTGTTAGAAAGGCGGGGCAGTTGATGCCATCTATGAAATACAAACGGGAATCAGAAGGAATAACATCAAGGAGTCTTTATGCAGTATCTGGATATGCTGTACCGGTTGGCAATCAGTCTCTGGGCGGGCGGCAACGCCATTTTTACACTTATGCTGACGCCGATCCTCTTTAAAACCGAAAGCCGTGATGTGGCCGGCCGTATCGTTGGCAACCTGTTCCCCGGCTATTTCCGCTGGAGTCTGGCTTGCGGGGCGATAGCACTGATCTGCCGCCTGGCCGGGCGCGGCTTCGATGCCAGACTGCCGGTCATCGTGCTGGTTGTCATGCTGGTGCTGACAACATTCCAGTCGATCTACGTGGTGCCCCGTGCCGCTGAACTGAAACGGCAGATCGGTTCCTTCGAGTCAACCGGAGCAGATCATCCGCTCAGGAAGGAATTCTCCAAGCTGCACGGCGTGTCTGCGATCTGTAACCTGAGCGTACTGGCCGGCGGGGTGTTGCTGGTGGTTCTGCCGTAACCGGAATCAGAAATATTCGGCCATGCCGCTCACAATCTGCTCAAACCGGGCAATCCGTTCCGGCGGGTTGCCCGCATCCAATGCGGCCCGTTCTGCGGCCGACAGTTCCAGCACCGGTGTCAGTGGCCGCCGTTCCAGATACAGGGAGCGACCGGTTTCCAGCGCGATTTTTTCAAAGGGGCAGCGGTAGCTCGGATGCTGCAGAAAGGCCGTTTCGAAGTAGCGTACCCCCGCTGCTGATACGGTCCGCAGATAACCGGCCTCCGTTACCGTTTCCTCGGGCGTGCAGACGGACATGGCCGCACGGCGCCGTGAGGCGGCATGCTGGAAGCGGCGCTTGTAGGGAAAGGAACAGTAATTTACCGGCAGCGGAATGCCCTGTTCCAGCCCGAAACGAACCAGTCTGAGGGCGCAAAGTTCTGATTCCAGTACGGTTATTTTTTCACCATGGAGAAATGTATAGCCCCGCTCCGTCAACGGGCCGAAGTTGTGCGGTGTCAAGCGCATCTGATGCAGGTTGAGGTGTTTAACCCCCGCTTCGGCCATTTCAACCATCTTCCCTTTCAGTAACTCCTCGTCCTCCGGAACCGCCGGAATTTCCACCGTTACCGTATCAATACAGCCGACCGCCAGCCGCAATTTTTTGAGGTTATACCGGACGGCACCCAGGTCAAAACGGATCTCGTTCAGCCCCGCATCCCGGAGCCGGCTGCAGAGATCGGCAGTGAGCAGGGTGCCGTTGGTATAGAGCCAGAGGTGAATGCTGTCTCCGCACCGCGCGCGCACGGCGCTCAGGTACGACAGGGTCAGTTCCGGTGTCAGCAGCGGTTCTCCGCCGCTGATGCTGACGCCGCTGAAGCCGAATGCGGCTACATAGGCGGCGTAATCATCCGGAGAGGTGAAGGGGAGGCCGTTAGTGACCGGCGGTCCGTCATCGTCCTGCGGGGTGGGGCAATAGAAACAGCGGCCGTTGCAGCGGCCATTGATGAACAGGCAGGACCAGCTGCCGTCTCCGCAGCTTCTGCAGCCGGGAGAAAGACCGGTGCAGTTTACCTTGGTGCCGGCGTAGCCGAAGGCGGCTCGCTGTTCCAGCCACTGCAGCAGTTCCGCCCGCTCGGCGGATGCCGCCGCCAGTTTCTCCGGGTCGGCAAAAGTCAGCAGGTCGTACAGGTGACCGTATTCGCGGCGGTTGGCTTCGATCAGGTGCTGGCGGGAATCTTCGCTGAGGGGGTGCTGTATGTGGGCAGACGGAGGGTGCATGTGGCAATTCCTTACCGGTTTTAGAGTTATCCTGAGTGCACAATGGAATAAAAAACCCGCTGTTTCCAGCGGGTTTTTGGGGCGGTTGCCATCGCCATATTACCTATACAGGTTTTTTTGCCGTTTTTACAGCTCCATTACATTCCGGCTATGGCGGGTCATACAGGAACCCCTTGTTGAGGATAT
>CAINRC010000142.1 GCA_903852495.1 uncultured Geobacteraceae bacterium | reverse complement strand
TAGATGAAACATCTTAGCGGACTCCCCTCTCAATCAAATGATGCGGGTGTTCCAGAGAACAGCAGGGGTTCATATCCCCAGCCAGATCGGGGCGGCACCGATACCCGCTCCCAGCAAGTAATATGATACAAGAGGCGATAGTGCAGTGGCCCAGCACGGCGGTCTCCAAAACCGCAAACCCTGGTTCAAATCCAGGTCGCTTCGCCAAATTTGGAAGATAGTGTTCATGGGGACAAACAGTCTTGAAAACTGGAGCCACGGTAAAACGTGAGGGTTCGATTCCTTTATCTTCCGCCAATAATGCAAGGGTAGCTCAAATGGTAGAGCGGTGGATTGAAAATTCACAGGCAGTCGGTTCAATACCGACCCCTTGCACCATTTTTTCACGTAAAGGAGATATCATGTATTTTTATGATGACGCCTTTTTGTAAGTGAGAACCCTTGAGGTTCTCCGACAAGGAGGCCAGATAAATGGCTCGAAGTTTCAAGAAGCACCCGGTGCTCAAATATGCGCCGGTTCGTGGCAGAATCGGGAAGTGTTTTGCAAACAGAAAGGTGCGCAGGTACAAAGGGGACATATCCAGCGGTAACACGTACCGGAAGTTGTACGAGACCTGGGATATTCATGACGTAGTGGATAGAACCACCATCAATGAGCATCTTGAGCGGTGGGGTCGCTGGATTTATCGCTGTGAGAACCTTTGCAGGGACTGGGAAAATCCTTATGGGGGCACTATCCAAAAAGCAATCAACAGATGGAAAAAGACGTATTTCAGAAAGTGAGGAATGGAATGAATCACAAACGAGGTCGTTCCAGAAACCAGCGTGCAGGCTGCAAAATGTGTAAGCCCTGGAAGGTCTCTGGTGTATCACGCACCAGCGAAGGATTCGAGAAGCATTCTGATCACGTAGCAAGGATGGCAGCCGTGGAGGAAAGCGAAAACGCTCCCTCCACTGTCACCATCATGAATAAGGAGATTGCAGTGACCAGTACCGACAAGTTGCAATTATTGATTCCATTGGAGGAAATCGAACCGTCTGCCCTCACGCAGATTTACGACGTCCTCTCGCTTGATTGCTTGAAAAAACTGGTGATCATGCCGGATGTTCACACCGGATATGACTTGGTAATCGGCGGAGTTGCGCTTCTTGACGATCATATTTCACCGTCATTTGTCGGCTACGATATTGGCTGTGGCATGGTGTCTATCTCAACGGGCATCAGAACTATAGATCTGCTTCCGGACTCAAGAGCGAAAGTGGGCCTGTTTCAGAAAATCCAGAATTTAATCCCGTCAGGGTTTGCAAGCAGAAAGAGTAAAATCTTCGGCTTTCCAAAGTTTGTGTCTCCTTCTGGCAACAAGGATCTCATCACACGTGTCAACGACAAAGTAGAGAACCAGGCCGGGACTCTTGGTGGCGGCAACCATTTTATCGAGATAGGCGAAAACCGGGGTGGCGAAGTCTGCATCACTATTCACAGTGGGTCGCGTAATGTCGGCCATAGCATCGGTGGTTATTACATGAAACAAGGGCGGCTGTTCCCGCTAAGCTCCGATTTGGGTCAGGCATATCAGCACGATATGAATTTTGCCCTAAACTTCGCTCTCTATAATCGTGAGACGATGCTTCGGACGGTTTTGGCTCTGATGAATTTCGGTGAACAGGACATCTCGCGGATTATGACTGGAATGATCAACGAAAATCACAATCATGCCGCTGTAACTACAGATGGTGTATTGCACCGTAAAGGGGCAACTCCGGCAGATCTTGGCCAGTTAGGCATCATTCCGGCGAACATGCGGGATGGCGTGTATATCACACGCGGTCTCGGTAATCAGGAATACCTGTCGTCCGCTTCTCATGGTTGTGGGCGGAGAATGGGGCGGAAGGAAGCAAAGCGCAGTCTCGATCTTGAAGAGTTCAAAGGTCAAATGGCAGGGATAGTCTCAACATCAGATAAGACCACTCTTGATGAAGCACCAGGTGCGTATAAGGACATAACCTCGGTCATCGCCTATCAGGAGGGCATAGTGATCGAAGTAATAGATTTTGTGAAGCCCCTGATCAATATCAAGGCACAGGGGGAATAATAACAGAAAGGAAACAGGTCATGACCAGCAGAACCGTATATGTGTTCGACATCGGATTTCAGTACCTGGGAACAATTGATTGGCGCCGGGCGGCATGGCTCGTTGCCTCCAACCGGGCCGAATCCCTTGTTGATTCCGATATCCCATTGCGAGGTGACTTCCTTCTCCCCAAAGTTATCCGGCTCCTGAAAGCGATCCGCAGAATGTACCGCCACGGCGTTACATGGAACCGTAGAAACCTCTTCGTACGGGATGAATACAATTGCGTCTACTGCGGTAAGAATTTCCCCGTTTCGGAACTTACGGTTGACCATGTCCTACCCAAGTCCAGAGGCGGAGTTAATTCATGGGAACAAACCGTCAGCGCCTGCAAGCCGTGCAACAACCGCAAGGACAACCGCACACCGCACGAAGCTGGGATGTCGTTTCACCAGCACGGATTCCGACCGCATGCGCCGACCGTCATGGAATTCTTTCTTACGCTACTCCGTCAGGAAGGTCTGGATGGTGTGGTGAAAGAGTTGCTGGGTCTGCCGTAATTTGGATTTCAAATAATAGTCACAGCACCATAAGCATAACGGGGAACTCACTTGAGTTCCCCGTTGGCATTTCATCTTTTTGTAGTCAGCATTATGGCACTGAGCAGACAACTGAAAATTAGGCTGAGCATTGTATAGGCAACATGCTTTCTGTGCTATAAACCCTCCACCACTCTCGAATTATTTCTTCTTTTCCGCTTTTTTGATCTGCTTATCCGCTTTCTTTTCCTTTGGGGTTTTAGCAGGTGCTTTCTTTTCGGTTTTCTTGCTGTCTTCACCTTTGCTCATAATTTACTCCTTGTCGTTGAGATTATGATGCGTATTGGTCAACAAATACACTTCCGACTCGTAATAATCCAGAATTATATTGAGGTAATATACTCTGGCGAGCAGCGTTTTCAGAGAGAACAGATGTTCGCATTTCCCCACTCTTAATTACTGCACGAAGCGACGAAACGCTCTACAGCGTTGAAGTATTCTTCTTCGTTGACCGCCAGAATAGTATTGTGATCACCCCGCTCAAAAATCAGAAGTTGTTTTGGTTCATTCGCCCATTCATAGAGTCGCTCCGCATGAGATACGTTTACCAGATGTTGATTTCCGAATTGTATGATCTTCAATTCTCTGATTATTTTGACCAATCCGTGTGATTTTCAGGCTATTTGAACAAACTTCCATTCGGGGGTGATTTTAACACCCCCCCTGGTCTTGTCTTTAGAATGGATCGTTTCTCGGGTCAGCCGCCATCCTCGCCTCCGTAAAGTCGTTGAACACCTGATTTTGATTCCCCAATCTTTTCAAACTCATCAAGAGGATATCCATAACAAGGTGTCCCATCTGATTACTGATTTCGTCAAGTTTCTGCTCTAGCATTTCGTCTTCGTAGATATTCACTTTGCTTTCTCCCTTGTTTATAGTAGTTCAGTCGCGGCCAGCCGAACATTCTCGGCCGTCACGACGGTGGATTCGGTTCTGGCTGCGGCAACGATCGCTCCTCTTGCCAGATGGTTTGCTTTCCTGAAGAGTCCTCCGGCACCTTGGTGGATAGCTGTGACGGCCGCACCGTCGAAGATCATGCGGTTTACGCCGGCAATGGCAAGATGATGACGGAGATACGCCTCCATTGTTTCCATATCACTCCCTTTAAGATGGCTTCTGGCCACAACACGGTTTGCCAGTGGAAGACAGTTTCTGTAACGCAAGCTATCGACCAGGTTGACCTGTCCGGCCAGTATGATAGGAAGGTAAGGCTTTGAGTCCTGCTCGAACTGAGTCAGTGTATGCAATTCGGTAAAGACCTCCAGGCGCAGCAATGATGCCTCATCGATAACCAGAGCTACCTTCATCTTCTTACCTATGGTCAGGTCCAGTATTTCCTGTTTGATCTTTCTGGTCATGGCAGATCTGGATGAGCTTGTAACATCTATTGCCAGTTCATTGAGGATTTGCCGATACAACTCCAGAATGGAGCCTGATGACGCGGTAACATAGATGATCCGGTATTCTGATGAATGCAGGCCTCCGAGCACATAGCGCAAGGAGGTCGATTTGCCGCTGCCGATCTCACCGGTGATCAGGGCAATAGCTCCCATGCGTATCGTATAATGGATACGTTCTTCCATAGCGCTCAACGCTTTGGTCACCATGATGTCCTTCCGTGGAATGTCGGCACCGAAGGGTTCCTTCGTCAGTGCAAAAAACTGTCGATAACTCGTATCCATCATGCACTCTCCCACAGTTGGCCGCTTACACCGGCGTTTTCATCCGGAATTGCGACCTGACCGCTTGTAGTGGAACTTTTATCCACGAGTTCTATCTGCCCGTTTTTGTCTCGCTTGACTCTGCTGTTGACATGTAGATCAACCTGTTTGAGCAGCCCATACGAGGTACTCCCGCAGCGGATCTCCACCTGCTCCGGACTCTCCTCGAAGTAGAGTATTTCCACCCGTTTGCCAATTAGTTCCACCGGAGCCTCGTACAAGCGGCAATCAACAACCACGGTGCGATCTTTGTTGACCCGCCGCCGCGCTGTTTTGCGGAAGTAGTCTTTTAGGTTGTCCGGGGCAGCCCGTAGGCATTCCATCTTGCTGGTAAAACGTTTGAAGGGGCTTTGCTTGGTGGAACTGTGCTCCCGGCTATGGTACTCGCCGATCCAGATATCAAAGGCCGCGTTTATCTCTTCCAGAGTAGTGCCAGTAAAGGTAGGCAGAAACTGAGTTCGTACAGTTTTGAAAAACCTTTCAATTTTTCCTTTCCCTTGGGGCTGATATGGTTTTGCATGAATTAGGGCGACACCCAATGCTGCGGTAGTATATTCAAGCTGGCGGGAGCGGAATGCCGAGCCGTTATCGACGTACAGTTTTCTGGGCAGACCCCGTCTGGATACTGCGGCAGCAAAGGCATTCATGAAGGGGATCACTGCCTCGGAGAGGTAAAACTGTCCGTGCGGTATCAAGCGGGAATGGTCGTCGATAAAGGCGATCAGGTAGCATTTGCGCTGCTTGTCGCCAAAGGTGACATGCGGACCGTGCATGACGTCGCTTTGCCACATATCATTTGGCAACTCCACCTCAAACTTGCGGCGGTCGGTTGGAACGCCCTGTTCCTTACTCATCAGATTGTTGCTGTGAAGGAACCGATAGACTGTGCTGAGGTTCAGGATTGTACCGACGGTCACTAGATCTCGCTGGTGCATGAGTTTGATCAACTCCAAAACGGTCAGTTTTGGCATCTGGTGCCTCAAATCTGTTAATGCCAAACAGGTATCTTCATCCAGTGCCCGGACCTGACCATTGTCATTTCTGTCCTTCGGATAAAGGGATTCGAGCTTGTTGTTACTTCCCGAGTAGATCCGTACCCAGCGCAAGAGCGTACTGCGACTTATACGGCTCTTACCGGAATGGGGAATACACCACCTGTGGGCGCACTTCTCCGCCAAGAGCTTTTCTTGCTCTCCATGATCCAACCGGCGGCCACCAACAAACTCGTTAATGATGCCGTAGCGGAATACCGCCACCTGTTTTTTCTCGTCTTCTGTCATAAAATGACTCCTTTGCTGATATTTGGTGATGATGCCCGACCATATATCAGGGGGAAGCGTAAAACGACGGCAGACGTCACTGGGGTGGTTATATGGTGTTCGCTATTGCGGGATTACATGGACCGGCTTGCCGGGACAAAACGCATATCAAGCAAACGGTCAAAGGCGGCTATCAACCCTTCTTTCCAAGAGTCAGCCAAGTGGGCCAGTGCGTGACGTTTCAGGTTTGCCAGCCAATGGCGCATGCGAGGTAGAGACAGGAAAGAGCAGAGCCAGCGGCCCGTTGTTATACGGAGAGCAAGCAAGGTGCGGATGGTTTCTTTGCAGCAGAGGATTCGACTGAAATGGGTGTCTGGACGGGAGGTCATAACGCAACGGCACTGGGAACAGCGGTAGCACTTCATGTACAGGCAGCCTGCAAATCCATCAAAATAACGCGGGACAAAGCCATGACCCCAAACCTTGTAATGGTTGCAGTTCAAGCAGGCAGCAGGGTGAATCCATTGAAAATCCTTACCCTGCTCAAATATGTCCTTGAGAATAACTGCAACAAAATATATCATGAATTCACGTTTGTAGTATGGGGAGCCACCCCAAGATGCAAAAGGGCGGTGAGTTCTCGAAAACTCACCGCCCAAATTTAATATTAAAAACCTTCCTACCACCGAGTCCAGATAATCCGACAACCTGTGGATTCTTGTCAATATATTCTGAAAATTAAACCCTCCATCAAGTCAAAACAATCCGGTAGCTAACACCAGATCGTCATTCCTTGAATGAAGTATTAGCACCTGTCCTCTGAATGTTTCAATTTTCTGTTTCTGATTCAGGTGTTTTTTAACTGCTGCCTGAAGCGCCTCCATGGATGCCCCGACATTACGCGGCTCAATTCTCACCAGTATCCGCTCCAAGGGGTCTGCCAGCCCGCTTTCTATGATGAGACCGGCTGCCTGAGGATAGAGTGATAAGCCGTGCATGGCATACAGCGATCCAAGTGAACGGCCAAAGAAGATTATCCGTTCAGGCGGTACTCCGCTCGCCTCGACAATCAGTCGCACATCATCCAACATTGTAGCAAGTCCCGGCTCACCATCAGACATGCCGTAGCCCCGGAACTCCGCCAAGAGCAGATTGGCTCCCATACTGGCTATGCGATCTTCAAAATCCCCGAGGTAATCCTCTACCGTTTCACCATTGCCGTGGAAATGGATAATAGTCGGAAACTCTTTGGAAACATGAAGGTAACGGCACCCCAAGCGGAAACTGTCACCATGCACGAAGAAAGGTTCCTCGAAATGGATTGGGCAGGGGTAGAAGTAACGGGAGGAGAGAATTGGATGGTCAAGAAACGGATCTGTCATGGTTGGGATGAATACGCGGCGATCTGGCTTGCAAGGTCCGAGAGATTACTTACCGTAATGGTCGGCTCAATCCCCCACGGATCGAAGATAGCATCAGGAGAGCGTTGGACCCACGCGGCTTTCATGCCTGCCGAGATTGCGCCGATAACATCAAAGGGGTTACTTGAAACCAGCCAGGTCTGGCTACCACAAGCTCCGGCCCGTCGCAGGAAATGGCAATAGACCCCCGGATTCGGCTTGAATGATTTAACCTCGTCTACGCTAACGACATCAAGGAATGATTCTCTTATCCCTGCAGTAGAGAGTAACATCTCGATGGCACCGGCACTGCCGTTTGAAAAGGCATACAAGCGAAACCCTGCCGCCTTCGCACATGCGAGTCCCTCCTGCACATCCCCAAACGCCGGTAGTATGCGGTATGCGTTGAGCAGTTCTTCCTTTTGCTCTCTGCTCAATGGCACTTTGAAGTGGACACAGGTGTAATCAAGGGCGTGACTCGTGCAAATTGCAAAGGTGTCATACAACTGCATCAAACCTCTGCGGAACGAGTACTCCAACTGCTTTTCGCGCCACACACGTGAAAAATCTACCGCCTTTTCCCCCACCATATCGTGAAGCATGACAACAACGCCATGAGTGTCAATCAGAGTTCCATATACGTCAAATCCAACGGTTACAGACATAGAGCATCCCCCCGCAGTTGATCAAGTGTGGCTTTGTTGCATTCTCAGATATTCCTGCTCCGTCATCAGATCGAGCGTACTCTCAACTCGGTCGATGAATACTATTCCCTGAACATGGTCATATTCGTGCTGGAACACCCGCGCCAGAAAGTCACTATACTCAACCTCACACATCATATTATCTCTAGTCTGGTAGCGAACGCCAATCCTCTGGTGTCTGGGAACAAAACCACGCAGTCCGGGGATGCTGAGGCAGCCTTCCCACCCCTGCTCCTTCTCATCGGACTTCCAGAGTAGTTCCGGGTTGATTATTGCCAACGGCTCCATCACAGGTGCATGTGGATAGCGCTGGTTTGGGCGCGACGCCAGAATAAAGAGAGAGATGGGTTCGTATACCTGGGGAGCGGCCAAGCCAACGCCGTTGGCGTTCATTACGGTGGTCAGCATGTCGTCAATGAGTGACTGCACTGACGGAGTGCTGGGATCGGCTACATGCTCCATAGTCCCCCGTAACACCGGTTGTCCCAGTTGGGCGATCTGCCTCAGAATTGGCACGGTGTTCTCCTACTCAGGCGAGTCCAAGTCCTGATGTATCAACATAAAATGGTGAGGGGCTCCGGGTGAGCCCCCCCTGATAAAACTATTTTTTCTTGGCTGGAGCTTTTGCTGCTTTGGCTGCTTTTACCGGTTTGGCATTCAGATCTTTGAGAGCCTTGCCTGGAGAAAACTTACCATTAGTCTTTTCAGCTATCTTCAGTGGTTTGCCGGTCTGTGGGTTTCTGCCGGTACGGGCTGCACGGGTAACCGCACTAAAAGTGCCAAATCCGACAAGCGCAATTTTGTCGCCGGCCTTAAGTGCAGCGGTAGTTGCTGCAATGAAGCTATTAAGCGCCTTCTCCGCCTGAACCTTGGTCAACTCAGCACCTTCTGCAATTTTTGCTACCAGTTCCGATTTGTTCATAAACCCTCCTTAAATGATATATTTTTCCAGCGTTGTCCGGTTAGGTCTTTGCATGTCGTATTTTCGGTTTTGGCCCTTTGAATTTGCGTGAATTGTGTTTCTTTCGACTTCGTTGCCTCTGTAGCTCCTCTGCTGCTTCATTAGCAATCTGATTGCGCAGTTCGCGTA
>CAINRC010000141.1 GCA_903852495.1 uncultured Geobacteraceae bacterium | reverse complement strand
TTCACGTTGCAGGTGCTATTACTGACGTCCCTGCCGGTTTCTGCAGCCGAGATTGCCGTGGCCCGCTTTGGCTCTGAAGGGATGAAGGGATGGGAGGTCAAGAGTTTTAAAGGGACTACTGACTACCGGATTGTTCAGGAAATTGGCCGTACAGTTGTAAAGGCCCATGCCAAAGCAGCGGCGTCCGGCCTCACAAAAAAGATTACGTTTAATCCTGCTGTATACCGCTATCTGAAATGGAGTTGGAAGGTTGCGAGCACCGTGGCAGGCGGCAATGAACAGACCAGGCAGGGGGATGACTACGCAGGGCGGGTCTATGTGATATTCCCCGGACGTTTCTTCTGGCAGATGCGCGCCCTTAACTATATATGGGCTAACAAGCTGCCCAAAGGGGAATTCGTCCCCAACGCCTTTACCAGTAACGCCATGATGCTGGCGGTGGAATCCGGGGCATCGAAGATCGGCCAGTGGGTGTCTGAAGAGCGGGACATCTTGGCGGACTACCGGGCTGCTTTTGGCGAAGAACCGCCGGAGGCGGGGGGCATCGCGATCATGACCGATACCGACAACACCGGAACTGAGGCAACCGCCTGGTACGGAGATATAACTCTTTCGACGGTACGTTGAATTTCTGGATTTATGTACTTGAGTGATTCGGTATTAATTTTCTTGACTAAGAAAAAAGATCAGCTATATTGTTAACTATAATAGTACGCAAATAAAATGCGTATGATAACGATAATACTAAACTATCCGCGAGGGTAGGACGGAAAGCCTATTGGGTCTCACTGAGACAGCCGGGTCGCCGAAATATCGAAATATCGATATACTGGCGACCCGGCTTTTTTTATGGGCGTATCTCAAAAGAAAGGAGGAACAAACGTTTCACGTGGCCCGTTTATGGCGATTTCCGCCGTAAACCTGGAGACCTCTCGTGGCAGACGATAATACTAAACCATCCGCGAGGATGGGACGGAAAGCCCATGGGTCTCACGTAGACAGCCGGGTCGCCGAAATGTCGCGTGATAACTGGCCTGCTTGCAAAGAGGCGTTATTCACAGCTACGAAAGGAGAATTAACATGTTAAATCAGAATTATCATTCATCAGCAATTTCGCATTATTGGAGAACAGGTCGGCGTCTACTTGCAATAGGACTTTTTTCGCTTCTGTTGACACTGCCGGCGGTTTCGCACTCTGCCACTCCATGGTACTCCCATGGCAAAGATCACACAGTGACGCTCACAGAGGATGGCAAAGTCTGGACGTTGGGCGGCAACGATTTCGGTGAGCTTGGCAACGGTACGTTTGGTGGGAAAGTGCTTGAACCGAAAAAGATCAGCGGACTGGACAATATCATCGCCGTGCTGGCAGGCGGCTCTCACTCCGTCGCTCTGAAAAAAGACGGAACCGTCTGGACTTGGGGGCTTAACGACTCTGGCCAGCTGGGAGACGGGACACTATCAAAATCGCCGGTTCCTCGTAAAGTCGCAGGGATTGCTGATGTAAAAGCTATCGCAACCGGTAGCAGCCATATTGTTGTATTAAAAAATGACGGTACGGTATGGGCATGGGGAGGCAACCATTCCGGTCAGATTGGGAATGGCGAATACCTGAACAGTAGAGTTCCCTCTCAAGTAGCTAACCTGACTGACGTTACCGCCATTGCAGCAGGCGCCTACAACACATCCGCTTTAAAAAATGATGGCAGCGTTTGGTCGTGGGGATTCAACGGCAAGGGACAGCTCGGCATCGGCAGCAATGAGCGCAGCCCCATCCCGGTCCAGGTCGCCAGTCTTGATGGTGTCCACGCCATCGCAGCCGGACAATGGCACATGGCTGCCCTCAAACACGACGGGACAGTATGGGCCTGGGGGAGCAACCTCAACAGCCAGCTTGGCAGCACAGACATGGCCCACAGTTTTACCCCCACGCAGGTCGCCGGACTGTATAACATCACAGACATCACCGCTTCAGTCGGCCATACCATCGCCATCGCAAAAAACGACACCGTCTGGGCATGGGGCGATGCGGGCACAGGGCAGTGGGGTAACGGCATTTCTCTGGATGGGAGTGTTTCCCCGGTCCAGGTTTCAGGCTTCAACGGTCCGCTCACCGTCGCTGCGGTTGTAGATCCCGGCTCAGTTCTGTGGCATCGTTCAGACACCGGGTCTATGTTGGCAAACTCCGCCACAGAGCGCATCCCGGCCCCGAATACCGGGCGGACGGGGGTGATCATAACCGCATCCCGCTGATTCACCGTGGCGGAATTGTATGATTACTGGTATGATGGCACCATCACAGTCTGCTGACAGGGCTCCTCCCGGGCAGCAGACTGAACAATCAATCAGGGTACAGCCATCAAAGATCTTGTCCGACTTATTCCGTATCTGAAGGCGCTCCGCTGGCGTTATGCCGGCGGGGCGCTGTTTCTTCTCCTCACCAACGCTTTTGCGCTGCTGATCCCCTGGTTCATGAAACTGGCGATAGAAGCACTGCAGCACCCGCTGGAAGCGCGTCTGTCTCCCGCCGCCTGCGCCCTGATCATCGTGATCCTGGCGGCCCTCCACTGTGTCACCCGCATTTTCTCCCGGACATTAAGCTTGAATGCCGCCCGCATCATCGAGTTCCGCATCCGCAACGACCTGTTCCAACGCCTGACCCGGTTGGACCTCGGCTATTTTTCCACCAGCCGCAGCGGCGATATTCTGTCCCGCTTCTCCAACGACCTGACCAATGTCAGGATGTTAACCGGCTTCGGCGTCATGAGCGCCATCAACACACTGCTCGTCTACTGTGCCGCCGTAACGATGATGCTTCGTATCCACCCCTGGCTCACCTTCTGGGCAATCGTTCCTTTTCCGCTGATGGTGCTGACCGTAAAAAAAATCAGCCACCGCCTTTTTCACCGTTCCCTGCAGGCCCAGGAGGAACTGGCGCACCTTTCCAGCCAGGCCGAAGAAACGGTGTCTGCCGTTCGCCTGATTAAATCCTACTGCCGTGAAGAATATTTTCAGGAGCAGTTCGGCACAACCGCCGAGCGCTACCTTACGCACAACCTGCGGCTGGCCCGGTTGCGGGGCCTCATTATCCCGGTAATGGCAGCCGCCACCGGGGCGGGGACTCTCATCGTGCTGTTCATGGGGGGCCGTCTGGTCATCGCCGGGGTCATCACCCTGGGGGATTTTGTCGCCTTCAGCGGTTATCTGGCAATGCTGGTCTGGCCGACAGCAGTTCTGGGGTGGATTCTGACCCTGGCCCAGCGGGGTGCCGCCTCCATGTCGCGCCTGGGCGAAATACTCGGCGCCGAACCTACCGTGACCGACCATCCTGATGCAGAGCCGATCACCGCAATTCAGCAGGGTATCGAAGCGCGCAACCTCCGCTTCAGGTACGGCGATACGGACATTCTCGGAGGAATCTCTTTCCATATCAAGGCGGGGGAAACCGTGGGGATTACCGGTGAGGTCGGCAGCGGCAAAACGACCATTCTCCGCCTGATCGCGCGGCTATTGCCGGTATCGGCGGGAATGCTGTTTGTGGACGGTCGGGATATCAACACCATGACAACTGCGAGTCTGAGGGGGCTGATCGGCTATGTGCCGCAGGAAACATTCCTTTTTTCGCGCACCGTCGGCGACAACATCTGCTACGGCGTTGAGGCGGACTGTTCACAGGAAGTTATTTCGACAGCGGCCGCTCAGGCCGGCTTCCTTGAGGATGTGGCAGCGTTCCCTGAAAAATTTGACACTCAGGTGGGGGAAAAGGGGGTTACTCTTTCCGGCGGCCAGAAACAGCGGCTTGCCATCGCCCGCGCCGTAGCCGGCAATCCGCCGCTTCTGCTGCTTGATGATCCGCTGTCGGCGGTAGACGCCGGGCGGGAAGAGGAAATTCTCAATGAACTCGGCAAGTTTTATTCCGGGCGGACGGTACTGATTGTTTCACAGAGGGTGTCGGCATTCCGCGACTGCGACCGGATTATCGTCCTCAAGTCCGGCATGATTGCCGAGCAGGGAACCGCCGCCGAACTGCTTCAGCGGGGGACACTGTACGCGGATATATGCTGTAGGCAGCAGATTAGCAGCTGTTTTGAAAACGGTCCGGATTACTCCCAACTCTCCGAACCGCAGGGAAGCGGCGCATGATGATCGCCTATCCAGGCGGCAATATCAGCAAGAGGCTTTTCCCCCTGTAGATCCCGCAGCAGCATATGATACCCCTGCCTGTAGAACGCCTTCCGGGTTGTTGCCGGCATCTTGTCAAGCATCATAAACGTCGGCTCTTTCGGGATAACCTCATCGTTTTTTCCGTACTGAACCAGGGTGGGCAGCTGCGACCTGCCCGACCGGGCCAGCGCCTCGTCCATCAGATTGGTTAAACCGTACATGGTGTCGATGCGCGTTTCCTTGATGACCAAAGGGTCACTCCCGAACGCGCGGAGCATTTCACGATTGTCGGATGGATGGATTTTCAGCCCCTTGCCCGTCAGTTCCATCCAGGGAACCGTGTGCGAAGTGACGGCAAGCAGCCACCGTTGATACCAGGGCATGGTTTCCCGTGCCCAGACCGCCGGCGCCACAAGAATAACCCCGTCCACTCCGGGCGGATTGTTCCCGGTCAAGGCAACAATCGTCACCGCCCCCCCCATACTCTCCCCCAACAGATACAGCGGAACTCCGGGATGACGTTTCCGAACTTCAGCTACAAACGATGAAAGGTCATCCGCGTATGCCTCCGTTCCGGCCCAAAGCCCACGCCCCGGCGCTCCGCCGAAACCGCGCTGGTCATAGGCATAGCTGGCAATACCACGGCTGCTCAGGTACCGACCGGGGACAGTGAAAAAATTGCTGTAATCATTGAAACCATGAAGTGCGACGACGACCGCCTTGACAGGGGCCACAGTCGGCGGCCAGACCCGTACCGGCAGCAGCGCACCGTCAACGGCGACAAAATGGCCGTTTTCAATTTTCGGTTCCTGAACCCGCTTGCCCGGACGATTCACCAGCGGTGAACAGGCAGAGAGGACAAGCAGCATAGCAACGGCGGTGGCGAATCTTCCGCAACACAACATTAATTACCCCTTTACTAACGGTCAGATGGGTCTTTTGCAAAAATCTTTGAATTTGGTTCCCCCTCCCTTTACGGGAGGGGACTTTTTTGGACTTTTGCAAGAGCCTCAGATGAGAATAAAAAAGCCGAACTGCCGGGCAGTGTACTACCACCCGGCGCTCGGCGTCAAAATGATTTGCCCTTACCAACCGCATCAAATCATTATTTGAGCTCCATGCGCATTTTTTTATTGTTAATTAATAATATAATTTATATTATTCGCCAGCATAAATTTCATCAGGA
This sequence comes from uncultured Geobacteraceae bacterium, assembly GCA_903852495.1. GTDB lineage: Bacteria > Desulfobacterota > Desulfuromonadia > Geobacterales > Pseudopelobacteraceae > JACRCG01. The sequence goes on along the minus strand of CAINRC010000141.1, from coordinate 19,718 downwards.
GGCAGGACAATGATTCAGAAATACATCTCTGATCTCGCAGCCAAAATGGGGATCGAATTAACCAAGATAGATGTGGTGGATGGCGCATCTGTAGGGTGCCTCGGCGTGTATCTTGTCAAAATTACTGCAAACAGCCACAAAACAGAGGTACTGGCGTACCAGGCCGATCTGGATAGCCTGGCACTGGGAATCATCCGCAGTCGGCTTGAGACCCGGGTGAGGACAACCCTGTCCCGCCTTCAAGGTGAGCCTGAGCCTCGGCCATGACCAATCACCCGGAGATTATATAACCGTCCCGTCAGTATCGCCGGCAGCCGCCACTCCCGACACATCACAGCGGTACAGCACAATATTCACACCATCCCCCCCGCGACTGAACTCGAAGCTCAGCCCCTGTTCGAATGCCATCAGTGCCACCGGCTCCAACTGATACACATCACGCAGCCGGAACAGTACCCGGTTGCCCTGCGCCATGAACTCCAGAAAACCGGCGGAAACGTCAAACTCAAGGCGGCTCTGCTCTCCGGTCAGATCAACAGCACTCCCCTCATCCCCGATAATGAACAGGTCGCCCAGGCTGATGCGCCGGGAAACGCCCCCGTTTCCATCCGGCAAATCCGGAGCGGAGCCGACGCCAGGTGCCTTCTGCGGTTCCAGCGGAGTTGCGGCAATCACCATCCCGGCCGCCACGGTGGCATTGGTAAAACGGTCGATCAGAATAAAACTGCCGGTATCCCGGTTCTGCCGATAGGGATCAAATGATACGGAACGGTCGAACTCAAGGCGCACAACGCCGATTTCATTCAGCCCGAGCGTAGCCTGCTGTTTCTGTTCCAGGGTATTGACATCCACCGCATACTGCACGGCGGTAACCCGGCCGGGCGTTACCGCCGTGGCTGTTTTGACCAGATACATCTGCCCCGGCTGCAGGGGGGTGTCATGCATCCAGACCAGATGGGCTTCCGGATGCCGGGCATGGATCGGCGGGGCCGCCGGATCAGTCAGCATATCACCGCGACTGATATCAATCTCATCCTCCAGAGTCAGGGTCACCGCCTGTCCGGCGGTCGCCTCCGGGGCATCGCCATGCATGGTGACGATGCGGGCAACCCGGCTGGTGCGGCCGGACGCGGCGACGCGCAGTTCATCTCCCGGACGGATGGTGCCGGCGGCGATGGTGCCGCAGAAACCGCGAAAATCGAGGTTGGGACGATTCACCCATTGCACCGGCAGACGGAACGGCTGGTTCCTGTTGTCCCCCGCCAGCTGGAGGCGCTCCAGATACTCCATCAGAGTCGGCCCGCCGTACCAGGCGGTGCTGGGACTTGGCGTTATAATATTGTCGCCGTTCAGGGCGGAGATCGGAATCGCCGCAATCGAGGCAAAGCCTAGCGGTGCGGCAAACTGCTCATAGTCTCTGACGATCGCATTAAAACGCCCCTCGTCATACTCAATCAAATCCATCTTGTTGATCGCCAGCACAACGTGTCTGATACCGACCAGCGACACCAGGAAACTGTGGCGCCGGGTCTGGGTGAGCAGCCCCTTGCGGGCATCCACCAGAATCACCGCCACCTGGGCGGTGGAGGCGCCGGTCACCATATTACGGGTATACTGTTCATGGCCGGGGGTGTCGGCGACGATAAACTTGCGCTTGTCCGTGGAGAAGTAGCGGTAGGCCACATCAATGGTGATCCCCTGCTCGCGCTCCGCCTGCAGCCCGTCCAGCAGAAGGGCATAGTCGATCGCTCCTCCCTGGGTGCCGACCCGTTTGCTGTCCGCCTCAAGCGTCAGCAGCTGGTCCTCGAACACCATCTTGGAATCCCACAGCAGACGCCCGATCAGAGTGCTTTTGCCGTCATCAACACTGCCGCAGGTGATAAAGCGGAGCAAAGATTTTTCTTCCTGGCTTTTGAGGTACGCGAGAATATCCTGCTCAATCAGTTCCGATTGGTGTGCCATTAGAAATACCCCTCCTGCTTCTTCTTCTCCATGGAACCGGCGGAATCATGGTCGATCAGGCGCCCCTGGCGCTCCGAAGTTCGGGTAAGGAGCATTTCCTGGATAATCTGGGGGAGCGTGGTCGCTTCCGATTCAACGGCGGCGGTCAGCGGATAGCACCCCAGAGTGCGGAAACGAACCGACTTGTACTGCACCGTTTCACCGGCCCGCAGCTCCATACGGTCATCATCCACCATGATCAGCATCCCGTCCCGCTCCACCACCGGTCTGACCGCAGCATAATAAAGCGGCACGATCGGAATCTGCTCCAGGTGGATGTACTGCCACACATCCAGCTCGGTCCAGTTGGAGATCGGAAAAACCCGAATGCTTTCCCCCGGCTTGATCCGGGCATTATACAGGTTCCACAGCTCCGGGCGCTGGATCTTCGGGTCCCAGCGGTGGTTGGCGCTGCGGAAGGAGAAAATCCGTTCCTTGGCCCGTGATTTTTCCTCATCCCGCCGGGCTCCGCCGAAGGCGGCATCGAACTTATAGCGGTCCAGCGCCTGCTTCAGCCCTTCGGTTTTCATGATGTCCGTGTAGAGTGAGGAACCATGGGTGAAGGGGGATATCCCCTGGCGTACCCCTTCATCATTAACATGGACAATCAGGTCAAGGCCGCATTCGGCAACCATCCGGTCCCTGAACTGGATCATCTCGCGGAACTTCCACGTGGTATCCACATGCATCAGCGGGAACGGCGGCGCCGCCGGGTAAAAGGCCTTGCGGGCAAGGTGCAGCATGACCGCCGAATCCTTGCCGATGGAATAGAGCATCACCGGGTTGCCGAATTCGGCCACCACTTCGCGGATGATATGGATACTTTCAGCTTCAAGCTGCTGTAAATGGGTGAGATTTTTGGTCATCGTTTCTACTCCTTATCCTTTGGGTCCTGTTCACCGGTCACTCGATCCAGCCGCCGCCAAGGACATAGGCACCGTCATACAGTACGGCGGCCTGACCGGGTGTTACTGCCGACTGGGGGATGTCGAAGAACACCGTGAACCGGCCCTCCCCCTCCATGAGCACTCGGCAGGGGGCCGGTTTGTGCCGGTAGCGGATGCGGCACGCGGCACGAAACTCCGCACCTGGCGGGGTACTGCTCCAGGTTGCGTTGGCTGCGGTCAGGGAGGATACTGCCAGCTCTCCCCGCTCACCCACCACAATCTGATTCTTTTCCGTATCCACGGCCCGTACGTGCAGCGGATGCTTCCAGGCGATCCCCAGCCCCTTGCGCTGTCCGACGGTATAGCGGTGTACCCCGGCGTGACGGCCGATCACCGTCCCGTCACCGGTTACGATGTCACCCGGGTTCTGGACTACGCCGTTGTTCTCCAGAAATGTTACGTAATCATTGTCCGGGATGAAACATATTTCCTGACTCTCGTGCTTGTTTGCAACCGGAAGGTTATATGCGGCTGCGAGCTGCCTGACACCTGTTTTTTCGAGCATACCGACCGGAAAGATAACCTGTTGCAGCTGCTCCTGGGTGAGAGTGAAAAGGAAGTAGGACTGGTCCTTGGCCGTATCAAGGCCGGTGAGAAGACGTTTCATGCCGGCTCCGTCCTCGACTGTCCGGGCATAATGTCCGGTGGCCAGAAAATCCGCCCCCATCTCCTTCGCCTTTTTGAGCAGTAAATCAAACTTGATCAGATCGTTGCAGCGGATGCAGGGGTTGGGGGTGCGGCCGGCGGCATACTCGGCGATGAAATAATCAATCACCCGCTCCTTGAACTCGACCCGCATATCCAGAACTTCGAAGGGGATGCCCAGCCGTTTGGCCACCCGGCCGGCGTCCAGAACATCATCCAGGGAACAGCAGGTTTTCATCCGGCACCCCGGTTCTCTCGGCACCGGATCATAGAGCTGCAGCGACACCCCGGTCACTTCATACCCCTGCTCTTTCAGCAGAGCGGCACTCACCGAGGAATCAACTCCTCCGCTCATGGCTATCACTACACGGGTGCGGCTCATTACCGGTGCAGACCGCACTCTTTCTGGCCGGGGCTTTCCCACCACCACCGCCCCTCCCGCACATGATCCCAGGGGCCGATGGCCCGGGTGCAGGGGGCGCAGCCGATGGAGCGGAATTTCTGCTTATAAAGGCGGTTTTCCGGAAGATGGTGTTCCCGGGCGTATTCCATAACCTGACGCTCGCTCCACTCCAGCAGCGGATTGATCTTGAGGATGCCGCCGTTCTGCTCGTCTCGTTCAATGGCGTGCAGGTCGTTCCGGGTGACACTCTGCTCACGCCTCATGCCGGTGACCCATCCCGCAACCCCTTTCAGCGCCCGCAAAAGCGGCTCCACTTTACGGATGCGGCAGCACTCGTGGCGATTCTCCAGCGATTCGCGGAAGGAGAACAGCCCTTTTTCCCGCTCCAGTTTTTCCACCTCCTCATGCCGGGGGAAATACCAGTCGATGGTCAAGGGATACCGCGCTGACAATGCTTCAGCCACCTCGTAGGTTTCTTCGTGCAGGCGACCGGTGTCCAGGGCAAAAACACCCAGCTTCAGCCCCGCCGCATGGGCGATGTCGATAATGGCCACATCTTCCAGCGAAAAGGAACAGGCGAGAAATACCGGCCCGTTGGCCGCATCGATGCCGGCCTTGAGAATTTCGGCCGGAGATGCTCCGGCAACTGGTACGGGGATACTGTTGGACATATTCGACTCCTAAATCTGGTAATCTTCCACAAACACCCTGACCTGACGCGGCCGGACAAACACCGACTCGCCCTGCTGAAGCCCCAGGTTCTGGAACACGTCCCTGGTCAGTTCCGCCTCCACCAACTCCGGGCTCCCCTCAATCGCAAGAGTGACCCGTACCGCCGGCCCCAGCTTCTGGATGTGCCGGACCTCGGCGCGCAGCGCGGTTGAGTCCTGCTGACTCCGGTCAATCTCTATATCATGGGAACGCACATATGACACCGCCTTTTCTCCCGCTCCCGACTGCTCATCGGTGTGCTGCAGGCGGCCATGGAACAGGTTGACATTGCCAAGAAAGTTGAGCACGAACGGATTAGCCGGATGTTCGTACACCTCGTCCGGTGTTCCTGACTGCTCAATCTTCCCCCTGTTCATGACCACGATCCGGTCGGCCACCTCCAGCGCCTCCTCCTGATCGTGAGTGACAAACACACTGGTAACGTGGATTTCATCGTGCAGTTTGCGCAGCCAGCGGCGCAGTTCGGCCCGCACCTGGGCATCCAGCGCACCGAACGGTTCATCAAGCAGCAGTACCTGCGGTTCCACCGCCAGGGCGCGGGCCAGGGCGATGCGCTGACGTTGGCCACCAGAGAGCTGGGCCGGGTAGCGCCCTGCCATTCCCTCAAGCTGTACAAGGCGGAGCAGTTTACTGACCCGTTCCCTGATTTCCTCCTTTGACGGACGCGTTTCCTTCGGCCGCACATTCAGGCCGAACGCCACGTTGTCAAAAACGGTCATATGTTTGAACAGGGCGTAGTGCTGAAACACGAAGCCGACTTTCCGTTCGCGCACATGGCTCTGGGTGGTGTCCGTGCCGTTGAACAGGATCCGGCCGCTGTCAGGAGTTTCCAGCCCCGCGATGATGCGCAGCAGAGTGGTTTTACCCGAACCGGACGGCCCCAGCAGCGCCACCAGTTCACCGGAAGGGATGGACAGGCTGACGTCGCCAAGGGCGGTGAATGTGCCAAACTGTTTTGCTATGTTTTCGATTTCAATGCTCATTTTGTCACCTGATCAGCAGTTTATTATTCAGCATTTTGTTCGATTTTGGTTCCAGTTCCCCTCCTTTTTTCAAGGAGGGGTTAGGGGTGGTCGCCGGTAATCTTTAAAAACCTTTTCAAAGACAGAACCTTACCACCCCCGGCCCCTCCTGAATTAGGAGGGGAGCGAGAAACAGTTCAATTATTTTCCAACTGCTGCCGGACCTTCCACTCGGCGACCGACTTGACCATCAGGGTGATCAGCGCCAGGAAGGCCAGTAGCGACGCCACGGCAAACGCGGCGGTGTAGTTGTACTCGTTGTAGAGGATCTCCACATGCAGCGGCACGGTGTTGGTCATGCCCCGGATATGGCCGGAGACAACCGATACGGCACCAAACTCCCCCATGGCGCGGGCGTTGCACAGAATAACCCCGTAGATGATGCCCCACTTGACGTTCGGCAGGGTAACGCGAAAGAAGGTCTGCAGGCCGGTGGCACCAAGGACCAGGGCCGCTTCTTCCTCTTCCTTCCCCTGGGCCTCCATGAGCGGGATCAGCTCGCGGGCCACGAAGGGAAAGGTGACAAAAATTGTGGCCAGAATGATCCCCGGCACGGCAAAAACGATCTTGATGTCATGCTCCTGCAGCCAGGGGCCGATCCACCCCTGCAGCCCGAAGATCAGCACGTAGATCAGGCCGGAAATAACCGGCGACACGGAAAACGGCAGATCGATCAGGGTGATCAGCAGGTTCTTGCCGGTGAAGTTGAACTTGGCAATGGCCCAGGCCGCCGTGACGCCGAAAAACAGATTAAGCGGCACGGTCACGGCTGCGGTAATGAGCGTCAGCTTGATGGATGACAGAGTATCCGCTTCCTTCAGTGCGGCCAGATAAACCGTGAGCCCCTTCTCGAACGCCTGGCTGAAAACTGCGGCCAGCGGCAGCGCCAGAAACAGGGCCAGGAAAATCAGGGCTACGGCTATCAACAGCCGGCGAACAACCGGCGGCTCAGTCTGCGCGCGACCGGTCGGACTTTTTGATGAGTGGACTGTGTGTATTGGTGCTGACATGAATACCTCGGCGTACTGCGGTACTTTTTTCTGGTGTTGAAATACAAATATTACTCAGCGTGCCGTCTGCTCCATTTCTGCAGCAGGTTGATGGCCAGCAGCAGCGTAAATGACGTCAGCAGCATCACGCAGGCGATGGCTGTGGCGCCCCGGTAGTCGAACTGTTCCAGCTTGGTGATGATAAGCAGCGGGGTAATCTCCGAAACCATCGGCATATTGCCGGCGATAAAGATGATTGAACCATACTCGCCAACGCCACGGGCGAAGGACAGGGCGAAACCGGTCAGAATCGACGGGGAGAGCAGCGGAAAGATCACCCTCACCAGAGTTTGCCAGCGGGTGGCCCCCAGGCAGGTGGCGGCCTCTTCCAGCTCCGTTTCGATCTCCTCCACCACCGGCTGGACGGTACGCACCACAAAGGGGAGACCAATAAAAGTCATAGCCAGCACAATGCCGAGCGGGGTAAACGCCACCTTGATGCCGTGCGGTTCCAGGAAGCGCCCTACCCAGCCGTTGGGAGAATAGATGGTGGCCAGAGTGATACCGGCCACGGCGGTCGGCAGGGCAAAGGGGAGGTCGATCAAGGCATCCACGATCCGCCGCCCTGGGAAGTTGTAGCGGACCAGCACCCAGGCCACCAGCACGCCGAAGACCGAGTTGATCAGTGCCGCAACCAGTGCCGCACCGAATGTTATCTTGTAGGAAGCCACTACCCGTGGCGCAGTGACCGTTGTGATGAACTCGCCCCAGGTGAGCCCCATAGTTTTAAAAACCAGGGCCGAGAGTGGAATCAGCACAATGATGCTCAGGTAGAAGACAGTAAAACCGAGCGTCACTCCGAAGCCGGGCAGGACGTTGTTATGGCGCTTGAAGAATTTCATGGTTGTTTCCTGTGTGCGGATTCTGCGGGAGGGAGAGCTGGAGCTGACGTACCTGTAGGATGTCGGGTGGTGTCAGTCTCATGCACTTCCTCTTGCTTGGGATCATGATGAAACGGGTCAATTCTTGTTTTAACACTGAGACACGGAGACACAGAGAGAACCAGTAATATTATAACTACACAGCCTTACGCCATACTGGCTGCTGGTATTCTATCTATCGGTTGCGGTGCGGTATGATTTTCTCTGTGTCTCGGTGCCTCGGTGTTTAACCGCTTTTAGTGCTGCTACTTTGCCGGTGTATAGATCTGGTCAAAGGTACCGCCGTCGGCAAAGTGGGTTTTCTGGGCTTTCTGCCAGCCGCCGAAGGCCTTGTCGATGGTGTACAGCTTGACTTTGGCCAGCTTGATCGGAATCTTGGTGTTTATCGGCCGGTAATAATGCTTGGCGGCGATCTTCTGCCCTTCGTCGCTGTAGAGATATTTCAGGTACTCCTCTGCCACTTTGCGGGTTCCCCGTTTGTCAACAACCTTGTCCACCACCGTGACCGGCGGTTCTGCCAGGATACTTTCCGAGGGGGTCACGACTTCAAACTTGTCCGGTCCCAGTTCGTTGATCGCCAGGAACGCCTCGTTTTCCCAGGCGAGCAGTACGTCACCCAAACCGCGCTGGACAAAGGTGTTGGTGGAACCACGGGCACCGGAATCAAGCACCGGTACATTTTTCAACAGTTTGGTGACGAACTCTTTAGCTTTGACATCGTTCCCACCCGGCTGATGAAGGGCAAATGCCCAGGCGGCCAGATAGTTCCAGCGGGCGCCGCCGGAGGTTTTCGGGTTGGGGGTAATAACCGACACGCCCGGCTTGACCAGGTCATCCCAGTTTTTGATTTTCTTCGGGTTCCCCTTGCGGACGAGGAATACGATGGTTGAGGTATAGGGAGCGCTGTTATGCGGCAGCTCTTTCTGCCACCCTGGCTTGATCTGCCCTTTTTCGGCGATGGCATCAACGTCGTAGGCCAGCGCCAGCGTCACCACATCAGCCTCCAGGCCGTCGATAACCGCACGGGCCTGCTTTCCGGAACCGCCGTGGGACTGCTTGACCGTAACTTTCTGCCCCGCTTTTTTCTGCCAGTACTGGGCAAAGGCATTGTTGTAGTCCGTGTACAACTCACGGGTCGGGTCGTAGGAAACATTCAGCAGGGTAACATCTGCGGCCAGAGCCGCACCTGCTGTAGAGAGAGCCAGCGCAATCGCTGCCAGGGTTGTGGTGAATTTTACACGTTTCATGTTTTCTCCTTTTTATTGTCTATAGGTTTAATAGATATATTATGTAAAAAAAAGTTATTCGTCGATTTTTTCCAGCTCCAGCACGTAATGCCCTTCCTCCACCTGTTTCAGGCCGATCAGCCGGTGGCCATCCGCCTTGAGGCTGCGGGGCACATTTTTTACCGGCTCACCGTCATCCAGTAAAATTCGGGCAACCGTACCGTTGTCCAACTCTTCCAGGGCCAGCTTCGCTTTGACAAAGTTCGTGGGGCAACTGACACCACGCAGATCAATTACCTGCATGAAGATTCTCCTTTCATCGTGAAATGCCTACCTGGGTGGCAATAACCTGCGGTGCGATTGTGGCGGCAACGGTATACTCCGGGAAGCGACCCCGCAGATGGTCGAGAAGCGCCTTCGCTCCTTCTCTGATGATGGTATCGCCCAGCCTGACCCGACCGTAACCTTCGGCTTTTTCCTTGTACCACTCCAGCACAGTGGCGATGAATTCTGCCACCCGGTCTTCCGGCAGAAAGGTTGCGAACAGTGTGCCGACCAGGGGATTGCGCCCCCACTTGCCGCCGATGCGTACGGTGTAGCCGCGTTTGGCTTCGCTCCAGGCGCCGGTGGGGCAGACCTTGACGCAGTCGCCGCACCAGATACAGGGATCATTGCTGAATACCGGCTTGCTGTCCTCCCCCATGACGAGCGCCCCGGGAACACAGCTTTTGGCGCAGAGCCCGCAGCTGATGCAGGCATCCTTGTCAAGCGTCGGGTAGACAGCGCCCTGGAAACCGATATCATTTGTCGCTGACTTGGGGCAGTCAAAGGGGCAGCCGGCAAAAGCCACTTTGAATTTGTGATGGCCGGTGGGAGTGCCGAACAGTTTTTCGTCCACTTCCAGGGCCGATTTCTGGGTATCCACCAGGCCGTTGGGGTTGTACTCGCAGCCGCCGCAGGCCACCGGCACGCGTACCCGCGCTCCGCAGGACGCAACCTTCTGGGTCGCTTCGCCCAGCTCTTCCACAACGGCGTCGAAATCTTTGAAGTTGATATTGATCAGCTCAATGGACTGACGCACGGACAGATGCACGAACTCACCGCCGAACTTGTCGGCCACCTCGGCGATCTTTTTCAGGCGGGGGACGCTCATTCTCCCCCCCGGCACACGCAGGCGCACCGTGAAAAGATCCTTGCCCCGCTCCTTGATGAAGCCGCCGGCTTTGAGGTTGTTCAGGTCTATTTTTGTCTGTTTTACATCGGCCATCGCTCGTACTCCGGATAAGTGTAGGTGGATAATGCCGAAACTAATAAATGTTGTCAAGAAATATTTCGTATTATCTACAGATAAACTATACTATTGTTTCTATCTGCTCCTGCTGCACATTTCCAGCGCTGATTTTATAGGACTTGACCACCGCATCGGCGGCGGCAAGGGAGATAATCAGATAGGAAACATCGGGGGTCAGTGCCAGCTTGATATCCTCTTCCGACGGCCGGGCCGGGGTTTCGGGATGGGAGTGATAGATCGCCAGCATGGTCAAACCCTTGGCCCGCAGATCCTTGACCACCGCAAACTGCTCCCTCGGCTCCATCATAAAGTGCTCATTGCTGGCATCGGTGTTGGTCATGCGGTATATCGCCGATACCGACTCACCCTCTCCCCCCAGTATGCCGCACACTTCCAGCGGAAACCCCTCCCGGGCGTGGGCGATCATATCGTCATGGATGGCCTGGGGAATGCGGATCATGTTACGCCCCCTCCAGGTCACAGACGGTGAATGCGTCAAGTTCGTCCTTGGCTTCGGTGATGGTCGGGTTGTCACCGCACACCGGGCAGGATGCTTTGCGCTTGAGCGGTACCTCGCGGAACTTCATGCGGAGGGCGCTGTAGGTCAGCAGGCGGTCGGTGAGCAGATCCCCCTTGCCGAGCAGGTACTTGATCGCCTCCGTGGCCTGGATGGTGCCGATGACGCCGGGGAGGACACCTATCACACCGGCCTGGGAACAGGTCGGAATGGCATCCTTTGGCGGGGGTTCGGGGAAAATGCAGCGATAGCAGGCGGATTCACCCGGCGTGACAGTGATCGTCTGGCCGTCGAACTGCAGGATTCCTCCATGGGAATAGGGCTTGCCGGCCAGGACGCAGGCATCGTTGATCAGAAATTTGGCGGCAAAGTTGTCCGTTCCGTCGATGATGAAGTCATAGTCGGCGATGATCGCAGTGATATTAGCCGCCGTGATCCACTCCTTGTACGTGATGACCTTCACGTCCGGATTGATGGCCTGCATTTTTCGCCGGGCTGACTCAACCTTGGGGGTGCCGATATCCGGGGTAAAGTGAATCACCTGGCGCTGCAGGTTGGAAAGGTCCACATCGTCCGCGTCGGCAATACCGATGGTTCCGACCCCTGCCGCAGCAAGGTAGAGGGCGATCGGCGCGCCGAGACCGCCGGCGCCGATGATCAGCACCCGGCCGTCAAACAGCTTCTGCTGCCCCTTGCCGCCCACCTCTTTCAGGATGATATGCCGCGAATACCGCTCAATCTGGCTGTCAGTCAACATGGCTGCTGCCTCCACCCATGAAGTAGAGGAACTCGATGACATCACCCTCGGCCACCGGGGTGGTTTCATGGGTGGGACGGTCCAGAATATCGCCGTTCAGTTCAACGGTGACGTACAGGCGCTGAGACACATCCAGCTCTTCAAGCAGAGAATCGATCGTACGGGCGCTGTTTTCAACCAGCAGCATTTCTTTTCCATTGATGGTTATCTTCATTATACAGCTCCTTACCCCGTTACTGCTCGCCTAGGCGAGTTTGAGGGTGTCGTGGTTGTTTACTGTGGTCGTACCGAATTCATTGCGGGAGATAGCTGTCCCGTTGAGAATGACTTCCTGCACCGTTGCCTTGAGCATGGTCAGCAGCACGTCAAGAGAGATGAACGTACGGCAGCCGATACTCAACTTCATTTCACGCCCGTTAACCGTTATCGTTAACACAACAATCCTCCTGTTCAGGCCGCATCTAGCGCCTGTTTGAAATCATCTATAATATCAAGGCAATCCTCGATGCCGGTCGATACCCGCACCATGTCTTCCGTAACCCCCATCAACCCCTTGTCTTCGGCGTTGTAATCAGCACAGATGGTGCTGGCCGGATGAATGACCAGGGTCTTGGCATCTCCGATATTGGCCAGGTTTTTCGCCAGTTTCAGCCGGTTTATGACTGAAAAGGCCGAAGCTTTGTCCCCGGTGCCGAAGGCGAGCAGGCCACCGTAGCGCCCGCCGTACAGCCGGGTGGCTACTGCATGGTGCGGCGAATCCTCCAGCCCAGGGTACCTGACCCAGGCTACTTTGGGGTGAGACTTCAGAAAGCGCGCCAGTTCTAAAGCGTTCGAGCAGTGCCGCTCCATACGCAGCGCCAGGGTCTGGACCCCCTCGGTCAGGAGATAGGAATTGAAGGGGGCCGCACAGGCACCCACATCTTTGTGCACCAGTTTGCGGGCGCGGGCGGTGAAGGCAAAACTCCGGTATTTTTTATGAAACTGCGCGAAATGGGGGAATTTAGGGCTGTCCCAGTTGAACACGCCCCGATCGATGATGGCACCGCCGATGGTCGTGCCGGTACCGTTGATATACTTGCTGGTTGAATAGGCGAGGATATCCGCTTCAAGGCGTACGCCGTCGGCAAGATAGGGGGACGTCACCGTGGAATCCACCAGAATCGGCAGCCCGGCGTCATGGGCGATCCGCGCAAGGGCCGGTACATCCGGCACATCCAGCTTCGGATTGCCGACGGTTTCCACGAACAGCAGACGGGTCCGCTCGGTGATGGCGTTCCTGAATCCGTCCAGGTCAAGCGGGTCAGCGAAGCGGGTCGTGATGCCGTAATTGGACAGGGTATCCCGGAACAGGGAAAAGGTGCCGCCAAACAGGGAGGAGGAAGACAGAATTTCATCGCCGGCGCGCAGGATGGTCAGGACAGCGGTGGTGATAGCAGCCATACCGGACGCGGTGGCAATCGCCGCCCCGCCCCCTTCCAGCAGAGCCAGCCGTCGTTCCAGCGCTTCGGTGGTCGGATTACCCAGTCGCGTGTAGACCTGCCCCACGGCCCGGCCGCGAAACACATCCTCCAGATCCTCGGCGCTATGGTAGGCAAAAGAGCTGGACTGAACAATCGGCACCGCAGTAGCCCCGGCGGGTCCCGGTTCCAGGCCGCCGTGCACCAGCAGTGAATCGAAGCGGAGTGTCTGTGTCATTGTTTCCTCTTTTCAACAAAAGTACCTGACAATACCCATCTGTTTCAGAGGAATATCAATTCGCACCTATGTTGTCAAGAAGAAATTCTTATTATCTATCTGTTTTGTAGATTATTTCTGCCATGTGAGATTTCGCCCCTTCCCGCAAAAACCTGCCACACATATTGACACAGGTTACCATATTTGCTAACCTTGCTGCCATGAACTACACCATCGAATATTTCCATTCCCGTGTCCAGGCTGAAATTGAATCCTGCCCTGACGGTATTCTTGCCGATTATGCCCGGCTTATGGAACTGCTGATGGAGTTTGGGCCGGGGATAAAAATGCCCCATTCCAAAGCAATGGGAAAAGGGCTTTTCGAGTTGCGGCCAAAGGGACGAGAGGGAACCGGGCGAGCGTTCTACTGTTTTCTAGTCGGACGGAGAATCATCATTCTGCATGCGTTTATCAAGAAAACACCCACAACACCAGAACCGGAATTGAAAATAGCTCGAAAACGAATACAGGAGGTTAATAATGACTGATATGAAATATCAACCGATACTTCATGACCACAACTCATTTCTTGAAAAAGCCAGGAAACGGGGAAACTTTAAAAAAGCCTATGAAAATTTGGAAGAGGAATATGCTCTTGTCAGGGAGATGCTTACCGCCCGAGCACGTCTTGGCCTTTCACAGGAAGCCGTTGCCGAACTCATGGGAACGACAAAAAGTGCGATTTCACGACTTGAGGCCGCCGGGAAACACGCCCCTTCCCTGACCACCCTCAAAAAATATGCTCACGCAGTTGGCTGCCATCTTGAAATAAAATTCATACCGGAACATGCCTGACAATCGGCGGCAGACAGCGGCGCGTTACATCCGTGCTGCCGCAACCAGTTATATGCAGAAATCAAACTCCACATACTGATCCATCTGTTTGCCCGGCTGGGCGGACTTCGGCCTGCCCACCACCCGGGCGGGGATGCCGGCCACCGTGGAATGGGGCGGCACCTCGTTAAGCACGATGCTTCCGGCGGCGATTTTTGACCCTTCGCCGATTTTGATATTGCCAAGTATTTTGGCGCCTGCACCGATCAGGACACCGTTGCCGACTTTTGGGTGACGGTCGCCCGACTCCTTGCCGGTCCCCCCCAGGGTTACCTCATGCAGCATGGAAACATCATCCCCCACCACCGCCGTTTCACCGATTACCACGCTGGTGCCGTGGTCGATCAGAATCCCTTTGCCGATGCGGGCGGCCGGATGAATATCCACGTCAAACGCTTCGGATATGCGGCTTTGCAGATACAGCGCCAGCGGATGGCGGCCTTTTCCCCAGAGCCAGTGAGCAACGCGGTAGGACTGCAGCGCCTGAAACCCCTTGAAGTTGAGGTAGGGGAGCGCGAGGCTCAGGGCCGCCGGGTCCCGCTCCAGCACCGCCTGGAGATCGCGGCGCACCGCCTCGCGGATATCTTCGGACTCAGTGAGCGCTTCATAAAAAACATCCCGCAGCGACGTGGTCGTCAGATAGGCCGAAGCCAGTTTTCCGGCCAGAAAGTAGGATATTGATGCTTCCAGTGAAGCATGTTTGAGCACCGTATCATGCAGATACCCGGCCAGCATCGGCTCTGTTTTTGCGGTGACAAAAACATCCTGACGCAGGCGAGTCCAGACCGGATCAGCTTTTTCAGGTGCGGGTCGGGGTACGCTCCGATCCAGATGGATACCGGACAGTTGTGCCGTTTGAGTCTGCTTTGACGCCATGATTCACCCCCTCTTTCAGCGTAGTTGCTGCAGTGCGTACACCAGTCGGTCGATCTCTTCGAAGGTGTTATAGAATGAATAGGAAGGACGGACGGTCGCTTCCAGACCGAAACGGCGCAGGGACGGCTGGGCGCAATGATGTCCTGCCCGCACCGCAATGCCGTACTGATCCAGATATTTACCCACTTCCGGAACCGATTTATCTTTGAGCACAAAGGAGGTCACCGCAACTTTTTCGCGGGGATTACCGATGAGACGCAGACCGTTCACGCTCTGCAGTTTTTCGGTGGCGTATTCCAGCAGACGATGCTCGTATGCGGCGATATTGCCCAAGCCGACTTTCGTGACATAATCAAGCGCAATTCCCAGGCCGTAGGCATCAGCGACATTGGGAGTCCCCGCCTCAAACCGTGCCGGCACGCCGCTGTACAGCGTTTCCTCGAACGTGACATCCTTGATCATGTTGCCGCCCCCCTGCCAGGGAGGAAGTTCTTCCAGCAGTTCCCGACGGCCGTACACCGCACCGAGACCGGTCGGACCGAAAATTTTGTGACCGGAGAACACGTAGAAATCAACCCCGAGAGCCTGCACATCAACCGGCAGATGGGCTACTGACTGGGCCCCGTCCACCAGCACATGAGCGCCGTACCGCTTGGCCAGCTGGGTCATTTCGGCTATGGGCAGTACCGTACCAAGACTGTTGTTGGCGTGAGCCAGCCCCACGATCCGGGTGCGCGGCCCCAGCAATTTTTGATATTCCGCCAGGTTGATATCACCATTGTCATCAACCGGAATCACCCGGATAACCGCTCCCCGCTCCTTTGCAACAATCTGCCACGGGACAATATTGGCGTGATGCTCCAATACGGAGAGGAGGATCTCATCTCCCGGCTGCAGGAAACGGGCACCGTAGGCATGGGCCACCAGATTGACCCCCTCGGTGGTGCCGCGCACGAAGATGATCTCTTCACTCGAACCGGCGTTCAGATAGTCACGGATCTTGTCCCGCGCCCCTTCAAAAGCATCCGTCGCCCGGGCGGCCAGAGTGTGTGCGCCACGGTGGATATTGGAATTGTCAGTGGCATAGAAACGGCTTAAGGCATCGATAACCTGTTTCGGTTTCTGTGTTGTGGCGGCGTTGTCAAACCAGACCAGCTGTTTGCCATGCACCTGCTGGTGCAGGATTGGAAAATCACCGCGAATAGCGGCAACATTGAAGGTCGGGCCGCCCGCCAGCCTGCTGTTTTTTGGCAGCGAAGCCTGCAGCAGACGGGCAAAGGGATCAGCGTACTTCCCGTCGCCGTCCGTACTGCCGGTCAGATCATGCCGGCACGACTGGATGTTCCGGACAAACCCCTTCAGGTCACCGTGACTGGAAGAGCTGTCCCGGTAGGTCTGCTGACGCACCAGATTGTCGGCGTGATCCCCCAGCGTGGTATTCTGCGGCAGGTTCACCGGTTTCAGCTGATCGTGGGCAAAGGGGTTGGCGGTGGCCGTCGCCGATCCGCTTTTAAGCGCTTCGAATGCCCGGGTTATCTGCTCAAGCGCAGCGTCGCTCCCCGGTATGCTGCCGATAACAGCAGAACCCACCGGGCACGCCGGCACATCCTGCTGCGCCCGACCCAGCAGAGCGGCCGCAATGCTCCGCGAATCGGAAGCAGCGGGAGGCGCCTGCTCGCCGGGAAGCTGGTTGTAAAGCCGTGAAGCGACCTGGGCGACCAGGTCGGTAGTTATCTCTGGCATAATGACCATCCTTTTTGAGTCATGTTACAGCTAAATCCCTGGGACCTCTGAAGTCTTGAAATCCCCCTAAATCCCCCTTTCGTAAAGGGGGACTTTTTTCAGTTCTCCGTGAAGAGGATTTTCACCCCCCTTTATGAAAGGGGGGCAGGGGGGATTTCCATTAAATCCCGGCACCGGAGTTATAGGCAACCGGTACACTGTGCTCATAGTGGTGGTAATACCCCACCTCAACATTTTCCAGCACGCCGATGGCATCATCGGTCAGCACGGCGGCGGAGAAATAGAGTGACAGGAGGTACGAGGCCACGCCCAGATTGTCCAGGCCCATCAGACGGGCTGACAGGCTGGGTGAAATCTCTCCCGGAATGCCCTGCTGATGCAGACCGACAACCCCCTGATCCTCTTCGCCGACCCGCACGAGAAGAATACTGGTGGTGCCGAGCCACTGGTTGTGGGCGTAGCGGCTCTTGACTTCAAGCTTGTCCGACGGGATCAGCGGAATGCCGCGCCAGAGGATGACCGGGGTACCGAACACCGTAGTGGTGTTTGGCGGTACACCGCGCCAGGTGCATTCGCGCTCGAAAGCGGCGATCGCCTTGGGATGGGCCAGAAAGAAAGCCGGTTTTTTCCAGACCAGCGCCAGCAGTTCGTCCAGATCATCAGGGGTCGGTGCGCCGTAGCGAGCACTGATGCGATGGGAGGGGTGGACGGAATGGAGCAGGCCGAAGGTTTTGTTATTGATCAGCTCCCACTCCTGCCGCTCCTTGATCCCCTCGATGGTCAGGCGCAGTTGCTCTTCCAGCTGGTTGTAGGGGTTGTTGTACAGGTCGGATACGCGGGTATGCACGCGCACCACCGTCTGAACGGCGCTCAGTGAATATTCCCTCGGCGCTTCGGAGTAATCCACGAATGTTTCGGGGATGATCACGTTTTCGGCCAGTCCGGACACCAGATCGATATTCCGTTCGCCGTACTTGTTGACCGCCGCCAGCAGTTCCAGATGTTCCTCCACCGCTTTTTTGAATTCCTGCTTCAGGCCGGCATTCTTGCTGAGCTGGGCATCGAGCTCCTTGCGGGAAAGCGTGAGCAGTACGCAGGAGTTGATGGTGCGGATAGTGACGTCGGACGGTTTATCGGAAACCAGATCCGCCTCGCCGAAATATTCTCCCTCACTCAGCAGCGCAATACGCAGGTCGCTGCCATGCACCCCTTTGCTCAATACCTCAACCTGCCCCTGGGCGATCACGAAAAATTTGTTACGATCCTTCCCTTCGGTTACCAGCGTATTCCCCAGAGTGACCTTTTCGGTTTTGAAGCTGCCGGCTATTTTCTTGATGATATCGTCCGAAAGTTTGGCAAAGAGCGGCACACTGCGCAGTGCCTGGGGCTCGAATGCGGCAACGCCGTCCGTAAGGGTGAATTCCACCCGCTCGGCGTTGGGCAGTTCGACCCGGGTGCGGTTGACCCGGTAGGTGCCCCCCTCGACGTGCACCCAGGGGAGCAGGTTGAGCAGATGGCGTGGCGTGATGGAGGCCAGTTGTGGTGCGGTTTTGGTTGTGCTTGCCAGGTTTCTGGCCACCGAAGTGGTTACGCTGCGTTGGATAAGGTTGTCTGCCATTTTTCGTCTCCTTGTGTGTAGGTATTTCTACGGTTTTTTGATCGTCAGCCGATGGATGTTGTCACGGACATGAACGCTTGCCAGCACCTGGTACCCCTGTTCCGTTGCGGTGCGTGGTACTAGGGTACTAGGGGACGTTGTTGATTAGTCAACTAACTTGCCCCTGAGAGCCGGATTCCTGCTGACAATCGCCACTCCACGCTTTACCGCCACACTCACACCCGAACGTGTCATGTTCAGCGCCTTGGCAACTGCAACCCCGCTATAATGGCACTCCCTTACGGCAAAGTAACAGATGGCTGCCCTCATATCGGCAAGCTCTTTAATTCTATTTCTCTGTCGCAGCAATTCCACCTTGTACCCTAGCATATCGGCGGATTTTTGCATTATCTCGTCAAGTGATATTTTCGGGACGGTGATTTCGCCGGACTCCGTCTCCAGCCACAAACTCTCAACAAATTCACCGCTGCCGAGAATCCTTTCGTCATAGGATTCGTACTCTCCTGAGCGCCGGACACCCTGGGACCGGCGCAGTCCGCCGCCGACAAGATCATTCCGTTGACCTTGTTTGATACCGGCGATGACGAATTCCCGGTATGACTGTAGAGCGCTTTGCTTCTTCTGACCAAACAGCATCAAGACATCATCGATTCTTTGCCCGGATAATTCCTGCTTTCCCATCAGCACCGCATGGCCACTCCATGGATAGTGGTCTAATTCGTCTATCGATTTTGACAATCCCACCCGCAATGGATTGAGATGGATATAGCGAATCAGCTCAAGCAGATAGGCGTCTTCCTGACAGGCTATGGATTTGTAACGATTCTGGAAAAGGTGGCCAGAACGCCTGTGCTTGAGGTTGAAGACAATAGCGTAGCCGGTAAGCAGGCGGCGCATGAAGACAGAAAGGTTTGTCACACGCGGGCGAAGGAGCAGATGAAAATGGTTGGACATAAGCGCCCAGGCAAGGCATTCGGTGTCGGTTTCTACAAGAAGTTTGGAGAGACGTTCAAGGAACAAGCGGCGGTCATTATTGTCGATAAAAATATCCCGCCGCTCGATTCCGCGAACGATAACGTGCTGCAACAAACCGGGAATGTCTATGCGTGCTGTACGTGGCATGAGCGAAAGATAGCAGAAGAAGTAAAGTTAGTCAACTAATCAACAACGTCCCCTTTGACCACTTTGACCATGTAATTCTCCTTTTTAGAAACAGATAGTTTTTGTCTAGTCGCTGTGTCGTTGGGATGCCTATTCTCCCCGGATACTGCTGTTCATTCAGGCGGCTTCTCCTTTATCAGTGGGTATGAAGCCTCCATTCTATACGGTCAGCTTGCGCCGGGAGTGCCGGCCGGTCTGGTCTGTTCGTCCGATTCCAGTTCAAAGATGATCTCAAGGCGGCGAGGAGATCGGCGACGTAGGCGTACAGACCGTACGCTGAG
>CAINRC010000140.1 GCA_903852495.1 uncultured Geobacteraceae bacterium | reverse complement strand
GAAATGGTTAACCACCTCCGATTGAAAAAAATGGATGTCTTTAGAAATCGTTTCAGAACCGTCGATGTGCTCCTGATAGATGATATCCAATTCATATCCGGCAAAACTGGAACGCAGGAAGAATTTTTTCATACGTTTAACGCCCTGCATGATGCCCATAAACAAATAGTGATTACATCCGATAAATTCCCCCGTGAAATATCGGATTTGGAGGAACGGTTACGATCGCGTTTTGAATGGGGTCTCATAGCAGATATTCAGCCACCTGATGTAGAGACTAAAATAGCAATTCTCAAGAAAAAATCGGAAATTACCCGGGTCTTTTTCCCGGAGGACGTATACTATTTTCTTGCATCAAGCGATACCAGAAATATCCGTGAGCTTGAAGGAATGCTTATACGGCTCGGAGCGTTCAGCAGTCTACAGAATGTGCCGGTTACCCTGGAGATGGCAAAGGAAAACCTTAAAGATATTCTGGGAGACAGGCACAAAGAAGTTACCGTTGAATTAATCCAGAAAACGGTTGCTGATTTTTTTGATTTAAAAATTGCTGATCTAAAATCTGATAAACGGCTAAAAAACATTGTGCAGGCCCGACAAATAGCTATCTGGTTTTGTAGAGACATGACTAAATCATCCTACCCTGACATAGGGCTTAAATTCGGCGGAAAAGACCATTCAACGATCATACACTCTTTTAAAAAAATTGATAAAGCACTGGTAAGTGATCAGAACTTATCTAAAATGATGGATGAAATCAGACGTATATTGCTAAAGTAAGGAAAACCTGTTGATTCCGTGTTAACAACTGTTGGTAAGTTTTTTAGATGTTGAAAAGTTCGAAATATGGTGTTTTGTATAAACAGTACAGAGAAGCTAATTATAGTTGGCAGATAACCTAGTTATCCAGTTATCCCCTTTTTCCACAGGGCCTACAATATACTACTAAGGTTTTAAATCTTTATAAGCATACTACAAGTAATAACAGAGGAGGCATCCATGGAATTCAAAATTGAAAAAGAGCAATTCCTGAAGTCACTGCAAAAAATTCAGGGAATAGTTGAAAAAAGAACATCAATGCCCATTTTATCCAATGTTCTTCTTGAAGCGACAGAAACAGCGCTGCTTGTAACAGCCACTGACCTGGAAGTCGGAATGAAAAGCTGTTACTCGGCTGAGGTGATTGCCCCTGGTAAAATTACTGTATCGGCAAAAAAACTCTATGAAATTGTCAAAGAACTCCCCAATCAGCTGATTTCGTTCAAAACGAAAGATAATGACTGGGTTGAAATTAAATGCGGAAAAGTTCAGTTCAATATTGTCGGTCTTTCACCCGATGAATTTCCCTATTTCCCTGATGTAAAAGAAGAAAATCTCTTTGAAATTGAAACGGCCCTTTTACGCGGGATGATTGAAAAAACTTCCTACGCCATCTGCACCGATGAAACCAAATACAACCTAAACGGTATTTTTATCAAAGTAGAAGTGCATTCAGATGGCAGTAACGGTCTTAAAATGGTTTCTACTGACGGACATCGTCTGTCGATAGCGTCAGGGAATTTGAAGGGAACTGCCGGTCCGGAACTCCTGAAGGGTGTTATCCTGCCGAAAAAAGGCGTTTATGAGATGAAAAAAATCACCGACGAAGAAGGTGGCACTCTGCTGTTCGGATTCATGGACAACAGTGCCGTAATCAAACGGGGTGACTCCTACATGGTAATGCGCCTTGTTGATGGAGAATTTCCCGATTACAACCGTGTCATTCCAACTGCAAATACTCAGGTTGTAACCGTTAACAAGGAAGACTTCAGCCATTCGGTGCGCCGGATGGCAATTCTCTCCAGCGAAAAGTTCAAGGGAATAATGCTGGAAATTTCTTCCGGCGGTATTAAAATCTCGTCCAGTAATCCTGAACTTGGCGATGCCATGGAAGAGCTTGATGTGGCGTACGAGGGAGACCCGATTGCCGTCAGGTTTAATGCCCGATACCTGCTGGATGTCCTTTCTGTTGCCGAAACTGAACGAGTTGAGATGAAATTCAAAGATGAACTGTCACCTTCCATAATAGTGCCGGAAAATTCTGACAGTTTTCTCGCAGTCATCATGCCGATGAGGCTCTAAAAGCGGCTGATGCGACTTAGTTATCTCGTTGTTGCCGGTTTCAGAAACCTAGAGTCCGTTCATATTGAACCGGGCCAACGGTTTAACCTTCTGTACGGCCTAAATGGTCAGGGCAAGACAAATTTACTGGAAGCGATATATCTGCTTGGGAGTTCCCGCTCTTTCAGAACCCCTCGGTTATCCGAGCTTGTCAGGTACGGCGAAAATCAGGCACAGATACAGGGTACAGTTGAATCGGGCGGTATGGAAAACAGACTGCGGCTGATTATTGAACCTGCGGGGCGTAAAGTTGAAATTGACGGCAAAGCGGTTCACAAAGCTTCCGATCTGCATGGAAAACTGAACTCGGTAGTATTTTCCCCGGATGATACCGGAATGGTCAGAATGGGGCCTGAATCAAGGCGCCGCTACCTTGACCGGGCGGTTTACATGGGGGATATAGGGTATCTGCACTGCTGGCATTCCTATCAAAGGATCCTTAAACAGCGCAATCACCTGTTGAAAAACCTCGACAAGACCGGCCTCGATATCTGGACTGAACAACTAGCTGAAACAGGGGCAGAGGTTATTGAACGACGGCTCAGATTTGTTGCCGTTCTTGATATAAAGCTCCAGAAATATTATGCTACTATAGCCGGCCATGGGGAAACGTCCCGTCTCAGCTATCAACCGGACGGGGTACAGGCAACAGAACGGCAGCAGATCCGTGAGGAACTGCTGGAACTTTTCAAAAAACAGCAACGGGCAGACGAACGGTACGGTACAACAACCGTCGGTCCGCACCGTGATGATCTTATGTTTCTCCTGGATGGCCGCCAGCTTAAGGCATTCGGCTCACAGGGGCAGCAGAAAAGTTTCGTTCTTGCTCTCAAGATGGCCGAAATGGATAACCTGCACGATATTTTCGGCGAAGCTCCATTGCTGCTTCTGGATGACATGAGTTCCGAACTTGATGCCCAGAGAAATCGTAATCTGATGGAGTTCCTCATCACGAGGGATATTCAGGTATTTATCACCACAACGGAACGGTCACCAGCGCTGCTGGCGGCTGCACCACACTGCGCCGTCTTTCACGTAGAAGGCGGCAATCTGACGTTTGAAGGAAGCTAACCGCATGAATGAACAGGAAAATGCAACACATGGTTCTGAAGAGTATGGCGCAGACAATATCAAAGTTCTGGAAGGGCTTTCGGCGGTACGCAAAAGACCGGCCATGTACATCGGCTCGACCTCCAGCGCCGGTCTTCATCATCTCGTATATGAAATCGTTGATAACTCCATAGATGAGGCTTTGGCCGGCTACTGCAACGAAGTCTCGGTAACCATCAATACCGACGGGTCGATAACCGTTGTGGATAACGGCCGTGGTATCCCGACCGACATAATGCCGAACGAAGGGAAATCGGCGGCAGAAGTCGTCCTGACGGTACTCCATGCCGGCGGTAAGTTCGATAACGATTCCTATAAGGTGTCCGGCGGTCTGCACGGCGTCGGCGTCTCGGTCGTCAATGCGCTTTCCCGGTGGCTCGAGTTGGAAATACGTCGTGACGGCAAGGTGTTCCGTCAGTCCTATCGTCGCGGTGACCCGCAGGCGCCACTTGAAATGGTGGGTCAAACCAAAAAAAGAGGAACCAAGATCACCTTCATGCCGGATGAGGAGATTTTCGAAACGACGGAATTCTCCTTTGATATCCTTTCCCAGCGCATTCGGGAAATGGCGTTTCTTAACGCCGGCATCAGAATCAAGATCAGTGATGAACGGGTCGACGGCAAATCCCACGAATTCCACTACGAAGGGGGCATTAACTCCTTTGTCGAATATCTGAACCGTAACAAGGCTGTGGTAAATCCCAAGCCGATGTACTTTAAGGGTGAAAAAGGTGGAGTGGAGATGGAAGTCTCCATGCAGTACAACGACTCCTACGACGAGAAAATTTTTGCCTTTGCCAACAACATCAACACCCATGAGGGGGGCACCCATCTTGCCGGCTTCAAGGCAGCCCTGACCCGAACCATGAACGCCTACGCGGGTGCCAATAACCTCCTGAAAAACGAGAAGGTTACGGTTTCCGGTGACGACCTGCGCGAAGGCCTGACCTGTGTCATTTCAGTAAAAATTCCGCAGCCGCAGTTTGAGGGGCAGACCAAGACCAAGCTCGGCAACTCCGAGGTAAAAGGGTATGTGGAATCACTCCTCAATGAGCGACTCGCGGTGTACCTCGAAGAAAACCCGAAGATTGCCAAGGATATTCTGAACAAGTCCATTGAAGCTGCCCGGGCCCGTGAAGCGGCCCGGAAAGCCCGCGATCTGACCCGCCGCAAGGGCGCACTGGATATGGGCGGCCTGCCGGGCAAACTGGCGGACTGCCAGGAAAAAGATCCGGCGCTCTGCGAACTGTATCTGGTCGAAGGTGATTCCGCCGGTGGTTCGGCCAAACAGGGGCGTGACCGGAAAAACATGGCGATCCTGCCGCTTAAGGGGAAGATCCTTAACGTCGAGAAGGCCCGCTTTGACAAAATGATCTCCTCCCAGGAAATCCGCACTCTCATCACGGCACTCGGCACCGGCATCGGCAGGGACGACTTCAACATCGCCAAGCTGCGCTATCATCGCATCATCGTCATGACTGACGCCGACGTTGACGGTCAGCACATTCTGACACTGCTGCTCACGTTCTTTTACCGCAACATGCGCGAGCTGATCGAGCGCGGTCATCTCTACATCGCCCAGCCGCCGCTCTACAAGGTCAAACGGGGCAAACGGGAGCAGTACCTGCGCGACGAACATGCCATGCAGAACTTCCTGCTGGAAGAGGGGTCTGAAGACCTGACCCTCCGTCTGGAAAAAGGGGACCGTACCTACAGCAGCAAGCAGATTATCCCGGTTATCAAGCAGTTCATTGAAAACCGTGCCATCTTCAACAAGGTCGTCAAGAAGGGGATTTCCCCCGAACTGCTGTCCATCGTTATTCGCAGCAATGTGCCAGCCGGTATTGAGGAAATATCCCAGCTCGTGCCGCATCTGGAAGGGATGAAAGCTCTCGCGGCAGGGTCCGACTACCAGATTGAAGAAGAGCGCATCGCCTTCCGTATCGGCAACATCCGTTCCATTATTGACCAGCAGGTGCTCTCGGTACTTTCATCTCATGAATACGTGCTGCTGGTTGATAACCACCGCCGGATTGTGGACACCATGGCCGATGGCCGCGCCTTCGTTGAGCAGGAAGGGGGGAAGGTGCTGTTCGAAACCACCAACCACCAGGATCTGCTCAACTTCTTCCTGGAAAATGCCAAAAAAGGGCTGACCATCCAGCGCTATAAAGGTCTGGGTGAGATGAACCCGGAGCAGTTGTGGGAAACCACCATGAACCCTGAAAACCGGGTGCTTTTGCAGGTCAAGATTGAGGATGTCGTCGAATCGGACGAGATCTTCACCATCCTGATGGGTGATCAGGTTGAGCCGCGCCGTGATTTTATCGAGAAAAATGCGCTGAATGTCGTAAATCTGGACATTTAACTCAGCGTTATCCAATAACTTTTTCATAGTTCCGGTTAAAACAGCAGATACGAGGTACCAATGCAGATCCCAACAGACATTCCAGTCAACAAGATATCGGTCAACATCGAAGACGAGATGAAACGTTCCTACATGGACTACGCCATGTCGGTCATCATCGGCAGGGCGCTGCCCGATGTGCGCGACGGTCTTAAGCCGGTACACCGCCGCTGTCTGTACGCCATGTACGACATGGGCAACGACTACAACAAACCCTATAAAAAATCTGCCCGTGTCGTCGGTGATGTTATCGGTAAGTATCACCCCCATGGTGATACCGCTGCATACGACACCATCGTCCGTATGGCCCAGGATTTTTCCCTGCGCTACATGCTGGTTGACGGCCAGGGAAACTTCGGTTCCGTGGACGGTGACCGCCCTGCCGCCATGCGTTATACCGAGATCCGCCTCCGCCACCTCACCCACGAACTGTTGGCCGATCTTGATAAAGAAACCGTCAACATGGAGCCGAACTACAACGAGGAGATGCTGGAGCCGAAGGTCCTCCCCTCCAAGTTCCCCAACCTGCTGGTCAACGGATCGACCGGTATTGCGGTCGGCATGGCCACCAACATTCCACCCCATAACCTGGGGGAGATAATCGACGGTATCATCGCCGTGATCAAAAATCCGGAGCTGGATTTTGAAGAACTGCTGACCATGATCCCCGGCCCCGACTTTCCGACCGGTGCCACGATCTATGGTCGCCAGGGTATCAGGGATGCATACAGTACCGGTCGCGGCATCATCCAGATCCGGGCAAAAGCCCATGTCGAGGCTTCCAAACGCTCGGAGCGTCAGGCGATCATAGTCACCGAACTGCCCTATCAGGTCAACAAAGCCAGGTTGATTGAAAAGATCGCCGAGCTGGTCAAGGAAAAGAAAGTCGAAGGAATTACCGAAATCCGCGACGAGTCCGACCGGCAGGGAATGCGGATCGTCATTGAAGTCAAACGGGACGAAAACGCCGAGGTGCTGCTCAACCAGCTTTACAAACAGTCCCAGTTGCAGGTTTCCTTCGGCATCATCATGCTGGCTATTGTCCACAATCGCCCACGGGTACTGACCCTGCGCGAGATGATGGACTGTTTTATCGAACATCGCTGCGAGGTCGTAACCCGCCGCACCAACTTCGAGCTGAAGAAGGCACTGGCCCGGGCCCATATTCTGGAAGGTCTCAAAATCGCTCTGGACTGGCTGGATGCGGTGATCGAAATGATCCGTGAATCCAAAACACCTCCGGAGGCCAAAATTGGCTTGATGGAAGGAAAATTCGCCGATCCGGAATTCCTGAAGCGGCTCAATCTGCCGCGCCCGGCCGGCTTTGAAAATGCGGTTCAGCTGTCAGAAATCCAGGCTCAGGCCATTCTTGAGATGCGCCTGCAGCGTCTGACCGGTCTGGAGCGGGACAAAATTATCGCCGAGTACGAAGAGATCATGAAGCTCATCGCCCGGCTTCGGGAAATCCTGGCATCCGATACCGAGATTCTCAAAATTATCGTTGCCGAACTGACCGAAATCCGCGATCGGTTCGGTGATAAACGCCGCTCCGAGATCGCCGATAAAAGTGCCGATATCTCTCGGGAGGACACCATCGAGGACGAAGAGATGGTGGTCACCATCTCGCACACCGGCTACATCAAGCGGAGCGCCGTTGACCTGTACCGCTCGCAGCGGCGCGGCGGCAAGGGTAAAACCGGCATGAAGACCAAGGAAGAGGATTTTGTCGAGCAGCTCTTCATCGCCTCGACCAAGGACTACCTGCTCTGCTTCACCGACGCCGGCCGCATGTACTGGCTGAAAGTCTACGAAATCCCGGAAGGGAGCCGCACCACCAAAGGGAAAGCGGTTGTCAATCTGGTCAACGTTTCCGCCGGCGAAAAAATCACCACCATCCTGCCGGTAAAGGAATTCAGCGAGAACACCTTTCTGTTCATGGCCACCCAGAAAGGGGTCGTCAAGAAAACTCCTCTGGTGGATTACTCCAACGTCCGTGTCGGCGGCATTATTGCCGTAAATCTGGATGACGGTGACAAGCTGATTTCCGTCGCCCTGACCGATGGCACAAAAGACATTTTCCTGGCATCCCGGGGAGGAAAAGCGATCCGCTTCAACGAAGAGGATGTCCGTGCCATGGGTCGCGTCACACGTGGAGTTCGCGGTATGAACCTTTCTGCTGATGACCGGGTGATCGGCATGGAGATCGTGGACAATACCGCAGTCGGTTCAACCATTTTTACCGTGTGCGAAAACGGCTTCGGCAAGCGCACCGATCTGGACGAATACCGTGATCAGTCGCGCGGCGGGAAAGGTATCATCACCATCAAAACCACCGAGCGTAACGGTGCCGTGGTCAACGTTATGCAGGTTGCCGATGATCACGATCTCATGGTTATTACCGACCAGGGGAAAATCCTGCGGGTGCCGGTTTCCGGATTTTCGGTCATCGGACGTAATACCCAGGGGGTCACCCTGATGAACACCGAAGCAAACGAGAAGGTTGTAGCCGTTGCCCGTCTCGCCGAAAAAGACGATGATGAGGAGTATGACGACGGGGGTGCAGGGACCGAAGAAACGGAAGGCTAGATGACTCCTGCTCACACCATAGACAAATCGCTGCGCGAACGGCGGCGCATCACCCGGTTGCTGGACTTCCTCAAACGGGACGACCTGACCGGTGAGCAGATGGAACGCATCGGCAGGCGCTTGCAGAAGTCGGGCAAGCGGGCGCTGTCTCCGCTTGTGCGCAAGCTCTGGCGCGAACAGAACGGCACCGCCATTTACCGCTATACCTGCATGCTCGACTTTTTTGATGCATCCGCCTGGATGGACCAGCTCATTCAGATCACCCTCCAACGCAAGGATCTTGAGGAGGATGGCAAGCTGGCGCTGCTGGATGTACTGCACGACAGCGGCATAGATGTTACCGCCCCCCCCTTTGCCGCCCTGACCGGCTACGGCGCTCCCACCATGGAAGGATTTGTTGATGACTGTCTCGGTGACGGCGAGCGGGGCCTCGTCCGTTTTATCGACAGTTTTCTTGATATTGCCGACGAATTCCGCGAACGGATGATGCAGCGTCTTGCCGATAACGCCTCCGCCGAAGCGGTGGCGCTCCTGGAAATTCTCCTCTCCTTCGAAAAACAGGAAATCGTTGACGAAGCGATACGTGCTCTGGGACGCACCAGATGCGGCTATGCTTTGGATGTCCTCAAACGCGCCGAAGAGCGTTTTGAGGGTGATCAGGCGGTCAGAGTCCGCCGCAGTATCCGGCGACTCTCCTTCACGGGGGTCCACGACGCTCTCCCACTGCCGCACTCGTTCCAGCAGCCGCTTCCGTTCCACGAAGTGTATGCAGGGCCGATTGATTTTTACGGTTCCCGGACGCTGTGGTTTTCCTGGCGGCTCGATGATCAGGCCTTTGCCGCCATGCTGATTCTTACCGGTGAAACCGATGGTATGCTCAACGCCATCAGTTACCGCATGAAGGATGAAAAAGAGTACGGTCACATCCTGAAAGACGTGGCCGGAGGCGAGATGCTGACGCCGGTTGAGCCGGACTACGCGCTGGCCTCCTTGCGGGACGCACTCCACCTCAGTCGCGAGGCCGGTTTTTACCTTCCCCCAGATTTCTACGTTGATATGCGCCTTTTCCGCCCCGACTCACTGAAACCGGAAGCGTATATTCCCCGCTTCAAACTCAAACACCTGGAAGATATCGTTGAAAAAATCCCGGGATATGTGACCGCCAGTGATGATCTGCTCGATGAGCCCGGCCTGGAAGGGTGGGTGTTAACCGAGACGGCACTGTATGACGCCGCTGATCGCTTTGCCGCGCTGGAAATAGACGGTGGGCCTGCGTCGGTATCATCGGAGGCCCTGGAAGCGGAGATCTCCCGCTGCTGCGAGGAACTGATCGTGCCGCGCCGTGCCGATATCATCAAGCGGCTGCTGCTGACCGCTGATTACCTGCAGCAGATCGAAGGGGATGACGCCACCGTACAAAAAACGCTGGCCACGGCACTGAGTCTCGTCGGCGGTTTTCTTCCGGACTGCCGGCACCCGTTTGTCCGGCGACTGCTTCTGGACAGTGTGGATGCGGCGCGGCAAACGTTGGCGGAGGGGTATGATCCCCGCCTCGAGGAGGGGTATGATGACGACGATTACGACGACTGATATCGAGCGCATTGCCGTTATCGGCGGCGGCAGCTGGGGGACCGCATTGGCGGGACGGCTGGCGGCCAATGGCAATGATACGGTACTCTGGGCCTACGAAGCGGAGCTGGTGGCAGAGATCAACAGCAGCCACACCAACTCGCTCTACCTGCCCGGCATCACTCTGCATCCAACTCTGGCCTGCACGGGGAATTTGGAAGAAGCGGTCAAAGGGCGCAGCATCATACTGCTGGTGACACCGGTGCAGGTTATGCGCGGCGTACTGAAACAGCTCGCACCGTACATCGCTCCGGATGCAATTATTGCCAACGCGTCCAAAGGGATTGAACTTGAAACCCTCCAGACGGTGTCACAAATCTGCGGCGAGCTGCTTGGCGACGATGCCCTGTCCCGCTACGTGGCACTCTCCGGACCGACCTTTGCCCGGGAAGTGGCTCAGGAACTGCCGTCGCTTATCGTGGCCGCCTCCCGTGACGGTCGCGCCTCACAGCGTGTTCAGGCGGCTTTCAGCTGTCCCTGTCTGCGGGTCTACACCAACGGTGACGTCATTGGAGTCGAGCTGGGTGGTGCCGTAAAGAACGTCATCGCCATCGCCGCCGGCATCTGTGACGGTCTCGGGTTCGGTCACAATGCCCGGGCGGCCCTGATCACCAGGGGACTGGCGGAAATGAATCGCCTCGGTCAGGCCATGGGGGCACAGGCGGCCACCTTTGCCGGACTGGCCGGCATGGGGGACCTTGTGCTGACCTGCACCGGCGATCTTTCCCGCAACCGCACCGTCGGCTTCAAGCTTGGTCAGGGGATGAAACTGGCAGATATTCTGGCGGAGATGCGTATGGTGGCTGAAGGGGTGAAGAGTGCCGAGTCGGTGTACCTCCTCGCCCGTCGCCTCGGCGTGGAAATGCCGATTGTAGAGAAAACCTACCAGATCCTTCACGAGGACAAGCCGGCCAGGCAGGCGGTTATAGAGCTGATGGCACGGGGCCTGAGGTCCGAAGGGTGAGTATGCGCATAGGGCACGGATACGACGTTCACCGCCTGGTGGAAGGGCGCAGATTGATCATGGGCGGGGTTGATATCCCGTGGGAAAAGGGGCTGCTGGGGCATTCCGATGCTGATGTGCTGCTCCATGCCATTGCCGACGGTATTCTCGGGGCGATCGGTGAAGGGGATATCGGCCGGCATTTTCCGGACAGCGACCCTGCCTATAAGGGAGCCGACAGCCTGAAACTGCTGGCGCACGTCATGAGTCTGGCCGACGGGCGCGGCTACCGTCTGGGCAATCTGGACGCCACCATCATCGCCCAGATGCCGAAGATGGCGCCCCACATTCAGACCATGCGGGAAAATATAGCGCGGGTACTGAACGCCGAAACAGCTCAGGTAAATGTCAAGGCCACAACCGAGGAAGGTCTTGGTTTCAGCGGAGCGGGGGAAGGAATTGCTGCTCATGCGGTGGTGTTGATGGTGTTGAAGTAACTAGATGCAATCCGTTTAACACTGAGACACGGAGACACAGAGAAAACCGTACATAAAAATCCTGGGGCATTTGGGGTGAACCAAGCTTGTTATTATCATTCTGGTTTTCTCCGTGTCTCCGTGGTGAATAATCGATTCTGCCTACAGCCCCTTACTCGCCAACTCCTCCACAAGTTTTTTCTGCTCATCGTTCAACGTTTCCGGAATATGCACCACGATCTTGGCATACAGATCACCCTTGGCATTGGAGCCGGGCAGTTTTATGCCGCATCCCTTCAGCCTGATCTTGGTTCCGGGCTGGATACCGGCCGGCACCTTGATCCGCTTGTCCCCCTCCAGAGTAGGTACATCCAGAGAAACCCCCAGGCATGCCGCGCTGAATGAAATGGAGCGCTCCACGAACAGATCACCGCCGTCGCGGCTGAATACTGAATCCGGAAGGACGTGGATAATCAGGAATAGATCGCCGGTGGGGCCGCCACTATCGCTCGGAGCCCCTTTGCCGGTGATGCGGATTTTACTGCCGTTATCAACACCGGCCGGGATTCTAACCTTCAACTCCTCCCGCTGGCCGTTACGCCGGAAGGCGATCTGCTTTTCAGCCCCCTGGGCCGCGTCACGAAATGAAACGGTCAGCTCCATCTCGTGGTCAACTCCCCTCTGGGGAGCGGAACGAAAGCCGCCCCTCCCGCCGCCGCGACCGAACATCCG
This sequence comes from uncultured Geobacteraceae bacterium, assembly GCA_903852495.1. GTDB lineage: Bacteria > Desulfobacterota > Desulfuromonadia > Geobacterales > Pseudopelobacteraceae > JACRCG01. The sequence goes on along the minus strand of CAINRC010000140.1, from coordinate 6,543 downwards.
TGAGAAAATATCCTCCGCCCCGCCCCCCATATCCTTGTAGGCATTGCCGAAGTCGAAGCCACGGAAAATATCCTCCTTACTGTACTGCTTGTGGAAACCGCTGGAGCCGAAGGTGTCGTACTGCTGCTTTTTCTCCGGGTCGGAGAGCACGGCGTAGGCTTCGTTTATCTCTTTGAATTTGTCCTCGGCAGCCTTGTTGTCCGGGTTGCGGTCCGGGTGGTACTTTACCGCCAGCTTGCGAAAAGCCTTTTTGATATCGTCCGCCGAAGCCCCTTTTTCGACTCCCAGCGTTTTGTAATAGTCAACCTGTGCCATACGTTCTCCATCCTTTTTATGCCGTAACGTTCAGCCGGAATGTAAGCCTTACCGGCTCTGCTGTCAACTGTGTCATGCCCGCGCAAACAGCTTGTACTAAAAGTGACAAATGGATATAGTTCGCCCGGTGCATTTGGATTACAGGGAGTTTACCCATGGAAATTATACCTCTGGTTATCGGCCTTGCAATCGGCCTTGCCGTTGCGGCGCTGTTTCTGAAAAAACGGGTGAGTGATGCGGTGAATGCCGCACGCGGTGAAGGGCAGGTCGAACGGGCCCTGCTGACCGAGCGGCTGACGGCGGCGACGGAGGATGTGAAGCGGCTGCGCAGTGATCTGGCCGACGCCGAACGGTTAGGGGAAGGGCTGCGGCAACAGGTGGACTCGTCACGTAACGAGTGTGCCCAGCTGTTGGAACGGGCCAGTCGGGTGCCGCTGCTGGAGCAGGAGATTAAGAGCGCCGGGGCAACCGTAGAGGAGCAGAATCAGCAGATAGCAGCACTGCGGCAAAAGCTGGGGGGAGCTGAATCAACCCTCACAAGTCAGCTGCAGGAGATCGCCCGTCTGAACGACGAAGTGCGGGATCTGACCGTTCGGCGCGACGGGCTGCTTGGTGAGCTGCAGAGTTTGAACACTCAGTTCACGGAGGTCGCCACCACTCTGGACGGTGAGCGGAAACAGAATGATGAAAAGCTGGCGCTCCTGAATGATGCGCGGGAACAGCTCTCCAACCAGTTCAAAGCACTGGCCAACGAAATCCTGGAGGAAAAGTCCAAGCGGTTTACCGAGCAGAACCAGACCAACATCGGCCAGCTGCTGGAACCGCTGAAACTGAAACTCACCGAATTCCAGGGGAAGGTGGAAGAGGTCTACGTGCAGGAAGGGAAGGAGCGGAGCGCACTGGCGGCACAGGTCAAGCATCTGATGGATCTGAACCGGCAGCTGTCCGACGATGCCCACAATCTGACCCGGGCGTTGAAGGGTTCCAGCAAGACCCAGGGAAACTGGGGCGAAATGATTCTGGAGAAGATTCTGGAATCCTCCGGCCTGCGCAAGGGGCTTGAGTATGACGTGCAGGAAAGCCATACCCGGGATGACGGCAGCCGCGCCCAGCCGGACGTGATTATTCATCTGCCGGAAGAGCGGCAGATCATCGTCGATGCCAAGGTGTCGCTGACGGCCTATGAGGAGTATGTCAACGCAGAGGATGACACCGACCGGGACGCCGCGCTGAAAAGGCATCTGGATTCGGTACGGGGGCATATCAAAGGATTATCGGAAAAGAACTATCACGAAATTCACGGAGTAAAATCCCTCGACTTTGTGCTGATGTTTATACCGGTGGAACCGGCGTTCATGCTGGCGATCTCGCAGGATAACGATCTGTGGCAGGGGGCCTGGAAACGGAATGTCCTGCTGGTCAGCCCCAGCACCCTGCTGTTTGTCGTCCGCACCGTTGCCCATCTGTGGCGGCAGGAGCAGCAGAACCGCAACGCCCAGGAAATTGCCCGGCGGGGCGCGGAACTGTACGACAAACTGGTCGGTTTTGTGGACGACCTGAAAGGGGTCGGCAGTCGGCTGGGGCAGGCACAGAAAGAGTACGACAATGCCTTCAAGAAATTTGTTGACGGCAAGGGGAATGTTATCCGCCAGGCGGAGATGCTCCGGGAATTGGGAATCAAGCCAGGGAGAACGATGGCGCAGGATGTCCTGGATGCAGCACTGGAGGAACCGGCACTGCCGTCATCAACCACCTGATCTACTGTAGGGAAAGGAACCAATCGCTATGAAAAAAATAATCATCATCGGCGGCGGCATATCCGGCCTGGCTACGGCCTGGCTGCTCCGCGCCAAGGCTCTGGCTACAGGAAAAGAGCTGGACATCACCCTGCTTGAGAAGGAGGGACAGGCCGGCGGGAAAATCAAAAGTATCAAAGCGGACGGCTATACCTGCGAATGGGGGCCGAACGGTTTTCTGGACAGCAAGCCGCAAACCCTGGATCTTTGCCGGGCGCTCGGCGTGGAGAGCAATCTGCACCGGAGCAATGACAATGCGCGCAAGCGTTTCATCTTTTCCGGCGGCACGCTGCATCAGCTGCCGGACGGTGGTCCGGCCTTCCTCAAAAGCGGCCTGATTTCCTGGCCGGGCAAGCTGCGCCTGGCGCTGGAGCCGACCCCCTTTATCACCCCGGCGCCGGCGGGTGTGGACGAAACCCTGGCCGCTTTCGGCCGGCGCCGTCTGGGAAAAGAAGCTTTGGATAAATTGATTGCCCCCATGGTGTCCGGCATATTTGCCGGTGACCCCGAGACCATGTCGCTGATTTCCTGCTTTCCGCGTATTGCGGAGCTGGAGCGGGAATACGGCGGGCTGATCCGTGCCATGATCAAGCTGGGCAAAAAGAAAAAACAGGATCTGGCTGCCGGGAAAGTTGTCTCCAGCGCCGCCGGGCCGGGAGGGGTGCTGACGTCGTTCCGTGAAGGGATTCAGTATCTTTCCGACGCCCTGGCCACATCGCTGGGGGGGATTGTCACCCCGGGCGTTACCGTTACAGCCGTACACAAAGGGGAGAGCGTTCCCTATCGGGTCACCTGCAGCAGCGGAGCCGAATATGAGGCGGATCAGGTTATCGTCGCATCGCCGGCTTTTGCAGCGGCCGACATGCTGGATGGCCTGGACGGCGGTATTGCGGGAATATTGCGGCAGATTCCCTATGCCAGCATGACGGTAATCTGTTTCGGCTACAGTCGCGGACAGATCGGCCGCTCCCTGGATGGTTTCGGCTACCTGATTCCGAAACAGGAGGGGTGCAGTACGCTCGGAACCCTGTGGGATTCGAGCATGTTCGAGGACCGTGCCCCGGAAGGAAAAGTGCTGCTGCGCAGCATGATGGGGGGGGCGTGTTTTCCGGAATACGTTGCGCTGAGTGACGATGAGGTTGTGGCCAAAGTCCGGAGGGATCTGGCGCTGACTATGGGAATCGAAAGCCAGCCCGAATTCGTCAGGATTTTCCGTCATCCCCAGGCCATACCGCAATACACCGTCGGACATGGCGCACGGCTGCAGGGGTTGGAAGAGTGCCTGAAAGCCCATCCGGGGCTGCTGCTGACCGGCAACTCCTATCGCGGTATCGGGCTTAACGACTGTGTGGCGGCGGCGGAACGGGCGGCTGATGAGGCGCTGGCATGCGCATAGCGCTTGGGATTATTTTTGCGCTGTTCTGCCTCTGTTTTATCGTGATTATTATCGAAGAAACATTTCTCGGCGGCCGACGCCTACGCAAAGCCGAAAAAAACGCCCGTGAACGGGCGTTGGCGAAGGATTCTACAACAGACCCCGCTCCACGAAACTGAGGTACTCCTCATCGCCGATAATGATGTGGTCCAGCACCTTGATCCCCATGAGTTCCCCCGCCTCCTTCAGGCGCCGGGTGATGGCAATATCTTCGCTGCTGGGGTTCGGGTCGCCGGTGGGGTGGTTGTGCAGCAGAATCATGGCGGCGGCGGATTCCTTCACGGCCGGGTTGAAGACCTCACGCGGGTGGACGATGCTCTGATTGAGGCTGCCTTGTGAGATTTGCACCCGCCGGATGATGCGGTTTTTCCCATCCAGCAGCAGGACGGCAACAAGCTTTTTACCTGTCCATACTCGTCCATAAACTTCATAAAAACAGCTTGTTACAAGTACGAAGATATATAACAATCCATATCTGTCCGCAGCGGTTCGCCTATATCCACAAATAATAGGTATATCTTTTAAAATCACATATACCTATTATGTGTTTGCTTTTTGAAATATACCTATATTAGAAAGGAACACTTTTTATGGCTCGCAAGGTTCCGCAGTTGACGGACAAAGAGGTTGAATACGCAGCTTCAATCAAATTGAAGAAGTTAAAAAAGGAAGGCTACACTGGCAATGCAATAGAAAGGCAATTTACCATCTTTGATGGCGGCGGCCTGTTTTTGCTAATTCTCCCCGACAAAATAATAATTGACGAAAACGGAAAAGAGAAAAAAATACCAGGAAGTAAGCTCTGGCGATTTAAATATAGACTCCGTAATAAAGAAAAACTGCTCGCTTTAGGTTCCTACCCTGAACTATCACTTGAGGACGTCCGAGAGAAGAGAACCTATCTAAGAAAAAAAGTCGAAAATGGCATTGACCCTGCTGAAGAAAAAAAAATATCAAAAGCCGTTGCTGGCAAAACATATGCTGCTCCAGATTCATTCGAAAACATAGCTCGTTCTTGGCACAACAAGCCTAAGAAAAAGCCTTGGAGCTCTGCGTACAGTGAGGTCGTACTATCTCGCCTCGTAACAAACGTTTTTAAAAAGATAGGACATATCCCGATCTCTGGAATTGAACCTGAAGATTTAGAAAAAATATTGGAAGAAATCGAAGCCCGCGATGCCCTTGTGCTCGCTCACAAGGTGAAGGGCTATCTTACTCAAATATGCCGCTACGCTGTTAAAAAACGCTACATTAAGCATAGTCCGGCCGGTGAATTGTTAGACGGAGTGTTGTCTCCGATCCAGACAACAAATTACCCTGCACTTACAAAGCCTGCAGATATAGCGCTTTTTCTGAACAATATACGAGACCCTAACTTTATTAAGTGTCGTGTACAAACACAAGCTTTGCTTCAGTTGTATCCGATGCTATTCACCCGTCCGAGCGAACTCCGATTGCTGGAATGGTCGGAAATTGATTATGAAGAAAAGCGTTTAGATATTCCGGCCGAAAAAATGAAGATGAAGAAGGCTCATTTTGTGCCTCTCTCGCGACAAGCATTTGATATTATAGAAAGCCTCAAAGGACGAGCGGGTACAAGTCGCTATGTATTTGCGAGTAAGAAAAATAGTCCTAAACCAATATGCGCTCGTACTGCATCCATAGCGCTTGTTAGGATGGGATTTAAGGACGAAATAACTCCTCACGGCTGGCGAGCGACTGCAAGAACGGTGGCCCGCGAGCGACTACACACGGACCTGGAATATTTAGAAATACAGCTCGCGCATAAAACGATGTCACCGAACGGTACCGCTTATGACCGCGTCGCATTCATGCACGAGCGCCAGCAGTTTATGCAAGCATGGAGTGATTACTTAGACGACCTCAAAATGGGGCGCAAACCACAAAACTGTTGGACGAAGTACGTACCTCCAGAAGAAGATGGAGACAATTAAAATAATAGCCATCAGGAATTAGCCTGGTGGCTATTATTTTGTTCACTCTATCGTATTTGACTCCAGCATCAATCTGAGCAATTAAATCCAAAGGCAGATTAAAGATCATCGACTGCATATAAAGGGATCTCATGGCTCAAAATTCTCAACCAACCCCAAATGTCATTTTTCAGCACCATTCCCCCACCTGAACTCCTGATTTTTCAAGAGCATTCACTCCACCCCATTTTCAAGAGCATTCCCCCACTTCGGGTAATCTTTGGCACGGCGCTGACTACAACCTGTACCATGTCTCCTTTCAATATCTGAACGGAGGTTTCATGGGACACAAGGAGTAGACGGAAGTGGGCGATCTTAACTCCGACCGGGATGCCACCCAACTCCACCTGCTCGTAACTCCAGTCGAACTGGAAGGCGTCTCCGGGGTCATATTCAAGAGGGACGTAGGCTTTGACTGAAGCCGTGCCGTCTGCTTTCTTCCATGTGCCCACATAACGACGAACAGCGTCATAGCCGCCTTCAAATCCTTCCCGCTGCAGTTGCTCAAACAGGATCTGGGCGCTGCGCCGGTGGCCTCCTTCAACAGTTCAGTCAACCGCTCAATAAAGGAACCGAGCTTGGGATGCGGCTGTTCGCTCCGTACGTACTTCTGGTCGATTAAGCCGGTTCTGATAATGTTTCTGACAGTATTGCGGGAAAGGTTGAAGTCGCGGGTTATCTCACGAATCCCCTTGCCGTCTCTAAAATGAGCCTGACGGACTTTACGGATGGTCTCCACGTTCAGCATCTCCTTTGAATACTCCTCTCTCTGACAGATTCCAGAGAGTATGGAGGAGGGTGCTGAGGTGGGTCAATTTTGGACGCCGATTACCCGACCTGTTAAGACGGATGATGCGCTTTTGGCAGTTTCAATCCTCGCTCTCCCCGAAGGGAGAGCGCTACCAATGCAGAAACCTTTTTGGCCGAGCTGAAAACCGTTTCAATCCTCGCTCTCCCCGAAGGGAGAGCGCTACGTATTGGGCAAACCATTGTCCATTATCGT
>CAINRC010000139.1 GCA_903852495.1 uncultured Geobacteraceae bacterium | reverse complement strand
TAGAAAAAAATATAAAAAAGCAAGAAAAAAATATATCAGCGTTTTACGGGAAATAATTTTTGTAGCAGGCCGGGCAAGACCATGCTCCCGCGCCTGTCGCAGCGCGGGTTTTCTTGGGCGGTTGTCACGGGAAATCAACCACCACAATTTCCATCCGGTTGGACTCCTGTGCTGCCTGCAGGGTGGACCGAAGTTCCGTACGATTACTGATATTCACACGGCGCATGAAGTCGGGGTAGGACTTCAGCAGCCGTTCAAAAAGCTCTTCATCCATAGCCTGCCCCCCGGTTGCCACGGCAACGCGGTTGTGCAAAATAAGTATCTTTACAGGAATCCCCACATGGAAAGCTTCATGCAGACCCAGGTGCCCGGCGGCGGTGAAAGACCAGTCACCGGTTACGGCCCAAGCTTTTCGGGCACCCCCCTGGATCGCTCCGGCGGCTAAAGGGATGCTGCCGCCGTAATAGGTTGCCGCATCAATGATGTCATAGGGAGGAAAGGCAAATAATGTGCTGGTGCCGGTGTCACCCATGATGAAGTCAATCCTGCCGCGCATCTCCTTGAGAATATCAAAGACCGGCATATATGAGCGGATAGTCGCCTGGAATTTGGAGGGAACACCTTCGGGGATTACGGGAAGAGTGGGACGGGCTATCCCCTTCCAGTTCCGGCCGGCCAGTTTTGCCTGGGCCACCTGGTACGGATATTTCGTATTCATGGGTGCCAGGACGTGACGAAGAGGGTCTCTGCGTGGAATAGCCCAGGGACGGGAGCTTACTGCTGCCCGGGGCGGCCCGGTTACACTCGTGGCAAGATCATCGTCCTCCAGCAGCACCACCACCGGAAGCCCCATGGCTTCGGAACGGTCAAAGGCGGCGACAATGCCGTTGTACACATCTCCAGGCCCCAGTCGCTGAAATGGTACTCTCGTTCCGCTCACAAAGAGATCCACATCAAAGATGGAGTCGGAAGATTTTCCTTCTTTATCCGCAGCCACCAGTATGACCAACCCACCTTCAGTACCCAGCGTCCACGCATCGATGAGGGCGTTGCCGGCCTTGGCCAGCCCATGTGATTTAACGATAACCGCACTGCGCCGGCCGGCAAGAGAGGTGCCCATGGCCATTCCCAGTGCCACTTCCTCATGATAGTGATACGGGAGTGTTTTTTTGGCAGACGCCATCCATGCCTCATACACGGCCACAGCGCCGGTAGCAGGTACGCAGTTGACAACAGCGGCCCCGGCATCAACCAGCGCCTGCCCCGCCGCCTCGGCCATGGTGACTTGCGGCCTGGCTGTCTGCGCCATGGCTGTTAACGGGATGAAAAGAAAAAATGGAAGTAGTGCGAGGAAGATCCTGCTACCGCGAAAGCGCATGAGTTACTCCTTCAGTTACCAGGTGTGTATCAGTTACGGGTGGCTGCCTTCATGACCCGTTGGCGGCGGTGTCTTGTTGACATTCGGTTTTCCCTCTGCACCAATATAAAAAACCACCAGCTTAACCGGCTGTGTTCCTTTGTTTTTTCCGTTGTGTGCGGAGTTGACTACCTCAATGATGGCATCCTTCTCACTGAAGGTAAGTTCCTTGCCCCCCTCAAGTTCGACAGTAAGGCTGCCCGCCATAACGTACCCGTAGACCGGGACAAGGTGCGTGTGCCAACCGGTTTCCATTCCCGGCAGTATTTCAACTGTCATGGCAGTGACCTCCGGATTGTCAGTCACGGGGTAGACTATTTTCTGGCCGTTGCCGGTTGTTGTGGATCGCTTGATAAGCTGGACATTGACGCCGGTCTTGTACTCCGCAGCAAGCAGCGGCGAGACCCAGAGTAACGCTGCGACGATAAAACCGGCAGATCTGACGACACGACCGCACATATACAGTGACATAAAAACTCTCCATTGATTGGTAGCAGGCTGAACCGCTCCGTCAGATGACAGACCGGTCTTATTCCGTGCGTCTTACAAATTCCTGTTCAGTCAGCAGGTTATGCAGGCTCTCCAGGCGGTCGATAAACAGAAGGCCGTTCAGGTGGTCGAACTCGTGCTGGAAAACGCGCGCCGGAAAGCCGGTAAACTCCACCTCCCGTTTTTCACCCGCCAGCGTCTGAAAGCAGGCACCCACAGAAAGATGGCGCGGGATGAGACCACGCATACCGGGGATGCTCAAGCATCCTTCCCACCCGGACTCCACTTCCTCAGACGTCCAGAGCAGTTCCGGATTAATCAGTGTCGTCGGGTCCATTTCCGGAGCGTGTGGATAGCGCGGGTTCGGGCGAGAGGCGATGATGACCATGCGGAGCGATTCGAATACCTGGGGGGCGGCGATACCGACACCGTGCGAGTAGCGAATTGTCGCCAGGAGGTCTTCATTCAGCACACGGATGGCGGAGTCAGTCGGATCAGGAATACTCACGCTGATCTGGCGCAATACGGGGTGCCCCATTTGGGCAATCTGTCGAATTACCGGCATACTGATTTCCCTCTCGCAAAAAATTACTATTTACCTGCCGGGCAGCAATAACAAAAAGTCCCACCAGAACCTTGTCTGATGGGACTTTGCTGACATAAAATGCCGGACTAGAACGGGATGTCGTCATCCTGAAACGGGGGCTCTTCATGGCTGCTGCCGGTGGTTTTGGGGGTTGAAGGGGCATCGCCGCCGCTTCGTTCGCCCTTGGCGGAAAGCATCTGCATTTTGTCTCCGACTATTTCAGTGGTGTAGCGATCGTTGCCGCTTTTATCCTGCCACTTGCGGGTCTGCAGACGCCCTTCAATATAGACGGTCTTGCCCTTGGAGAGATATTCCCCGGCGATTTCGGCCAGTTTGCCCCACAGGGTTATGGAGTGCCACTCTGTGCGCTCTTCCCATTCGCCGGTTTTTCCTTTGAACTTTTCGCTGGTGGCAAGAGAAAAGCTCGCTACCGCCTGACCGGATGCGGTGAAGCGGACTTCAGGATCTTTTCCCAGGTTTCCTATCAGCATTACCTTGTTAAGACTGGCCATGATGTGACTCCTTGTTTGTAAGGGTAAAAAAGTGTGTCCCGATAGCTGGTACCACCCTTTTAGTGTGCCGGCGAAGAATACCTCAGAAGGTCCGCTTTCTCAACCTGAAAATGGCGGCGGAATATTTCTGCATATCGTGACGGCCATGTTTTCGTCGATGGACCCCTGCCGAACCGAACAATACAAATCACTGCCAGTTGCGCACATCGCCTGAAATTATTGACCTTCCCCCCCGTGGGCCGTATAACAAACCGTATGTGGATCCCTTTTACCAATACTCCGTCCCGCAAGCCGGTCTCGATCCGGCGGGATGTGTTCCGCCTCTCCATGCCGGTACTGCTTTCATCCCTTTTCCAGCGGCTGGTGTCCATCGTTGACGTTTTCCTGACCGGCGGTCTGGGCGCTGCCGCCATCGCCGCCACCGGTCTGGGACAACTGCTGATGGTGACGACGATGACGGTGTTCTGGGGGTTGTCCACCGGCGTAACGGTGGTGATTTCGCACCTGTGGGGCGCCGGACGGCGGGAAGATGCCGGACGTGCGGCGTACGTGGCCTGTCTGGCCGGTCTGGCCATGACAGCGCTCTGTTCTCTGGCCGGTTCCCGTTGGGGGGGAGATATCGCCCGGCTGATGGGGGCGGCTCCCGATGTTCAGGCGCTGGCTGCCGAATATATCCGGCTGGTGTTTCTCTGGATGGTCTGGACCACCGGGTTGAATCTCCTCTCGGCCATCATGCATGGCGCCGGCAACACCCGTACCCCCATGGAGGCCATCATCCTGGTCAACATCCTCCACGTGCTGATCGCCTGGCCGCTGATCTACGGCAAATTAGGGATGCCGGCGCTCGGGGTCAAGGGGGCCGCCATCGCCATCAACAGCTCTGAATTCATCGGCTTCGCCTATCTGCTGATCCAGGCGCTGCGCAAACGGTACATCAGATTCAGCTCCCCGGACTTTCAGCTTTTCGGAAGGATCTGGAGGGTCGGCTGGCCGGTGGCGCTGGAGCGTGTCGCCCAGCAGAGCGGCCAGCTGTTCTACTCCAGTTTCATCATCGCCTACGGCACGACCGCCTATGCCGCTCACCAGATCGGTCTTTCCATCGAGTCGCTCTCTTTCATGCCGGGTGCCGGCATGGGTATTGCCGCCGCAACACTCATGGGGCAATCGCTTGGCGCCGGCAAAATCCGCCGTGCCCGCATCAGCCACAATGAGGCGCTGCGTTTGGCGGTGGGCGTCATGACCGCCATGGCGCTCATATTTTTCTTTGCGCCGCACCTGTTGATCGGCCTTTTCAGCAGTGACCCGGATGTAATCGAAAAGGGGAGTGTGTTTCTGCGCCTGGTCGCCTTTGCCCAGGTGCCGCTGGCGATATCATTTGTGTATGCCGGCAGTCTGCGGGGTACCGGCGATACCTTTTATGTGTTCATCGTCACGCTGGTTGCCATGTGGGGGATCAGGGTTGCGCTGTCGTGGGTGGCATCGAGCTGGCTGCATCTTTCACTCTACGCCGTGTGGGGGGTGTTTCTGATCGACTGGTACTTCCGGGGGGCGGCATTCGCCTGGCGCTATCGCCGGCGGGATCTGCACGGGGTGGTGTTGTGAGAGTCTGAATATTAAACACAGAGGCACAGAGACACTGAGAAATCTTTAAAATTAAAAATAAAAAAGCCTTACACCATAAGAGTAGGCTTTCATGCCGGGTTTTTATTCCAGTTGGTTACTTTGTTTAGATTTTCTCTGTGTCTCCGTGTCTCCGTGTCTCAGTGTTGAACCGGTTTTCAGATTTCAACCCTCCCGGAAACCCCTCAGATACTGCTGCCGCAACTCCGGGGTGAATTTTTCTATGGCATAGCGCAGCATGGTGCGGGGCATGACCCGGCACTGCTCTTTCAGGAATTCCTCCGCCACCGCCTGATCACGTTTACCCACCTCGCGCAGCATCCACCCGACCGCCTTGTGCATCAGATCCTCTCGATCATGGAGCAGCAGTCGGGCAAGGGCGAGGGTGTCGTCAAAGTGCCCCCGCCGGATGAAGTGGAATGTGGCCAGTATGGCGATGCGGCGCTCCCAGAGGCTCTCTGACCGGACCAGTTGATACAGCGGTTCACTGTTTTTCCCTTCCAGAAAGGCGCCCACGATATGCGGTGCCGAGATGTCCACCAGGTCCCAGTTGTTGATCCATGCGGTGTTGCCCAGATACAGGCGGTACACCTGCTCCCGAACGGCCTCGTTGCCGGCGGCAAAGGAGCGTACCAGAGCCAGCAGGGCAAAGAGCCGCTCCTCGTGGACAGGCGATCTGAGCAGCGGCATAACATCATCGGCGGTCAAGCCCTTGAACTCCTTCAGCAGCCGCCGTGTATCCGGAACGCGCACCCCGATGAAGATGTCACCGTGTCCGTACTGGCCGGGGGCGGTTTTGAAGAAGCGTTGCAGGAACAGGGCGTCTTCCGGGCTGCCCAGTTCCCTCAGGCGTGTTTTGATTTCTGTGCTGCGCATGCTGTTTCTCCCGGGGCCACCGCCTACGCCCGTTCCAGGCCGGCGAAGCGCACCATGAGTTTTTTGGGTCCCACCGAGTTGAACCAGACAACCGCTTTCTGCCCGTCCCCCTCTCCTTCGATTTTTCTGATGGTACCGATGCCGAACTTGCCGTGGCGCACCCGCATACCGAGAAAAATATCGCCATACTCCTCCGACGGCTCGGGGATGACCTGAATGTCATCCGGGTCCGAAAACTCCAGCGCGGCAGCCAGATTGTGGGGAGAGGGGGGAGATGGCTGGGTGCGGGGCGCAGTGAAGCCGACCGTGTATGAGCCCTGCCGCTCCGTTCTGCCCATGGCGAAGGGGGCGACTCCGACTCCCCGGTCCCCCTCTTCCAGCAGTTCGGCCGGGATATCCTTGATAAAGCGCGACGGCGGGTTGCACTGTTCCTGGCCGAACAGGTATCTCCGGCGGGCATTCAGCAGGTAAAGCCGTTCGCGGGCGCGGGTCATGCCGACGTAGCAGAGGCGGCGTTCCTCCTCCATGCCGTCCAGATCGTCCAGGGAGCGCACGTGCGGGAAAAGCCGCTCCTCCATGCCGATCATGAAGACAACCTTGAATTCCAGCCCTTTGGCGGCGTGCAGGGTCATGAGGGTGACCGACGACTGCCCCGCCTCCCCCTGCTCCAGGTCGGAAACCAGAGACACCTGCTCCAGAAATTCCGACAATCCCGCTTCCGGGTTCTTTTCGCTGAACTCCTCGATGGCGGCCAGGAGCTGTTCCAGGTTTTCCAGTCGCTCGGCATCATCCGGGTCGCCGCCGTTTTTCAGCCGGTCCAGATAGCCGCTTTCCCGCATGACCGTTCGCGTCAACTCCGCCAGGCTGTCGGCACCTTCCCGGAATCCGTCCATCAGGGCGACAAACAGGGCAACCTTGCCGCGTGGACCAGCGCTCAACACCCCGCCGCCGGCGGCGTCACGCAGCGCCTCAAAAAAGCTCACGCCGCGCCGGCCCGCTTCCAGGGAGATTTTGTCAACGGTGCTGGAACCGATGCCCCGGGCCGGGACGTTGATGATGCGCTTGAACGATACTTCGTCCGCCGGGTTGTCCAGCACCCGCAGGTAGGCCAGGATATCCTTTACCTCCATACGGGAATAGAAGCGGACGCCGCCGACGATGTGGTAGGGGAGGGCGCTGCTGACCAGCGATTCCTCGATCAGACGGGACTGGGCGTTGGTTCGGTAGAACACCGCCATCTCGTCCAGAGGTATGCCCCGGCGGAGCAGTTGGGTAATCTCACGGTTGACGTAGCGGGCTTCTTCCCGGTCCGATTCAACCCGTTCGTAGCGGATCGGTTCCCCGACCGGATTTTCGGTCCAGAGGGTTTTCCCTTTCCGGCCGAAATTCTGTTTGACCACCTCCCCCGCCGCATTGAGGATTGTGGCGGTGGAACGGTAATTCTGCTCCAGCCGGATGATGGCGACACCGGGAAAATCCTTCTCAAATTCAAGGATGTTGCGGATATCGGCCCCGCGCCAGGAGTAGATGGACTGATCGTCGTCACCGACGACGCAGAGGTTTTTGCGCTCTCCCGCCAGCAGACGGATGAGGGTGTACTGCACCGGGTTGGTATCCTGATATTCGTCCACCAGCAGCCATTGAAACCGTTCCCGGTAGAAGGCGCAGACCTCCGGGAACCGGGACAGGAGGCGTACGGTCTGGATCATCATGTCGCCGAAATCGAGGGCGTTGCACTTTTTGAGGCGCTGCTGATAGGCGGCGTAAATTTCCACCACCCGCTGGTTGTAGGTGTCACCGGGGGGGATCGAGCCGATATCCTCCGGGAAAAGGCCACGGTTTTTAAAATCGTCAATCCGAGCGGAAACCGCTTTGGCGGCAAAGCGCTTTTCGTCCAGGTACATTTCGGCAATGACGTCCTTCAGAAGCCGTTCGCTGTCGCGGTCGTCATAAATGGCAAACGTGGATTGAAAACCGAGGTGGTGGATGTCGCGGCGGAGGATGCGGCCGCAGGCGGCGTGAAAGGTGGAGATGAGCGGCAGGTCGCCCCCGCCCAGCAGTTTGCCGACCCGCTCTGCCATTTCCCGCGCCGCCTTGTTGGTGAAGGTCACCGCCATGATGTTCCAGGGGCGGACCCCCCGCTCCCTAATCAGGTGGGCGATGCGGTGGGTGATGACGCGGGTCTTGCCCGATCCGGCACCGGCCAGGATCAGCAACGGCCCCTCGCCGTGCAGCACAGCTTCCTTTTGGGGGGGGTTGAGGTGTTTCAGTAAGTCCATATCGTTTTTTCTCGTTATGTTTAGATGCTGCCTACACGTTATGGGGGTCACCTTCAATTGGCATCTGTTACGTACGGATCTCCCGGAACACTACTTCACCCTGCAGGAGAAAGTGGTTGCAACAGCGTCAAGCTGAAACTGCTGGTTCGCATCAAATTGAATCTTCATTGCGCATCCTTGTCTGTTGCGGTGTAGGCTTGGTCAGGGCGATTAACACTATCCGGATAGCGCAATGTGAGTAGCCCCTCGGTAACCATGAGTGTCAGGTGTCTATTTCTGATGTTATGTTGGCTTCTATTGAGCAAACGCGACAACTCTTCAGCCGATAGATAGCGACCTGTGCACAAGCGGAAAATCACCTCTCTAACAAGAGAAACCGGTGCCTTTCCTTTGTTGGAAACTGGCTCTGCAAGCTTTTGTAGCTCAATGTTTACCTCATTCAAATGAGAGGAGTCTCCGTCCAAATGAGAGGAGTCTCCCGTCCAAATGAGAGGAGTCAGCATCTTTCTGTAAGGCGTCAAAGAGAGTAGGGGCAGTAACGCCGCCCCCGCTTAAGTGGTATCTGCTCCAGCGCCGCCGGTTATACGATGGTCCGCCGGTGTCTCATCAGCGTCAGCCAACATGTGTCTCACATCGGCATCTGTACATCGGTAATCACCTTCATGTTGCCGACGGAACGTATGGCCAAACATATTTGGTCCGAGATAGACGGGGCGCTGTGTTCTGGTACCGCGCGGGATATGGAAGGCAAGCAAAACCGTATCGTCAAGCTCGACAACAGTCACATCATGAGTGGCAAGAAGGTTGATGCTGACAGTATTTCGGTTGTTCGCGTTATCCCAGAAATATTTTTGGTGCTGTGCAGCCTGTTCATGAGAGAGCCCGTCAAGAGTGACAGTGCCCTCGCTCTCGCGGCCGCCGAAAATTATGACCCCGCCTTCATTGTTTGCCATGGCGCTATAAGTTTCCCAAAAGCTTCGAGGGAAGCCGCCTTTGGCAGACTTAAATTCCCAGTCGGTTGTTTCACCAACTCGGGCAGCCCCAAGTATTTTATCGAGCAAATCAGGAGACATGTGCGTATGCCCCTTACACTGTCTTAAGGCTGGTGACGCTGACAGTCTTACTCAGAGGCTGTTCCTGCCGTGTATCTCCGACTATGTCATGGGAGGTAAGGTCAAGTTTTTCGGGTTGGTCTGTCATGGTTTGTTCCTCTGTTCGGATATGGAAAGTCGGGTTCATCATACGGGTGTGTAAAAGAATGGATGCGAAGCTACTATAAATCTCTGCGGTACACAAGAAAACAGCAGCATAAAACCTGATTACGAAATGGTAATCCATCTGCGGACAAGAAACATTGCTATAGCTTGACAGGGAATACCACATTTTAAAACATTGGTTCTGAATTGTAAAAATGGTATTGCATTCTGGGCAATCTCTCTGTAAAAGGTTTGAGCAGAGTGAAATTTTGTTTGCTGTCGTTTTGACCCGCAATACTAGGGTCGAATTTATTGGAGGTAGTGGATCATGGCGGTTGTCTGTACAAGCATAGAAGAGGCGCTGGAAGGGATTCGTGACGGTGCCAGCATTTTAGCCGGCGGTTTCGGGCTGGTGGGGATTCCGGAAAAGCTGATTCAGGGGCTGCGCGAGTCCGGGGTGTGTGACCTGACGGTCATTTCCAACAACTGCGGCGTGGACGGATGGGGTCTTGGCATTCTCCTTCAGAACAAGCAGATCAGAAAAATGGTCTCCTCCTACGTCGGCGAAAACAAGGAGTTCGAGCGGCAGTATCTGGCGGGCGAACTGGAGGTGGAGCTGGTGCCGCAGGGAACCCTGGCGGAACGGATCCGGGCCGGCGGTGCCGGCATTCCGGCGTTCTACACCCCTGCCGGAGTTGGTACTCCGATTGCCGAGGGGCGCGAGACACGGCTTTTCGGTGCCAAGGAGTATCTGCTGGAAACCGGCCTGACCGCAGACTTTTCGATTGTAAAAGCGTGGAAGGGGGACCGCTTCGGTAATCTGGTTTACCGCAAGACCGCCCGCAACTTCAATCCGATGATGGCGGCCGCCGGAAAGATCACCATCGCCGAGGTGGAGGAGTTGGTGGAGCCGGGCGAACTCGATCCTGACCAGATTCACACCCCCAGCATTTACGTACAGCGCATCATCGCCTGCAGCGGCCATGAAAAGCGGGTTGAGCGCCGCACCGTGCGGATATAGAAAGGAGCTACCATGGCATTGACGCGCGAAGAGATGGCCCAGCGGGCTGCGCAGGAAATTGAAGACGGCTATTACGTCAATCTGGGGATCGGTATGCCGACCCTGGTGGCAAACTATATTCCCGAGGGGAAACGGGTGGTGCTGCAGTCCGAAAACGGCCTGCTCGGTATCGGTCCCTATCCGCTTGAGGAGGATCTGGACCCGGATCTGATCAACGCCGGCAAGGAAACCATCACAATGATTACCGGTTCCTGCACCTTCAGCAGTGCCGAGTCGTTTGCCATGATCCGGGGGGGGCATATTGATCTGGCTATTCTGGGGGGGATGGAGGCTTCCGCTTCGGGTGACCTGGCCAACTGGGTAATCCCGGGCAAGATGGTCAAGGGGATGGGGGGCGCCATGGATCTGGTGCATGGTGCCAAGCGGATTGTGGTGCTGATGGAGCATTGCAACAAGCTGGGGGAAACGAAGATCCTCAACAGCTGCACCCTGCCGCTGACCGGCAAGGGGGTGATTAACCGGATTATCACTGATCGTGCGGTGCTGGATGTCACCCCGGAGGGGCTCCGTCTTGTTGAGGTCGCGCCCGGTTATACCGCCGCCGATATTCAGGCATGCAGTGAACCGAAGCTGATTATCTGACCGTTGAGTAGCGCACGTTCTGCTTCCCAAAAGGCCCGGCCATCCGCCGGGCCTTTTATGTTTTGCTGAAGCGGCTAAATGTACTCATGCGTGTACGATAACAACTCACAATAAATTAGCGGGAACATACCGTTTTCCTTGCGTTACTGTAAAATAACGGCATAACTAGCTAACTTATAGAGGTGGCGCCGGCGGTGATGCGACCGGTGTTCAGTGTGGCACGTTCTCTGCTAATGAAAGCTGCCCGCCCCTGTATGTGCGGGGCACACATAAAAAGAAAACGTACAAAGGTTACCCCATGAAAAGCAACGGACTACCGGTAAAACAGGGCCTTTACGATCCCCAGATGGAACATGACGCATGCGGCGTCGGTTTTGTTGCCAATATGAAGGGGAAGAAGTCACACGAGATCGTCAGCCAGGCCCTCGAGATTCTTGTCAATCTTGATCACCGCGGCGCCTGCGGCTGCGAGCCTAATACGGGCGACGGCGCCGGCATTCTCATGCAGATGCCGGACAGTTTCCTCCGCTCGGTCTGCGCGCCGCTTGGCATGGAACTGCCGGAGCCGCTCCACTACGGCGTGGGCATGATCTTCACCTCTCCGAAGGCGACCGAGCGCAACAGTGCCCGCCATATCCTGGAAAAAATTCTGGTGGAAGAAGGTGTTGAGCTTATCGGCTGGCGCAATGTGCCGACGGACAATTCCTCCCTGGGGAATACCGCCTGGGAGGGGGAGCCGATGGTGCGGCAGCTGTTCCTAAAGCGACCGCTTGACTGTGCTGATGAGCAGGCCTTCAGCCGCAAGCTGTATATAATCAATCAGCGGGCGACCAACGAAATCCGTCGCGCCGGCGTTGACGAAAACTGGTACGTCTGCAGCCTTTCCACCCGGACCATAATCTACAAGGGGATGCTCATGCCGGCACAGGTGGACCGGTATTTCCCGGAACTTCGCGACCCGGCCATGGAAAGCTCCATCGCCCTGGTGCATTCCCGCTTCTCCACCAATACGTTCCCCAGCTGGGACCGTGCCCATCCGTATCATTTCCTGGCCCACAACGGCGAGATCAACACCCTGCGCGGTAACGTCAACTGGATGAACGCCCGCCAGAACCATATCACCAGCGAGCTGTTCGGCGATGACATAAAAAAACTGTTGCCGATTATCAACACCGGGGGCTCGGATTCCGGCATGTTTGATAACTGTCTGGAACTGCTGGTCATGAGCGGCCGCTCCCTGCCCCACGCCATCATGATGATGGTACCGGAACCGTGGGAAAACCATACCGCCATGAGTGAGGAAAAGCGGGCATTTTACGAATATCATTCCTGCCTCATGGCCCCGTGGGACGGTCCTGCTGCCATCGCCTTTACTGACGGCCGGAGCATCGGAGCGGTTCTGGACCGTAACGGACTGCGTCCTTCCCGCTACTACATCACCAGTGATGATCTGGTCATTATGGCATCGGAGGCGGGGGTTCTGAAAATCGAGCCGGGTCGCATCCTGAGCAAGGGTCGGCTCCAGCCGGGGCAGATGTTCCTGGTGGATACGGAACAGGGGCGCATCGTACCGGACGAAGAGATCAAAAAGGAGCTGGCGGCAGCCAACCCCTACGCCACATGGCTGCGCGATAATTACGTCCTTTTGGAAGATCTGCCGTACACGGCTAATATGTTCCCACCTGATCAGAGCAGCCTGGTCCAGCGTCAGCAGGCCTTCGGCTACACCTACGAAGACCAGCGCGTTATTCTCGGGCCGATGGCCGTTGACGGTATGCAGCCGCTGGGCTCCATGGGAACCGATACACCGCTGGCGGTACTCTCCAGTCAGAACCAGATGCTGTACAACTATTTCAAGCAGCTGTTCGCCCAGGTAACCAATCCGCCCATCGACCCGATCCGTGAAGAGATTGTTACCTCCACGATCACGCTCATCGGCTCGGAAGGGAACCTGCTGGAACCGACGGCGGCCAACGCCCGAAGGATCAAGCTGGATAGTCCGTTCCTGTGCAATCAGGAACTGGAAAAACTGCGTCAGATCGACCGTCCCGGCTTCAAGTCTGCGACTCTGTCGCTGCTCTTCCCGGTGTCTCGCGGTGCTGCAGCGATGGAAAGAGGATTGGAAGCGCTGTTTGCGGCTGCTGATGTGGCGGTGGAGGCGGGCTGCAACATCCTGATTCTTTCCGATCGCGGTGTCGATAGCGGCAACGCGGCTATTCCTGCGCTGCTGGCCGTATCCGGCCTGCATCACCATCTGGTTGCCAGCGGCACCCGCACCCTGGTCTCACTGGTGCTGGAATCGGGCGAACCACGGGAAGTGCATCACTTTGCCGTGCTGCTCGGCTACGGCGTTAATGCCATCAACCCCTATCTGGCCTTTGAATCCCTGGATGACATGATTCTGCAGGGTATGCTGCCGGGACTCGATCACAAAAAAGCGGTCAAGAACTTCATAAAAGGCTCCATCAAGGGTGTGGTCAAGACCATGGCCAAGATGGGGATTTCCACCGTGCAGAGCTATCGCGGCGCCCAGATCTTCGAGGCTGTCGGCCTGCATCAAACAGTTATCGACCGTTACTTCACCTGGACGCCGTCCCGTATCGGCGGAACCGATATTGACGGCATCGCCCGGGAGTTGATGGAACGCCACGCACGTGCCTATCCGGAACGGGTGTCCCACGAAGTGGCACTCCCTGCGGGGGGTGTGTACCAGTGGCGCAAGGACGGCGAGGAGCATCAGTACAATCCCCTGACCATCACCTCGCTGCAGAAGGCGACCCGCACCGGGGATTACCAGGAATTCAAGGCATTCTCCTCACTGATCGACGACCAGAACACGCGTCACTACACCCTGCGCGGTCTGCTGAATTTCAAGAAGAATATCCCGTCAGTTCCACTTGATGAGGTTGAACCGGTAGAAACGATCATGCGCCGCTTCAAGACCGGTGCCATGTCCTACGGCTCTATCAGCAAGGAAGCCCACGAAGCGCTGGCGATTGCCATGAATCGCATCGGCGGCAGATCCAACACCGGCGAGGGGGGCGAAGATCCAGAGCGCTTTACCTGGACCAACGAGCAGGGTGATTCAAAGAACAGCAACATCAAACAGGTGGCATCGGGGCGCTTCGGGGTCACCAGTGACTACCTGACCAACGCCGGCGAACTGCAGATCAAGATGGCCCAGGGGGCCAAACCGGGCGAGGGGGGCGAACTGCCCGGCCACAAGGTGTATCCCTGGATTGCAAAAACCCGTCATACCACACCGGGCGTCGGTCTGGTATCGCCGCCGCCGCACCATGATATCTACTCCATCGAGGATCTGGCCGAATTGATCCACGACCTGAAGAACGCCAACCGGCGCGCCCGCATCAGCGTCAAGCTGGTGTCTGAAGTCGGTGTCGGCACGATCGCCGCCGGGGTCGCCAAGGCCCATGCTGATGTTGTCCTGATCAGTGGTTACGATGGCGGTACCGGAGCATCACCGATCTCCAGTATCAAGCATGCCGGTCTCCCCTGGGAGCTTGGCCTGGCTGAAACACATCAAACCCTGCTGCTGAACAACCTGCGCAGCCGGATTATTATTGAAGCGGACGGCCAGTTGAAGACCGGTCGCGACGTGGCCATTGCCGCTCTGCTTGGTGCAGAGGAATTCGGTTTTGCCACCGCCCCGCTGGTGACGCTGGGATGCGTCATGATGCGGGTCTGCCACAGCAACACCTGCCCCACCGGCGTTGCCACCCAGGACCCGGAGCTGCGCAAGAATTTCAGCGGCAAGCCGGAGTATGTCGTCAACTTCATGCGCTTTGTTGCCCAGGAACTGCGCGAGATCATGGCGCAGCTTGGCTTCCGCACCCTGAACGAAATGGTTGGCCGGTGCGACGTGCTGGAGGCCAATAAAGCGGTTGATCACTGGAAGGCGAAGGGGCTGGATTTTTCAAAAATACTGTACCAGCCGAAAGTGGCGCTGAATGTCGGCCGGTACTGCACCGAAAAACAGGATCACGGCCTGGAAAAATCCATCGATATGAGCACGCTGCTGGACTTGTGCCAGCCGGCTATTGAAAAAGGCGAAAAGGTCACGGGCGAATTGTCGATTACCAACGTGGATCGGGTTGTCGGAACGATCCTTGGCAACGAGATTACCCGCCACCACGGAGCCGCCGGGCTGCCTGACGATACGGTCACCCTCACCTTCAACGGTTCCGCAGGGCAGAGTTTCGGGGCGTTCATACCGCGCGGCATAACTCTGAAACTGTCGGGCGATGCCAATGATTACCTGGGCAAAGGGTTGAGCGGCGGGACGATTATTGTGTATCCCCCCGTGGGCTCGATTTTCAAGGCGGAAGAGAATATTATTGCCGGGAACGTGGCGTTCTACGGGGCGACCAGCGGTACGGCCTATATCCGTGGTATGGCAGGCGAGCGGTTCTGCGTGCGCAACTCCGGCGTCAATGCGGTTGTTGAGGGGATAGGCGATCACGGCTGTGAGTATATGACCGGCGGAACCGTGGCGATACTGGGGCAGACCGGGCGCAATTTTGCCGCCGGCATGAGCGGCGGTGTTGCCTATGTCTTTGACGCAGAGGGCGATTTTGCCTCCCGCTGCAACGGGGAGATGGTCGGCCTGGAACAGCTTGATGCCGCCGATGCCGCAATCCTCAAGGGGATGATCGAAAAACATGAGGAACATACCGGAAGTGCACTGGCTACGATGATGCTGATCAATTGGCAGAATGTACTGCCGCAGTTTGTCAAAGTGATGCCGGCCGATTATAAACGGGTATTGCAGGCGCTTGAACGGGCACGGGCTGCCGGTCTCAGCGGTGATGATGCTCTGGCTGCAGCGTTTGAAGAAAATTCGCACAGCGGCGGGCACTGAACCGATACCCCTCTCACTTCCCACTCGAAGCGGTGTGGAAGCGGGCCTTACTACTACTAAAGACAGCAGATACAGGGAACTGACTTATGGGAAAACCTACTGGATTTATGGAATATATTCGCGAAGTGCCGGCTGATCGGCCGCCGCTGGAGCGTATTAACGATTGGGACGAATTCCATCTGCATATGCCGGTTGATCAGTTGCGCACCCAGGGTGCCCGCTGCATGGACTGCGGAGTTCCGTTCTGTCACAGCGGGGTGCTGATCAGCGGCATGGCCAGCGGCTGCCCGATCAACAATCTGATTCCGGAGTGGAATGACCTGGTGTATCGCGGCCTGTGGCATCAGGCGCTGGACAGACTGCTGAAAACCAATAACTTCCCGGAGTTCACCGGGCGGGTCTGCCCGGCTCCGTGCGAAGGGTCCTGCACGCTGTCGAGTATCGATCCGGCTGTGACCATAAAGAATATCGAAGTCAGTATTATCGAGCGCGGTTTTGAAGAAGGGTGGATCGTGCCGGCTCCTCCTGCCGTCCGCACCGGGAAAAAAGTTGCCGTGGTCGGTTCCGGCCCTGCAGGACTTTCGGCCGCTGCCCAGTTGAACAAGGCCGGTCACAGCGTGACGGTCTATGAACGGGCCGATCTGCCGGGCGGCCTCCTCATGTACGGTATCCCCAACATGAAGCTGGACAAGCGTCAGGTGCTGCTGCGTCGCATCAAGCTTATGGAAGCCGAAGGGATCACCTTTGTCTGTAATACTGAAGTGGGGGGGGAAAGCCTCCCGACCGCGAAATTACGCCGCAAATTTGATGCGGTGGTGGTGACGACCGGGGCGACCCTGCCGCGCGATCTCCCCATTGAAGGGCGCAGTCTGAAAGGAATCCATTTTGCCATGGAATTTCTGACGGCCAACACGAAAGCGCTTCTGAACGGCACGGATGATTTCATCTCCGCCAAGGGGAAAGATGTAATTATTATCGGGGGGGGTGATACCGGGACCGACTGCGCCGGCACTTCGCTTCGTCATGGCTGCACCAGTGTCACCCAGTTGGAAATTATGCCCCGCTCGCCGGACGAGCGTGCCGCTGATAACCCCTGGCCTGAGTGGCCCAAAACCCACAAGGTGGATTATGGCCAGGAAGAAGCCGCCGCTAAATTCGGAGCCGATCCTCGTGTTTTCCTGACCACCGCCACACGGTTTGAGGGGGATGGGGACGGAGCGGTTGCCGCTGTTCATACGGTTGAAGTTGTCTGGGAAAAGAATGACAAGGGGCAGTTTATCCCACGTCCGGTTCCCGGTACCGAACAGGTGCGTCCCGCGCAACTGGTGCTGCTGGCCATGGGTTTCCTGGGGCCGGAGCAGCCGCTCATCGACTCCCTCGGGCTTGCACGGGATCCACGCAGTAACATTAAGGCTGAATTTGGAACATACAGCACCAGCATCCCGGGTGTTTTTGCCGCCGGTGACTGCCGTCGCGGCCAGAGTCTTGTGGTATGGGCCTTTAACGAAGGACGCGGGGCGGCTCGTGAATGCGACCGGTACCTGATGGGAACCAGCGAACTGCCGTAAGGGAGTTATGGACAGCTCCGGCAAGGCCGGTTACCGCTCAAATAAGTAGCATGTGAGGCGACGAAGCCCGCCCGACAAAGTCGGGCGGGCTTTTATTGTATACAAAATACCGGCCACGAAATTTTCATACTGCTTAAATACCTTTTGTGGCAGTATAATAGCTTGCATCTTGCCATTGTTTTGATGTAAGAGACGTCACTGAACGTATGAAGTTGACATTTACGCCAAGGTGCAGCCTGAAAAACCTTCCGCTGCCACGTCGGATATGACCGTTTCCCGAATAAAGTACTTGAAATTCGCTGTAAATAAGCCTGCAGGAGTCAGTTCATGCTGATAGTCGTCTGCATCAAACAGGTCCCGGATACAACCCAGGTTCAGATTGATCCGGTCACCAACACTCTGGTCCGTGATGGCATCCCCTTTATCGTCAACCCGTATGACACCCATGCCCTGGAAGAGGCTCTGCGCCTGAAAGACCGTTTCGGCTGCACGGTTGCTGCTATTTCCATGGGGCCTCCCAATGCGGAGGGGACGTTAAAGAAAGCGCTTGCGCTGGGTGTTGATCACGCCATCCTGCTGTCTGACCGGGTCTTTGGCGGTGCCGACACCCTGGCAACCAGCAATGTTCTGGCCGCCGCCATCAGTAAGTTGAACGCGGAAGTGGGTGAGGTCGGTCTGGTGCTGTGCGGTAAGCAGACGATTGACGGTGATACCGCCCAGGTAGGACCGGGGATCGCCAGTCGTCTTGACTATCGCCAGTTAACCCTGGTGGACAAAATAATCAACCTTGACTTTGCGGCCAAAAAAATCCGCGTCAGCCGCAAGCTGGAGGGGCGTCACGAGATTGTGGAAGCTCCGCTGCCGGCCATGCTTACCGTCGTTCGGGAACTGAACAGGCCGCGCTATCCCAAGGTGCAGATGCGGCTTGAAGCGGCTGAAGCGATTGTCGAAGTGTGGAATAACAAAGTCCTGGGGTTGGATGAACAGAAAATCGGCCTGAAAGGTTCCCCCACCTGGGTATCAAAAATATTTTCTCCGGAACGCGACAAAGGGGAGATCATTGGTGACGGCTACGCCGATCCGACAGGGACGGCAGCGCTGTTGATAGACAAACTGATGGCGAAGGATATGTTACCGCTATGACCGATTCCAAACCAAAACCGAAGAAACCCCGGGGCGTTGCCCGCCTGCTGGACGGGAAGTGCATCGCCTGCGGCGCACGCTGCCAAAGCTCCTGTCCGGTTAACTGCATCGAGATGACTGAAACCGGTGAGCCGATCGTTGAAACGGCCAAGTGTATCGGCTGTCAGAAATGCATCAAGATCTGCCCGGCGGTTGCCCTGGAGATGTATTTCACCGAGGCGGAACTGAAAATCCTCGCCGAACTGGCCGCTGCGGCCGGAGGAGCTGTTGTTGTTGAGGAGCAGGATGAAGAGGGTGCTGTTCTTGCCCGGAAACTTGCTGAATATCGCGGCGTTTGGGTTTTTGTAGAACAAACAGAGGGAGAGGTTGCCAAGGTATCCTGGGAGCTGCTCGGTGTCGGAGCCGGTCTGGCAGCTACGTTGGGAGTAGAGCTCTGTGCCGTGGTGCTCGGCGAAAATGTCGAACACCTGTGCGGCGAAGCATTTGCCCATGGCGCCACCAAGGTTTATCTGCTTGATGCCCCGGTTTATAAGCATTACCGCACTGAAGCGTATGTGGAGGGGTGCTGTCACCTGATTGAAAAATACAAGCCGGAGATCATTCTCATGGGTGCCACCGGCATGGGGCGTGACCTTGCCGGAGCGATTGCCACTAGAGTGGCAACCGGCCTCACCGCCGACTGTACCGGCCTTGCCATTGATGACAAGCGGAATCTGATGCAGACCCGCCCCGCGTTCGGCGGGAATATCATGGCGACCATTATGTGCGACAAATACCGTCCCCAGATGTCCACCGTACGTCCCAATGTCATGCCGATGCCGGAGCGGGTCGCAGGGGCAGAGGGCATAATCGTCCGTGACCCGTTCACTGTTCCGGAAGAAAGTATTTTCACCAAAGTCATCGAAATCATTCGTGATTCGCACAGCAAAAGCGCCGTTGACATCACCGGTGCCGAGTTCATTGTTTCCGGAGGCCGCGGTATGATGGCGCCGGAGAATTTTGCCCTGCTGCAGGAACTGGCTGATGAACTTGGCGGGGTGGTAGGTGCTTCCCGCAGTGCGGTGGATGCCGGATGGATGCCGGGTGACCGCCAGGTCGGCCAGACCGGCAAGACGGTACGCCCGAAAATTTATATCGCCTGCGGCATTTCCGGAGCGATCCAGCACCTGGTAGGCATGCAGGATTCCGATATGGTTATAGCCATCAACCGCGACAGCAGCGCCCCTATATTCGAGGTGGCCACCTACGGCATCGTTGGTGACCTGTTCCAGATCGTACCGGCGATTACCGCGAAAATCCGGGAATTGAAACAAAAAAATACATAATCCACCACGAAGACACGGCCAACGCCGGAAAAACGGTTACATCCTCAAACTCGTTCAGCGTTTGCTGTCTGCAGGTAATGACGGTTTTTCCTCCGTATCTCACCGGTGAAAATTGAGGTTTTTGAAATGACGCCCAACCAAACTGTATTTGCAACGCTCCTGCTTGTTTCGCTGGCGGTCTTTGCCTGGGGATGCTGGAAACGGCTCAGCCTGATTTCGCTTGGCAAAGCGGAAGACCGTTTCGACAACATCGGAACCCGTTTCGGGGAGATGCTGCTGTATGCCTTTGGCCAGAAACGGGTTGTAGCAAAGCCGTTCGGCATAAATCACTTCATTATCTTCTGGTCGTTTCTGATACTGATGGTGGCAAACAGCGAGTTCATTCTGAACGGACTTTTCCCCCATACGATCAAGCTCATCAGGCTCCCCTTTGAGCTGTATGTGCCGCTTGCCTTCATGATCGACATTGCCTCCCTGTTGGCTCTGATTGCCGTGACTGTGGCGGCGGTGAGACGGCTCGTTGCCCCCCCCTATCCGGAGGCGCGAACTCTGGAAGCTTTCGCTATCCTCGGGCTTATCGCCATATTGATGCTGGCCTCTTTTACCCTCAATGCCTCGGAGCTGGCGGCGATCATGCTGCGATCCAATGCCGATCCGGCGTCGTTTCTGCATACCGCCCGGAAGATCATGCCGGTGGCCGGCCTGCTGGCCGGCCAGCTGCCCCCGCTGCAACTGGAGACAATCCATGGGGCTGCCTGGTGGGCCCACGCCCTGGCGCTGTTTGCCTTTATCTGTTATTTGCCGAACAGCAAGCATATGCACATTCTGACCGCCATCCCGAACTGTTTTTTCCGCCGGCTGGAAAAGCCTAATACCGTGCCGAGGGAGGAATTCTCCGTTGGCAATACATTTGGCGTTGACCGTGTGGACCACTACAGCTGGAAAGACCTGCTGGATTCATTCTCCTGCACAGAGTGCGGCCGCTGCCAGAACGTCTGTCCTGCCAGCATCACCGGGAAACCGCTCAACCCGCGTGCTGTAATTCACGATATCAAGGTTAATCTTCTGGAGAACGGTTCCGCCCTCAAGAAAGGCGGATCTCCCCAGAACCCGCTTATTGGCGAAAAGGGCGAAGGGAGTGTGTCAGAGGAATCAATCTGGTCCTGCACCACCTGCGGCGCCTGTATGGAGGCCTGCCCCGTTTTTATCGAACAGATGCCGAAAATTATCCAGTTACGTCGCCACCTCGTTGAAACAGAAGCAAAGTTTCCGGAAGAGCTGCTGAACCTGTTTGAAAATATGGAAGGGCGGAGTAATCCCTGGGGTATTGCACCGTCGGAACGGACCAAGTGGTGCAGCCAGCTTGACGTTAAGCCCTTTGACGGGGAAACGATGGAATACCTGTTTTATGTCGGCTGTGCCGGCTCCTTTGATTCCCGCAACAAGCATGTCAGTGTTGCCATGGCACAGCTTCTGGATAAGGCGGGCATCTCATGGGGGATCCTCGGCAAGGATGAGAAGTGTTGCGGTGACAGTGTCCGCCGGTTGGGTAACGAGTTTGTTTTTGACAAGATGGCCCGGGAAAATGTGGCCATGTTCAAGGAGCGGGGCGTAAAAAAAGTTGTGACCCAGTGCCCGCACTGTTTTTCAACCCTGAAAAACGATTATCGCCAGTATGGTCTTGAACTGGAAGTTATCCACCATAGTGAGTTGCTGAGAAACCTGGTACAGGATGGCGCGCTCGTCATGAACAAGACGGCTGAAGGGATGGGGACGACGGTGTTCCACGACTCCTGCTATCTGGGAAGACATAATGATGTGTACGATGCCCCACGGGAAGTGATAGCGGCAGCTATCGGCGCGGCCCCGGCTGAAATGGAGCGCAACCGGAACAACGCTTTCTGTTGCGGTGCCGGCGGCGGCAGAATGTGGATGGAAGAGCATGTTGGCGAGCGAATCAATTTGACGCGCGTTAACGAGGCACTTGAGCAGAAGCCGGACACAATCTGTGTTTCCTGCCCGTACTGTATGACCATGTTTGAAGATGGGCTCAAAGATGTCAAGGCTGACAACGTTCAGGTGCGAGATGTTGCCGAGGTGATGGCCGAGGCAGTTCTGCGCTGATACCCGGCTGACCGCAGGAGCACAATCCCTTTTGATGTGAAATATTTTCAAGTGAAACCGGATACGCCATGTCAGCTATCCGGTTTTATTGTGCCTAAAATTGAGTCCGCAGGCACAACACAGAGATAAACCCGCTCAGCCACCCAGTTCTCCAGCCTGCCTATATAAAAAGAATTTTGTATACTGCGCTATATAAGAGCTTTTTTTTTAGCGATCAGTGTGTTATTCAATCAATACTAAATTTCAATACCTCAACTAGGGGAGGCGACATGAGTTACGAAGTAAAAAACGAGCAGTTGATCAAATGGGTGGCGGAAGTTGCGGCATTGTGCGGACCTGAAACGATCCATTGGTGTGATGGCTCGCAGGAGGAATATGAGTCTCTCTGTAATCAGCTGGTAGAGAGCGGCACCTTCAAAAAACTGAACCAGGAAAAACGCCCCAACAGTTATCTGGCGTGGTCTGATCCGGGTGATGTGGCGCGAGTGGAAGACCGTACGTTTATTTGCAGTATCTCCAAGCAGGACGCCGGCCCGACCAATAACTGGATGCATCCGAAAGAGATGAAGGACACACTGAACAAACTTTTCAAGGGGTGTATGCGCGGCCGTACCATGTACGTTATTCCATTCAGCATGGGTCCGCTCGGCTCGCCAATTGCCAAAATCGGCGTTGAAATCTCTGACTCCCCCTACGTTGTTGTCAATATGCGCATCATGACCCGTATGGGTAAGGCTGTTGTCAACGTGCTCGGCAATGGTGATTTTGTCCCCTGTCTGCACTCGATCGGCGCCCCGTTGGAGCCGGGCCAGAAAGACGTGCCATGGCCCTGCAATAAGGAAAAATACATTGTCCACTTTCCGGAAGAACGTTCCATCTGGTCGTACGGCAGCGGCTACGGCGGCAATGCACTGCTCGGCAAGAAATGTCTGGCACTGAGGATCGCTTCCAAGATCGCAAAAGATGAGGGGTGGCTGGCTGAACATATGCTGATCCTCGGCATCGAATCGCCGAAGGGTGAAAAAACCTATCTGGGTGCCGCATTCCCGAGCGCCTGCGGCAAGACCAACCTGGCAATGCTGGTTCCGCCGGAAAGTTTCAACAAAAGCGGCTGGAAAATAACCACCGTTGGGGATGACATCGCCTGGATCAAACCGGGTAATGACGGCCGGCTTTATGCGATCAACCCGGAATACGGCTTCTTCGGCGTCGCTCCCGGCACCTCCGATAAAACGAACCCGAACGCCATGGCCTCCTGTGCGTCCAATTCAATTTTCACCAACGTTGCTTTGACGCCGGACGGCGATGTGTGGTGGGAAGGAATGACCGATGCCAGGCCACCTGTCCTGACGGACTGGCAGGGCAATCACTGGACTCCTGACTGCGGTAGAAATGCAGCGCATCCGAACTCACGCTTCACCTCACCGGCCGGGCAGTGTCCGTCAATCGACCCGGAATGGGAAAACCCCAAAGGTGTACCGATGGCGGCCTTTATCTTCGGCGGCCGCCGCAACAGTGTTATCCCGCTGGTGTACCAATCCTTCAACTGGAGCTTTGGTGTCTACCTGGCTGCTACCATGGGATCAGAAACAACGGCTGCAGCAACCGGCGCAGTTGGGACTGTTCGCCGCGACCCGTTCGCCATGCTGCCGTTCTGCGGTTATCACGTCGCCGATTACTTTGCCCACTGGCTGCAGGTCGGCCGTACTACTCCGACACCACCGCGTATTTTCAGCGTAAACTGGTTCCGCAAGGATGCTAATGGCAACTTCCTCTGGCCGGGATACGGCGAAAATATGCGCATCCTGAAATGGGTTGTGGAACGGTGCAACGGCAACGCAGCCGCAGTGGAAAGTCCTCTCGGATGGATGCCGCGTTATGAGGATCTTGACTGGACCGGTCTTGACAGTGTTACCCGTGAGCAGTTCTATGAGCTGACTTCGGTTGACCGTGACGTCTGGAAAGAAGAAATTGTTTCCCACGAGGAACTGTTCGTCAAAATGTACGATCGGCTGCCCAAGGAGTTTTTGCACATCCGCCAGCTCATTCTGTCCGGACTCTGGCGCTCACCAGAGCACTGGGAGCAGTTCCACCCCAAGGCGGAATAGAGCTGTTATCCGTTCAATGTAACATCTGAACAAAAAAGGGCACTGCGTCAGCAGTGCCCTTTTTTAATCGTCAACTTCTATTTCCCGTACCCGCAGTTCCTCCCCCGCCACGACTGTCACCCGGTTGCTCCCGCAGTGACCACAGGCGCCGTACAGCTCAGACAACGGTGTTTCAAGTCTACAGTCCATGCACAGTCCTTTGCCGGGGACGCGGCTGATCACTAGCCGGGCACCTTCCAGCAGCGTATCCCGGCTGCACGCTTCGAAACAGAATTCAACGGCTTCCGGAACAACGCTGCTTAACTCTCCAATTTCAACGTCGATTGAATGGATCCGGCGACCGACCGCATGTTCAAGGCAGAGGTCAATGATCCCCTGGGTTATGGCCATTTCGTGCATGGGGTTCTCCGGTTGTGCATAAAAAAAGCCTGCAAGGCGTTGGCCCTGCAGGCTTTAGTGCACTTCCCCTGATGGGGAAATAATTATTTCTTTTCTGCAGCAGGAGCAGCAGCAGGAGCAGCGCCAGCTTTTGCAGACATAGGAGCCTGAACAGGCTTCGGTGCCTCAACAGCAGGAGCAGGAGCAGGAGCTTCTTCTTTTTTCTTGCAGCCAGCAGCAAAAACAGTAGCAAGTGCGAGTACCAGGGTCAGAGAGATCAGCTTTTTCATGTGTGTTTCCTCTTTTCTTTTTTGTAATTACCATTTGAACGCAATGCGCATGGTTTCTAAATCGGCCTTGAAATATACGCAAATAATTGAGGGAGTCAAGTATTTTTTTCGATATAGGAAAATATTATGTGATTTTGGGGGGCTTGATGATGTTTTCGGCTTCATGAATAATTGCTTCAAGATCAAGCAGGGTCACATCGCCATCAGGCAACCACAGAGTAGCAGCGGCAAATGCGTTATCGGACGGCATACGATGGGTCAGTTCGTTCTCCGCAGCAATCCTGATCACCATTTCAACAAGAAAAGCCAATGACGAAACTTCGCGGTGGAGTACAACAATTTTTCCTGGGCGCTCATTTCCGGTAAGTCCAAGCAATAGAGCCAGGTCTATTACTGCGACAATATCACCGTTAAAATTGAGAGCACCACTGTAACAGGCCGGCACAAGCGGTATGGCTGATATGCGCGGTGAGTCGCCAACCTCGGCAACTTTTGCCAGATCAAGCCCGTAACGCTGACCCTGGAGAGAAAAAACAAGAAATTTTCCGATATTGTCAGTCATGGCCGGCGCTTCACCCATTATCGATCTGGAAGCGCTCCACAACAACCATCAATTCATCTGCAAGCTGGGTAAGTTCCCTGGTTGCAATGGCCATATTCTGCATCGCTGCCAACTGCTCTCCCGTTGCTGCGGAAACCTGTACGGTTGACGCGGCATTGTCATCGGCCACCTTGGCAATGTCATCAACCGCCAAAACCATCCGGGCGGAGCCCTCTTTCTGCATCAATGACAAATCTGCAATACTGGATGCCTTCCGCTCTGTATCGAGAACAGTCTTGAGTATCTCCTGAAAAGCGCTGGCGGTTACGTCGATATTCTTTTTCCCCTCTTTTATGCTGTGGGAGCTCTCCAATATGACCTCATGAACCTTGCGGCTCTCTACACGCAGATCTTCGATCATTTCTCCGATGTCAGCGGCTGATTGCGATGAGCCATCGGCAAGTTTGCGCACCTCTTCTGCAACTACCGCAAAACCTTTGCCGTATTCACCCGCTCTGGCAGCTTCGATGGAAGCATTAATCGCCAGCAGATTTGTCTGGCGGGCAATATCTCCAATACAATCGGCGACCTTGCCGACCTTTTGGAGTTTGCCGTTAAACGTGTCAAACTGCTGGCCGATCTGTTCCTGTTTTTCAAAAAACTCTTTCATTCGTTCTAGGGAATCATTGGCAAGAGCTCCGCCATGCTGGGCCGTCAGGCTGGTTTCACGTGCCGTTTTAGCGGTCTCTCGTGCACGTGCGGCAACCAGTTCGATTGAAATAGCCATTTCACGGATCGTTTTAGAACCCTTATCCACAAGCCGGGCCTGTGTTTCTGCGCCGCGTGAAATCTGTCCAATAGCCTGGGCAACTTCCTCCGTCGAAGCATTAATTTCCTGGGCGGTTGCATTGATTTCACGTGCCGATTCGGTGAGCTGCCCGGATGTCTTTTTTATGTGCCGGACCAACTCACGCAGATTCTGAAGCATCAGATCAATCAGGTAGGCAAGCTCATGGATTTCATCCGGGATCCGGGATGGGCGGATAGTAACCTCTCCGGTCAGATCGCCACGGCTGATGGACTTGGCGGAGTCGGCCAGTTTTTCAATATTGGCGGTAAAACCTTTTGAAAACAGCCATCCCAGAATTAGCCCGGTCGTCATAGCAACCACATACCCCAGAACCCCGCTGAGCTCGGGGGAATAACCAAGTCGTGCTACTGCTCCTGGACTGAAAGCAACGGCAGCGACTACTACGATAAAGCCGATAATGAATTTATGACCTATTGGAATGCGCATGTTCGCCCTCCGGAGATGGATCTTATAAATGGAATCAGCACGTACCGGTATGTTCTGGTGTCAGAAAAACTCTACCGCGTTTTGCATTGTCCTTAAGTAGCACGAAGCGGACTGTGACGCAACTGCTAGAAAACAAATCAAAATTTCCCATGAATCGGGAGTAGCCACCAGCAGGAAAAAATTGCGGCGAACTGCATCGTGGTGCTACAGTGCAGGCATTCACGCCTTCAGCAGAGGCAGCAAGGAGAATAATGGTGTATAATTCCTCCCGTCCGGCCAGGATGATACGTAAAGCAGTTCTCGTTATAATTTTCGGGTATGCTGGTTTCGGCGCTGCTGAAGCTGTTGAATACGGCGTTGTGGTCACCCCGGCCCCGGTGTTAAACAGTCCCGATTTTGCATCAGTTTTTGGCGGACAAAGCGGGCATGAATTAAAAACAGACCGCTGCGGCCAGACGAGGGAGCTGGAATATATCGCGTTACCTGGCACAGCGGTGACAATCCTGAAAAAGTTGAAGTCTGGAACTGTTGACATCTGCCAGATTGAAACGGAAGACTATTCAGCCGCACCGAACGTCAGGTTGTATATGGAGTGCCGTTTTCTAGTCATGAAAAATAGCATGCCTGAACAGCGGAGGCCACTGTTGCCGACCCGCGCAGAAGTGGTCTCAACGCTCAGAGCGGCCTCCGGTCGTCCGTATGTATGGGGGAGTAATGCCCCGACCGGAATTCCTGAACTGGCGGTCTGGTTTACTGGCGGCATCTCGGATAACGAACGCGAACGGCTTACACTGGCAGGGCTGGACTGTTCCGGGCTGCTCTACCACGCCACCGGCGGCTGGACCCCGCGCAACACCTCGCAGCTGGTTTCCTACGGTCACGCGGTGGTGATTGCGGGCAACTCACCGGTAGAAATTGCGGCGAAGCTTCAGCCGCTCGATCTGATCGTCTGGAACGGCCATGTGGTTATTGTACTGGACCAGCTGACTACGATTGAAAGCCGCCTTGAATGTGGTGCTCCCGGCAATGGCGGCGTTGTGACCACACCGTTATCGCAGCGGTTAGCTGCTATCATGCGAACACGACATCCGGTAAATGTCTGGCCAGTCGGGAAAAAAGGTTCTGATATCTTTGTCGTCAGGCGTTGGTATCCGCTGTAATGTGCCGCGCACCGCGAGAAAATGCACTCTTTGGCAAAATAACAATTGACTTGCAGCCAATAGTTGGGTATAAAACTCATCCTTCCGCGCATCATTGGGCATGATTCCTTAAATGGAACTGTGCGGCAGGTTCATACGTCCCCTTCGTCTAGCCCGGCCCAGGACACCGCCCTTTCACGGCGGCGACACCGGTTCAAATCCGGTAGGGGACGCCAACACATAATCCGGAGAAGTCCGGTTAAGTACAGAAAGCCCTGAGAAATCAGGGTTTTTTTGTTTTTGCTTGTCCAGTACAGTCCGCCTTGATATGATGGAATCCAGTTAGTTTAAGGGTGTTTCTGGGGGTGTTTCAAAAAACCCTCAAAGTGGACACCCTCAAAAAGGGGGATGCCATGCCTAAACGGATTCTGCCACTTACTGATCTACAGGTCAAAACAGCAAAGCCGAAAGCGAAAGAATACAAGCTGACTGATGGTGGCGGATTATATCTGCTGATTACACCCAGTGGCGGGAAGCTCTGGCGCTTCAATTACCGTTTTGATGAAAAATACAAAACTCTCTTTCTCAAATCCTACCCCGAAATTACCCTTTCCGATGCAAGAAAAGCCCGCGATGATGCACGAAAGCTTCTAGCAAATGGCGTAGATCCTAGCGCTGTTATCAAAGCTCAAAAAGAGCAGACACAGATCCAGTCAGAAATTTCTGCCAACACGTTCAAGAAAGTTGCCCGTGAGTGGTTGCAGAAAAACTCCCCCGCTTGGAGCGAAAGCCATATCAAAACCATTACCAGCCGTCTTGAGCGTGATGTTTACACGGCTTTTGGTGATAGAGCTGTCACCAGCATCACCCGTAACGACGTAAAGAACCTTATGGAAAAGGTTGAAGCCCGGGGAACGATTGAAACAGCAGACAGGATCAAGCTATATTGTCGGCAGATTCTACGTTACGCCCTCAATAACGGTTTGATAGAAGCAAATCCCGTCGATGATATGAAAGACATACTGACAAAACGCAAATCGGGCCATCATGCCGCATTAACTGATCCGAAAGAGGTTGCATCGCTCCTCAGAGCCATCGATGGTTTTGAAGGATCAATTATCGTCAAATGCGCCTTAAAATTAGCTCCGTTGCTTTTCGTCCGCCCAGGAGAATTGCGTCAGATGGAATGGAACGAGATTGATTTCGAATTACTTGATGGAGGCTCACCGGAGTGGAATATACCTGCGCATAAAATGAAAATGAAAGACCCTCACGTTGTGCCACTTTGCAAACAAGCTGTTGCGATACTGATGGAGCTACAGCCAATAACCGGGAACGGAACATATGTGTTCCCCAATGGGCGTACTACAGAGCGCCCGATGAGTGAGGTTGCACTGCTGGCTGCTCTCCGCCGGATGGGATACTCAAAAGAGGAGATGACTCCGCATGGTTTTCGCGCCATGGCTAGGACAATACTTGATGAAGTTCTGCAATTCAGGCCTGATTTCATTGAACACCAACTTGCTCATGCTGTTAAAGATCCGAACGGCAGGGCATATAACCGAACTGCGCACCTTCCAGAACGAAAGAAAATGATGCAGACATGGGCTGACTATCTCGATAACCTGAAGACCGGGGCAAAAGTCAAACAAATATCGGGCCGGTCTGCAGGCTGAAGGAGTATTATTCCATCCTAAACTGATTTATCCGGTCCGA
This sequence comes from uncultured Geobacteraceae bacterium, assembly GCA_903852495.1. Taxonomy (GTDB): domain Bacteria; phylum Desulfobacterota; class Desulfuromonadia; order Geobacterales; family Pseudopelobacteraceae; genus JACRCG01. Next base: position 30,995 of record CAINRC010000139.1, on the reverse strand, counting down.
CCTCGCGGACCAACGGTCACCGCATGAGACTCGGCAGCACATGGCATCACCTACGGCCTTCGTAATCCAATCTGACTCTCCCGCACTTCCACGTGCAATGGTCATTACCTCTATAGCGGGGTAATGGCCGTTTTTTTGTTTAAACGTATAATTTGCTGTCATTACACAAAGGACCTTCCCCCCCTTACAGATATTACAAGTAGGACGATATGTTCCAAACAAGTCCGGACATGTCCGTTAATCTTAAATCTGTACCATGGAGGTTCTATGCGCAGTAATTTTCTTCCCGAGACCGGTTTTCTCAGACTGCCCAACATCATCGGCAACCCCAAGGCGGATCCCCCGATTCCTCCGCTATACCCGGTAAGTCGGTCTACCTGGTGGGAGGGCGTGAAATCCGGACGTTATCCCCAACCGGTAAAACTGGGTCCACGGATAACAGCCTGGCGAGTTTCTGATATCAGGGCGCTGATTGAAGAGCAGCAGGCATAGGGGCCGCGCATGAATGCGGAACTATTCATCGATACAATCCGGAAGACTACCGGAGGCGCGCCGGCGCATGAGGCACTTGTGCCCGGAAAAATGATCCGATTCTCCACCAGTGACCGGCGTGAAGACTCATCAGGCTGGTGCAAGCTCTTCGAAGATGGCGAGGGTGGTATCTACGGTTGCTGGCGTCAGGGGATCTCGGAATCCTGGCAGGCACATCCAGAAAGGAATGCTGAAGAACAGAAATTTTTCCAGATACGGGTGAAACAGGCAAAAACCGAAGCCGCCAGTATTGAAGCAGAACTCCGGACCAAGTGCCGTGAAAAATCGGTGCAACTCTGGGATAAAGCCGGGGAAGTCGATATGAAACATCCTTACGTGGCGTCAAAGAAAATCAAACCTTTCGGTATCCGGCAACTGCGGGATTCACTGATCGTCCCGGTTCGGGACAACCAGGGCGTGCTCAACGGCCTGCAGTTTATCATGCCGGATGGAACCAAGCGCTTCAAGAGCGGCACTGCGGCAACTGGTTGCTACCATGCCATTGGTAAGGTGAATGGGAAGATTCTGATTGCCGAAGGCTATGCCACCGGCGCCAGTTTGCATGAGATAACTGGTCATGCCGTAGCCTGCGCCTTCAATGTCGGCAACCTGAAACCGGTTGCTGAAGCATTGCGGGTAAAATACCCGGATACCACGCTCGTCCTATGCGCTGATGACGATCATCTCACCGAAGGCAATCCCGGTTTGACCAAAGCCACCGAAGCTGCGATGGATGTCTCCGGTCTACTTGCCGTCCCCTGTTTTTCTGATACCAGGGAGCCAAAGGATACCGATTTCAACGATCTGGCCAGACTGGCAGGACGGGAAGCTGTTGCAGGCTGTATCGAAGCGGCAGCAGTGCCTCCCGATCAGATCCCGTTATCTACTGACTCTGAGTCCGAAAACCCTGATTACCCGCTTGATGCTGTCATCCAGAGACTATCGAAACTCTCCCCGTTGCAGTATGACCAGGTACGCAAACAGGAAGCAAAAGCGCTCGGCGTCTGTCCCGTTACTTTGGATGCTGTTATCAGGGATGCTCGCAAGGGAACTGTTGCCGACGATCTTCCTTTCGCGGAAGTCGAGCCATGGGCGGATACTATAGATCCGACGCAACTATTGACCGATATTGCCGCCACGGTTCGGCGCTTCATCGTCTGCGACAGAGAAATCGCTCATGCTGTTGCCCTATGGGCTGCCATGACCTGGTTTATCGAAGTTGTACAAGTCGCACCACTGGCAGTCATTACTGCTCCCGAGAAGCGCTGCGGCAAGTCGCAGCTCCTCTTTCTCCTGGGAAGACTGTCTGCCCGGGCAATCACCACCAGCAGTATTTCTCCGGCGGCCTTATACCGAACCATTGATGCCTGGTGCCCAACTCTGTTGATCGACGAGGCTGACGCCTTCATACGAGATAACGAGGAGCTGCGCGGTCTGCTCAACAGCGGGCATACCAGGGAGAGCGCCTATGTCATCCGTACCGTCGGTGACAGTTTCACCCCGACCAAGTTCAACACCTGGGGAGCAAAGGCGCTGGCCGGTATCGGTCATGTTGCCGATACCCTCATGGATCGTGCCGTCATTTTTGAGTTACGGCGCAAGCTCCCCCATGAAAAGGTTGAACGTATCCGCTATGCCGAACAGGGCCTCTTTGACAGGTTGCGCTCAAAGCTGGCACGATTTGCCGAAGATTACAGCGATTTGGTACGACAGGCCCGACCACCGCTTCCCCACAGCCTGAATGATCGGGCACAGGATAACTGGGAACCGTTGCTTGCCATCGCCATGGCAGCGGGCAATGAATGGCTGCAGTTTGGTACCACGGCTGCATTAAAGCTCTCCGACAGCGAGAGTGCTGCACAGACGATCGGAACTGAACTGCTTGCCGATATCCGGGAGATTTTCGGACAAGACCTGGACCGAATCACCACGGCAGAACTGATTCGGCTGTTATGCACCGACGATGAGAAACCGTGGGCGACCTTCAACCGCGGTAATGCGATTACCCCGCGACAGGTTGCAAAGCGTCTCAAGGAATACGGCATCCTCTCCCATACCATCCGCATCGGTATCGAGACCGCCAAAGGGTACACCGCCCATCAATTCAGAGAAGTATTTTCACGATATCTGCCCGTTCCCGCAGAATTATCAGTAACAACGTCACAAACCAGTAACTATGTGGCTTTAGCTGTGACGGATAATCCGTCACGTTACCCTGACGAAATTCAAAACGTCACACGTAAACCCACAGCCAGTAAGGGTTGTGACGCTGTTACGGATAAAAACCCCGAAACGGAAGCATTTATAATGATGAAGGTCGAATCGTCGGAGGTGTCAACATGACGGTAGTGGACTTTGCAGCGCTTCACGTGCTGCCGCACATTCCATATTCGCGCTGCCGCGCGAAGCGGAAACAGAGGGTGGTCCAATAATTACCGGTTCTGCTATTGAAGCTGTTCAGAGTAAACGGTTTTGTCTGGTTTTTGCCTTACCCCCTCTTTTCCCGCGCTGTGTCAGCATACACGGACACAGCGCGGAGAGAGATTCAAAGCTGATTTTCAGGAATTGGCGCGACACAACAGGGAGGACATTCAAATGACGAAGAATCACAGGACATTTAACGCACAAATCGAGGTTGAACAAATTCGTGCCCGGCGCACCGAAGCGAGACGCAAGCTTTACCGCAAGAGTCGTCTGGATAAGTATCGTGCCGAGTTGGTCGCAATGAAACGGGCAGGTGCTTCCTGCGCCGACCTGGTGGAGTGGCTCAGGGTGTTCCATCGCTGCAAAGTTAATCGCAGTTCCATCGATCGCTACCTGAAAAAACTGCCTGAGCTGTCCCTGTCCAGGGAGGACTGCTAATGCCAAGTTTCCGTTCACCAAAAGCGCAGTCCAATCACGCTGTAGCACAGAAGGTGGTTTTGGGCAAAGGGAGGCACGATCACCGGAATGACGGTAAAATCCACAGCGTTGGCACTGCACGGGGATACGGTCAGGCACTCAAGGGTTTTGCCGAATATATCCGAACGTGCCGATTGGGTGATCTCACCACCGCCACAAGTGACATGGCGATGCATTACCTGTCTGAGCGGGCGGCGATTGTCACGCAGAAAACCCTCGACCTTGATCGCCAGGCAATTCAGATGCACTTCGGTACTCGCCTTGAAGTCATCATGAGCAAGAAGGAATCGCACCTTACTACAAGGAGTTATACCTCCAGACAGATTGAACGGATTGCTTCCGCCCAGTCTGATCGGAACAGCCTGGCCACACGAATCGCTTACAATGCCGGTTTAAGGGCGCACGAGCTGCTGACGATCCGGACTGCTGATGAACACCCAGCTTCGCGGCACCGGGAGTGGAGTACGGAGCGTTTCGCTGGCCGTGAAGGGGTGCGATACACGGTTGCCGGCAAGGGTGGGCTTGTGCGCGAGGTTCTTTTGTCGAAGTACCTGGCAACATTGCTCACGGCGACACGTCTTGTCGAACCTCGACAGGTAGTTGATCGTGGTGTGAATTATATCCAGTGCTACGATCTGGCGGGAGGCAAGGCGTGGAGTCAAAGCTTTTCAGCTGCCAGTCAGCGGGAACTTGGGTTTTCCAACGGGGCGCATGGACTTCGCCACAGTTACGCCCAGGAACGAATGGCAGAATTACAGCAGAATGGGATGAATCATGACGATGCCAAAGGAACAGTCGCTCAGGAAGTCGGACATTTTGACAAGGAAACTACGGAGGAATATTTGAGATGAAAATAGTACGGATATTAATTGCGATTGTGATGTTTATACTGTTCTGTTGGCTGAACTGGTGGGTGATGCCTTATCTGGCTATAGTACGTCTCGATGAGAAGGATGCTCAGATATCGAAGACGTGTTGTCTCCTCATAAGGCAGAAAGATAACGATATTCTTGGACTTAGAATAATCAAGGGATTAGAGTACGGTTGGTCCGGTGTTCCTGCTGCATGGCCGTATATGCTGGCTGGCGTGATCCCGGCTCTGGGCATCGGATACTGTGTCGGTGAATTTGCCCGACGAAGATTTGCTATTGATGCTGCCTCACAGGAGGCTATCAGTATAGGCAAAAAGTGTCAGGCCAGTGCAGTTTTAGAATATTCTAAATGCGATGATCTTCGAGAAAAACTGGCACAGGAGTCCAGACAATTCGAATTTGAAAAGGAAAGATTTGAGAAAATGCGCTCAGAGTTGCAATTGGAAAAGATGTTTTTCGAAAAGTGGATAAAATCGTTTGAGCCAGGCGAATTAAGCAAGGCCAAATCGACTATAAATAAGCTGGGTAAAAAATTCTACAAGTAAAAACCGGTTGACGCCAATCAAAACCAGGAATAAATTGTGCGACATATACAGCATACCGTGGTGCTTTGTCTCAGATGAGACTCACGGAGGCTCGCAGAGCCAGCCTTACAGGTAAATCTCTGCAGAGGTTCTATTCTTCAGGCACCATGTGCAAAAGGATAGCAGCGGTGAACAGTCCCACGCTGAACAATCAGGGGGCGAATCGGGAAGGCAACTTCTCGCGGTGGTTAAACCATCGGCTGCGGCAGCAATAGCTGACCGTATGGCAATCTAAAGCGCCGCGAACTTAAATACTGTCTATACTGAATCTCCGGCCTCCTTTATGGGGGCCTTTTCCGTTATGGATTAAGTGTGCGTGACAGTTATGAATGGTGACATTTCTCACCATCTTTCTCACCTTTTTTTGTGTCAGTTTTTTCAATACTGTTGGAGTGTATTATGCTGGTTCGACCCTTTTCAGATATTCATGCCGAGTTCTGGCAACCCAACAAGATTCCCCGCATTCTGGAAATGGTGGTTCCGCCATTGCCGACCGACCAGGAAACCATTGCTCTGGTTGCTGGCGATATCGGATTGGCCCACAAGCAGGAGACCTGGCTCAAGGTTATCAGCCTTCTTGCCAAGCGCTTCCTGGCAGTCACCTATGTGGAGGGAAATCACTTTTTTTACCATAACGATTTCTTCGGGCGTATCCATGAACTGAAAGCCAAGCTGTCGATTCCAAAAAATGTCCATTTTCTTGAAAATGAGTCAGTTGAGATCAACGGTGCCATATTTATCGGGGCAACATTATGGACAGACTTCCGGGAGAAGGATTTCTTCAAGATGCAGTACGCCCGGAAGAATATGAATGACTTTGTGTTGATCAAAAAGGCTGACGGAACGCGGCTCATGCCCGAAGAGACAGTCGATCTATTCCAGGAATCTAAGCGCTATATCTTCGATACACTGGCAGCCGCCGGAGGAAAAAAGACTGTCGTGGTAACACATCATGGGGTTTCACCGCTCTCCATCCATGAAAAGTTCCGGGGAGACAGTCTCAATTGCGCCTTCATGACCGACATTTCCAGCGATATTATCGACCACGGCCCCGATCTCTGGATTCACGGCCATACGCACAACTCGTTCGACTACGCACTGGGTAATACGCGAGTGATTGTGAATCCCTATGGATATAAGGATGTGGAGGTTAATCCACAGTACGACAAACAGCTGCTGATCGAGCTATGAGCAAGTGGAAATAACTGGTGAAGCTTTGAGGAGGGGCAAAATGAGACAAAAGAAAACGACACCATACGGGCAACTTTCCCGTCGTAAACAGCGTGACAATTTCATCCGCCTGCGGCAGAAGATTCGTAATGACACCTCAATTTATGGCGGAGAGTTTACAAGTGATCATGTCCTGAACGAACCGGGACGTCCCGCTTTGTACAACCAATGGGCTGATGCATACTTCCTCGGCAGTGACGGGCTGACCATCTGGAATGCCACCATCATCACCGCCGCCAGAGAGTTCTGGGACGTAGTGGAAGAGTTGGCACACACACGGGCCTGGGATCTGCTGACGCCTGAAGAACAATCAGCAGAAGCGGAAATAAAGTTTGAACCGATCTGGTCAAATGGCCATCGTATGTTCCGCATGGCCGAAAGGCCAAAACTTGCCTATGAAAAATACAGCGGGCTCAGCTTTATCGAGTATCAAGACAAACTTGCTGAAGAGATCGTTCAGAACGAGCCGCCGGAAATATTTGAATCATTCGAGACAGACCGCTCCTACTGCTATGGTACCGGGCTGAATATGGTTGTTCACGTTGATGAGATCAACCAGGCTACCATTGAGGAGTCGATTCGTCGATTCCGCCAAGTTGGGGAAAGCAACTGGCGATCTGCCACACCGCTGCTCCCCACAGAATTGCCGATGGAAACGGCACAAGCCGCATTCAGCAGGATACGTATGCAGCAAAATATACCTGACGACACTGCCATTATTTAGACTGCCTGCCGTGTCGCCAACCATGCTTCGACTTCACTACGTCGCCAACCGACACTGTAATCTGTAAGACGGATGCGAGCCGGGAAAAAGCCCTCTCGCTCCTGCCGCCAAAGAGTCGTCATTGATAGTCCTGTAATCTGGCAAAGCTCTTTTCTACGGATAACATCACCGGCAGTCTTTGTAGCGCGAGGAGCTTCTTGCATAACTATCGGAACAGTCCTTGCCGCAACTGACTTGGGACGTTCTGCCGCTTCCTGTACTTTGATGAGCAGAGGTGACAGTTTTCGGACCACCGCCTCTGCAATTGCCTGAAGATCGTCTTGTTCAAGAGTAATACGCATAATGGTACCTCCAATGGCACAACCTGCCTGAGAGCCAAGTCGGCAGGCTGCAAGATTTACCCGCGTCAGGGTGTCTTACATATTAAAATAAATACTGAAAATGTGCTATTCGTCGAATAAAGCTGTTGCACACGCATAGCAAATAAATTACAGTAACCGCCATTACCATTAAAACATTGACGGTGGTGTGGGGCTATGAAATTCTACAATCGTGTCAGCGAACTTGAAGAGCTGGCCAACCTCCATGAGCAGTCGGCATCATCCGGCAGAATGACCGTCATCACCGGTCGCCGTAGGGTTGGCAAGACGATCCTGGCTCTTGAATCGGCAAAATCTGCCAAACACCTCTATCTGTTTGTCTCTCGCAAGGCGGAATCCCTTCTCTGCCAGGAGTACCTAGAAGAGATCCGCCGTATCGGAACCCTGCCGGTTATTGGTGAGATCCGCAATTTTCGTGATATCTTCACTCTGTTGATCGAGCTTTCCCGCACTGAACGTATCACCCTGATCATTGACGAGTTTCAGGAGTTCTTCAGCATCAATCCGGCTGTTTATTCCGAGATTCAGGGTGTCTGGGACCGCAACAAAGCAACCTGCAAACTGAACCTGATCTGCATCGGTTCGGTTCACTCTCTCATGCACCGCATCTTTCAGGATGCCAAGGAACCACTCTTCGGCCGGGCCGACCGGATCATCTTTCTCAAACCCTTCAGCATCGCTGCTATCCATGAAGTCCTGACTGATCATGGTCACAGTGATACCCCGTCCCTGTTCGACAGCTACGCCATTACTGGCGGACTCCCCAAGTATCTGGAGATGCTGGCCGAGAACAAGTCACTGACGCATAAGAAGATGCTCGACTTTATTCTCAAGCAGCATTCACCCTTTCTTGCCGAGGGGAAGAACCTGTTGGTGGAAGAGTTCGGCAGAGAGTATGGCACTTACTTCTCCATTCTTGAGCTGATTAGCGTCGGCAAAACTGCCCGCAGCGAAATCGAATCGGTGTTGGAAATTCACAGCGGCGCATACCTGGCCAAACTGGAAGACGAATATGCCCTGATTGCCAAGCACCGCCCGATCAACGCCAAGCCGGGCGGTAGGTTGCAGAAGTATTATCTTCGCGATAATTTCCTCAGCTTCTGGTTCCGCTTTATCTACCGCAACCTGTCAGCGATCGAGACCGGCAACTTCGGATATGTCCGCGAGATCATCGAACGCGATTACGCCACCTGGTCCGGCAAGATCCTGGAGCGCTTCTTTCACGACCTGTATGCTGCCAGCGGCAAATATAACCGAATCGGCAGCTACTGGGAGCGTGGCAACAAGAACGAGATCGACCTGGTTGCGGTCAACGATCTTCGTAAAGTACTGGTGATTGCCGAGATCAAACGGAACAAGTCCCGCATCAGTCTGCCGGCCCTGCAGCACAAAGCTGAACGACTGCTGCAGGAATATCAGGGATACCAGGTGGAGTATCGTGCCCTGGGGCTGGAAGATGCGATGGAGTTTTTACCGTCGGGAGTGAACAATAACCGCTGAAATGACGTAAGCTGTCATACGCTTATGCTATTCTGATTGAGTGGCATCAGAACTTAATTAATCGTAAGGATTGGATAATGAATAATTCCGAAATGCTTATCTATCAGGCGCCGGACGGGACGATCAAGATCGACGTTCGACTGGAGGATGAGACAGTATGGCTGTCGCAGGAACACATGGCGCAATTGTTCGGCAAAAGTAAAAAAACCATCTCGGAACATATCCGTAACATCTTTGAAGAGGGTGAACTTGACGAACAGGTGGTTGTCCGGAAATTCCGGATAACCACCCGACATGGCGCCATAGAAGGAAAAACCCAGTCGCAGGAGGTCAACTTCTACAGCCTCGACGTGATTATCTCCGACGGCTACCGGGTCAAATCTCCGCAGGGAACCCAGTTTCGCACCTGGGCCACCCAGCGGCTGAAGGAATATATCGTCAAAGGGTTTGCCCTAAACGACGAGCGCTTCAAGAGCGGCAGTTCCATGAACTATTTCACCGAACTGCAGGAGCGAATCCGTGAAATCCGCCTTTCGGAACGCTTCTTTTACCAGAAGATCAAGGATATTTACACGACCAGCATCGACTACAATCCGGCGGACGAAAAGACCATCGAGTTTTTCAAGGTGGTTCAAAACAAGCTGCTTTGGGCCATCAGTCAGCAGACTGCGGCGGAATTAGTATACCGCCGAGCCGATGCTGCGTTGCCACTCATGGGGATGCAGTCTTTTGACAAGAAAGGCGAACCGGCGGTGCGCAAAAGTGATGTGAGCATCGCGAAAAACTATCTGGCCGAAAATGAGATAAAACTGCTCGGTCTGCTGGTGGAGCAATACTTGGCCTTTGCCGAAACCATGGCGCTACAGCAATTGCCTATGTATATGAACGACTGGATTGCCCGTCTGGACGCGATAATTCAGCTCAATGGCCGCGAGCTGCTCACCAATGCCGGAAAGATCAGCCACCAGATGGCGCTGGAAAAGTCGGCGCTTGAGCTCGGTAAATATCGTGAAATGCAGCGGCAGATTCAGCGGGAAGTAAGTATGAAGGAGTTGGAGCAGGATATTCAGCAGCTGCAAAAAACGGCAATAAAAGGAATGGAAGCGATGAAAAAGGGTTGATTGGGACGGATGGGGAGAGAGGGCTGGTTTTTTGGATAAAAGCAAAATGCTGATACAATAGATGATAAAGGGAGAATTAGGGTTCATGCACTCAATCAAGAAGAGGTTATACGGGTATAAAGTCGCCTCGTTTTTTGCTGGAATCGGCGGAATAGATCTCGGATTTGAAAATGCTGGAATAGAGACCGTATACCAATGCGAGATTGAAAAATACTGCCAAAATATACTCAATCATCATTGGCCAAACATCAAGCGTGATACAGACATTAGAGAGGTATTTGAAAATGACAACATCCCAAAAGCACAAATATGGTCTGCAGGATTTCCATGCCAAGATGTCTCTTTGGCGAGCGCAAGGCCAAGAGCTGGGCTTAGAGGGGAACGAACTGGATTGTTTTATGAATTTGCTGAGCTACTTAGCAGGCATCGTCCCCGAACAATTCTTCTCGAAAACGTCCCAGGTCTTCTCAATTCGCACGAAGGACGAGATTTTGGAATCGTCCTTCAAACGCTGGCCGACATCGGGTATGGCGTGGGGTGGCGTGTGCTTAACAGTAGATACTTCGGAGTACCCCAGTCTCGTCAACGAGTCTACATTGTTGGATGCTATAACGACCCAAGACGTACCTCAGAAATACTTTTTGAGCCCGAATGCGGCGCGAGGCATCTTGAGAAGAGTGGAAGGTCAGGGAAGAAAACTGTTTCCCCCTTTATTGAGTGCGCTGAAAATTCTGGCAGTAATGGAGGAACAAAAAGAGTGAAGAAGGAGGTTCCAATTATTCCAAAACTTGCTTTCTGCCTTGCCGCAACCAGTGGCAGGCATACAGGTACCGATTGGAGCAGAACTTATATACCATACAAAAGCAAAGTTCGTAGATTAACACCAGAAGAATGCGAGCGTCTTCAGGGGTTCCCAACTGGTTGGACTATTCCAGATGGACTATTTGCTAGTGACGATGACATTGATGGCCTCAGATATAAGGCGTTAGGCAATGCTGTTTCTGTACCTGTTGCAGAATGGATTGGCGAGCGCATAGTACGATCACTGACTATAAATCCAATTGATTGAAATCTAGGAGGAATATCGTGCCAAATGTTTTTGTATGCAGAATAGCTCCAAGATCGCATAGACGAAATATGCCGCGTGGAACATTGTTACCTCCTGATGTCAATATTAGTGGTGTAGAGCTGGATCAAGATTATAGAGAATATTACGCAGCGACCTTTGGGTCTAGTACTGTGCCTGATGAGGTGGTAATAGAATTTGGGCAACCCCCTATTGAAACGGGGCAGTTAATAATTCGCGAGAATGATTACATAATTTTGTTAGTGGGATCAGACGACCCAAATGGAGGAGATAATTTAAGAGGTATTGTTGGTCTCGGCAAAGTGGGTCAATTGCATCTGACAGGCGAAGGGAATACTGCCCGTTGTGCCTTGAGAGTAGTTGTTGTTCTGAAACTCATACGCTTCCTTGACAACGAAACTATAAAACTTTCGAGATATTTCAAAGAGTCTAAAATTGAAGATATACGTATATTTGGACTAGGCCAGGCTCCTCAAGCTCATAATTGTGTCCGCTTTTTTCTGCCTAACGACATTGAAGAAACAAAGCTTTTTAGGTTTCGATCTTTATTGGGCATGTTTGCCGATTTGGACGCAAATGTCAGAATGCAGATGGAGGTTAATTGTCCAGAGCTGATAGAATTGATTCCAGATGCCCCCATAATTGACCAAACTTCGCTAGAAGGGTTTATTAATGCATTCATAAATGATTTGCCGTATTCGAATTTAAATTTCAGCACTTCACTCATGTTGAGATTCAGCTCTGCCTGCATATCCAAGCGCTTCCTTGTCCTCACCGGTCTCGCCGGTTCGGGTAAAACAAAAATAGCCCAGGCTTTCGCCCGCTGGATCACTCCCGATCCAGGCTGGATCGATGATGCCGACCACTCACAAGGTAAGAACCCCAACCCTTATTACGCGCTTGTACCGGTCGGAGCAGATTGGACCGGCAACGAAAACATTATCGGTTACCCGAACGGCCTGGAAGCTGGAGTTTACATAACCAAGCCCCCTCTTGAACTTATCCGCCACGCCCTTGACTCCGCAAATGTTGCTATCCCGCACTTCCTGATACTGGACGAAATGAATCTATCCCATGTGGAGCGCTATTTTGCCGACATGCTATCGGCGATAGAATCTGGTGAGGAAATACCGCTGTACGAGGGGCCGGAGCGTATGACTGACGGCGGGGCGGTGCCGCGCAAGCTGCGCCTGCCGGACAACCTGTTCATCATCGGCACGGTAAACGTGGACGAGACAACCTATATGTTCTCGCCCAAGGTGCTGGACCGCGCCAATGTCATCGAATTCAGGATGGAGCCTGCCGAGTTGACAACGTTTCTCCGCTCGCCCAAGGCCCCCAGGCTTGAGGAGCTGGACGGCAAAGGTATCGGTTTTGGTAGCGGATTTGTAGAGGCTGCCGGTGACAAGGGGCGTGAAGTCCCTACTATCGTTAAAGCGGACTTTGAAGGAGAGATGCTGCTGTTCTTCAACCTGCTGCGCGAGCATAACGCTGAATTCGGCTATCGCACCAGCTACGAGACGGCCCGCTTTATCCATTTCTACAATCAGCTTGGCGGTTATGCGGACGATAACGGCGAATGGTTCGACGGCGCCATGGATGCGGTTGTTGTTCAGAAGATTCTGCCCAAGTTGCATGGTTCACGATCAAAACTGGAAGGCCTGTTGTGGGCGCTGGCCTGGGCCTGCGGGGCGGAGCGTGTTGACCGGGACGGCAAGAATTTTGCCGAACAACTCCGCGAGGCAAGCCAGGCGCAGGATGAGGCAAAGTACGGGCCGGAGCTACTCTGGTCAACGCTTGCGATTATCAATGCCGATGATCCGGCTGCTGCGGCACGCTATCCGTTGAGCTTTGACAAGGTGATGCGGATGTGGCGGAAGCTGGTGCGCGATCAGTTTGTAACCTTCTCCGAGGCATAGCGTGGCTGCTGAAACGCGGCAGCATGAATGGGTCGAGTGCAGGACCCCGGAGGGGCGTCTGTTGGCAACGGTCGAAATTGTGACACTAGCCAAGCAGCCAGAGCCTTCGTCAGTCGCGCAGAAATCGCTGCTGATGTTTTCTGCCGAGGAGGCGGGACGGAATAGTGAAGAGCGCCTGCAGCTGCGGGAACGCGGACGCTACGAATACCGCCTGAAACCTGCTGAAGGTGCATGGGACGACCTGGCGCTGTTGCCGCATCGCGGAGTGCAGCCGAGCCCTGTTGAAGAAGACCGGGGCGATCGGGGCCTGATTGAGCCGCAGGATTACTGCGGTTTGCTGTCACTCACGGTAATCAGACGTAATTCCCCCGATATTCCTCTCGCTTGCGGCAGCGTTGAAGTACGTTCGGTCAAACTCGGCTACCGGGAACATTACCGGGGAATGCTGTCATTCATTTCCGACAGGTGCGCCGGACTCCTTATGGACTGCCGCGCACCCACCCGCCTGAAACTTGATACCCTCTGGCAGAAAGACTCCCGCATCCTGGAGCAGCAGCTCGAATTTCTTCGGCATACCCTGGAATCATCTCCATTCCGCGCCGCAGTGGATGAAATCCTGCGCAATCCCCATCGGCGTCTGGAGGACAACCGCGAAGAGCGGGACATCTCCCGCCCTTTCAAGCCTGGCAGGGATTTTGCGCGGCAGGTTGCCACGGCGGCACGCCGCGTTTCAGTGCCCGAATCACATCCGCTATATACCGCTAACATCCGCTCCCTCCCGGCCCGGATCTCAGTTCAATCGCGCACCGATTTTCTTGATACGGCAGAGAATCGCTTTATCAAAATGGTGCTGGCTGAATTCCGCGACTTTCTTGCCGATGTGGCATCACAGCTGTCTCGCAAACCTGCAGACCGTGAAAAACCGGAAACGCGCAGGCTGCTTGGTGACGCGAACCGGCTGCGCGGTATGCTGGAAACGCAGCTTGGCCGCGGCTTTCTCCCGGATGTCTCGGCGCCGGTTGTTGTACCGATCGGTAGCCCTGTGTTGCAGCGCAAGGCCGGTTATCGGGAATTGTTGCATTTCTGGCTGCAGTTTCATGCCGGGGCACAGCTTGTATGGGAAGGTTCTGCGGATGTTTTCCATGCCGGTGCCCGCAACGTAGCGACCCTGTACGAATACTGGTTGTTCTTTCAGCTGGAAAAACTGTTCCGGCAAAGGTTTACCTGCGAACAGGCACTTCACTCGATTATTGTGAACAAAGACAAAGCACCACCGCAATTGATGCTCAAGCGCGGTGTGGAGTTGCGCACGCCGGTTGCCGGCGTATGGTCCAACAAGGCGAGCCGCCGGCTGAAGGCGGAGTTCCATTTTAACCGCAAGTTTTCGCCCCGATCAGAGCAGGGCAAAGCCGGTAGTTGGACGCGCGGTGTGCAGCCGGATTATACCATCAGCATCTGGCCGGCTGAGTACTCACGGGAAGAAGCAGAGCGGAACGAGCTGATGGCTCATGTCCACTTTGATGCAAAATACCGTGTCGACAACATTCGCGAACTGCTCGGCGACATAACAGACGATGAGGCATTCGAAAGAGATACGGAAGCCGTACAGGAAAACCGTACGGCGGCAAAGTATTCCGATCTGCTGAAAATGCACGCGTACCGTGATGCCGTCAGGCGCACCGCCGGAGCATACGTCCTCTATCCCGGCAACCCGGGCGATAATATATCTCCTTACAACTGTTTTCATGAGATTTTGCCGGGACTTGGAGCATTTGCCATCCGTCCGAATGCGGAAGGCGAAGCGGGTGGGATTGATTCGGTAGCAAAGTTTCTCGACGACATCATTGAGCATCTCGCCAACCGCACCACAGCGCGGGAGCGTGTCACCTATCACCTGGCAGAAGCCTACACCGCGAAAGAGCAGCCGGTAAATTACGGGTCGATGGCCCTGTCAGAATCGGATATATACGGTAGGGGTTACCGCGCACTGCCGCCTGCAGAAGAGATGGTGCTGATCGCTTGGTATGAAAACACTGCCCAGCTTGCGCTTGCTCGCCATGAGAATGGTTTTGTTTATGTACGGTTAGGGAGGCGTCAAGGAGCACTGCATGTTCATCCCAACCTTGCAAGTGTAAGGCGGATCATCATGCGAACTCATGGCGGCGAAGTGGCTTCGGGATTTCTATGCCTACGTGAATCCGGCTTTCGGATATTTACCCGATCTCAGTTGCGGATCGAACTGAAACAGCATGCGAAGGGCCAGGGAGTAGTGGCCTGGGAGGCTTTTGCCGGACATGATGATGAAGAACATATTTATGCTTTGTTCAAAACGGCCAGTGATCCTGTTTCAGAGTCACAAGAGTGGCGGGGTGAATCGCTGATGGACAAGATTGAGTGTTTTGAATCAGACGTGAGAAACAAGCCAATTGCAAATGTTGGAAGAACGTCACCATATCCTCGTATACTGCCGCTACGTGATGTTTTGAGGACGAAATACTGATTACAGTTACGAAATTATCAAAGGTAACCGTATGAAATAGTTTAAATCTGTCCTGAAGGGAATGGATGTTCACGAAATATACTTCGTGAACATCGCAAAAAGTCCGCAATTTGCTTGATGGTTGTTTGATAGGGGATATCGAATACGATGTGGTTTGAATTATTAATCTACACGACGAAGAGGCGGCACCAAAAATGAGGAAATATGTTCCGATTTGGGCTTAAGTTTTTTTTGATTGGTGGGTAGTTGACGGGTAGTTGACTGGCGTCAGTAATCTTCAGCCTGTCCGATATATAACCACCTGTAATTCATGAATTTATTTGGTTGAGTAGTAGTTTGCAGTAGTTGACTGGACTTGATAATCCTGTTCAAACTGCCGAAACAATGCATGTCATGATCGGAAAAAGTACGACGAGTTTTAGTCAAACTTTCCGACGCTTTAGACGATCAACAGAAGAAAAATAAAGTCCGAAATATCATCTACGAAATGGCGAGTCGCGACAAAACCATTGTAAATAAAGGCAGTTCTGTAAAGTCAGTGAGGGCCTTGGCTAGTAAAACTTTTTAGTAAAGTTTAGTCATCTTTAGTAAAGCCGGAAAGTATTGAGAGGGCAATGTGGCAACACGCTGAAAACAACAGCCCAGTCTTTAAGAGAACTATGAACCATGGCAATTAACCCACAATCATTCTTCAACTTTGCTGCGCAGAATTACTCTCTTCTGCATGACATCTTCCGCAGAAGCGGCGGGATGAATGATGCTGAGCTGTCTGAACTGATACGGCGACACCGCATTGGCTTGGAATCCCCCGCTGCTCTCATTGAAAAGCTCATCAGCCTCAAGATAATCGAACCGCTGCCCGATGCCACGGCAAGCTACGAAATGACCAGAACACTATCTGTTCTGTTCCGTTTCCTGCTGCAGGAACAGCGTCTCACCTCGACCGCTGTAATTCAGGCTTACCTGGATGAATTGGAGCGTGCGCAGGCCGACCTTGAACACGCGATTCACGATGACAAGCACAGCCTGATCGAACGGGCGCTTGACGAGATAACCGAAACAATGGAGCGGATTCGCCAGGATTCGCGGGCTAACCGCGAGGCGATCATTAACGAGGTGATGACCGTCAAATCGAACCGGGACAAGCGGACTGTCTCCGAGAGATTCGAGAAAATCAATTATCTCTGGAACCATTACCTCGAACCTCTCAAAGACCTGATCGATGTCCGCAAAACCATGGACGCCTCGCTCGACGGCCTTGAGCGACTGCTGAAGCAGGGAATGGAACAGTTTCTGCTGGATGGCGCTCTGCACCGGGAATTTATCCGTTGCTCGGTTCGCCTTGTCAGGCTACGTCGCGACATGACAGCAGATTTCATGGAGTCCATGCACGAAGTAGAGCCGCTCTATGTTTCCTTGAAACAGGATAGTTCACTCGCCAGGGGGGTGGCACGGGCTCTGGAACGGATTGGCCGTGAAGGAATCAGGAGTCTCAATCTGCCAGCGACACTGGCGATCCCGTCGGGGTGGCTGCGTGAAGGGTTGTTCAACAACACAGACATTGAGTCCTTTCTGCACAATGTCCGTGGCTACCAGCCACAAGAGCCACCAGTGATAGGTATTGGGGGAGAGGCTCTTTCTCCCCGGTTCATCCCCCCCGATGAGCTCATCGATACCTTGCGGCAAGTGCTCCCTGTCGGTGATGTACTGCAGTGGCTTCTGGATCGCTATGATGGTTATCCATTCCCTGAGCTGCTGCGGGCATATGGTCGTATCTTTGGTAGCGAAGCATTTAAAGCCGGTTTTTCCAAAGAGGAAAAGTGTTACCAATTACCTGGGATAACGGTGCTCGCACGCCCGTTGGCAGTGGAGGCAATTGTATGATCGAAAACCCGTGCGATCTCCCATACCTGGATGAGATTTTCCAGCGGCTCTGCCGTGGCAGGCATATCTGTGCGGAGGATGGCAATTACTACCACGCCTTGTATGACAACTACGACCTTTACCAGCAACTGTTCGACCGCTTGGGATTCAGGCTTGAGTCGCACCCCCGGGATTTCTATTTTTTCCGGGGGGAAAAGAGCCTAAGTGACGCCAGTTCGCGAATGGCGCTGTTCATCTTTATACTGATGGAGTTTCTCGAAGGCCAGGGGGAACCGGTCGCCGAAAATATCCTCACCAAGGAGTTCTCGGTTGCCGATATGCCCCACTTTTCCACCGAGAGATATCGGCTCTATATGAAGGAAAGCGGTATAGCCGATCATGATGGCCTCGAAGGGGTGGTAAACAATTTGGAAAAATTCGGTTTTGCAGTGCGCAAAGGCGGCTCATTTCGGTTCCGTTCCCCGGTGTACCGGTTTTTCGATATTTGTCATGCGATCCTGCAGGCTGATCAAAGACCGGCTGAGAGCGAGGTCCCTTCATGAGCGTTGTGGGGCCCACCAGACTGATAATCCTGAACTCAGGCAAATACGATTACGGCGAAGTTGAGCTGGTTCGGCCGCTCCACCTGGTCGGGCCGAATAACGTGGGGAAAACCTCCCTTATTGCAGCCTTGCAATTTCTCTATATCGATGATCAGCGCTACATGCATTTCTCCCGGGATATGGATGACACCAGGCGTTACTATTTCCCTGATCCAAACAGTTACATTCTGTTTGAGTGTCTGACTCCGACCGGCTATCGGGTAGTCGGCGTCCAGGGGCTTGGCCCTCTCAAGCGATATGAATTCAGAAGATTCAGTTATCAGGGGAAGTTCGATATCACCGACTTTCTGGATGAGGCGAATAAGCTGCGCCAGGAAGACGAAATCCGGGGGCTCCTGGCCGATCGGGACTACCGGAAACTAGAGCCAAATCAGTTGAAGGCCGCATTGACAGGCAGTGGCGACAACAACGGTGTTCATCTCGGTCTGGTGCCTACCCGCGACAGTGACGCGTATCGCCGGTTTCGCCGGGTGTTCAGCAACCTGCTCCGGTTGGCCCATCTGAGTCAGGAAGACCTGAAGCGTTTCCTGTACGAAATATACGAGTCCGAGTTCAAGCAAAAAAGCATCGATCTCGAAACCGGCTATTCAAGCCAGTTTGAAAAAGTGAAGCGACTGGCCGACGAGGTGCGTGGGCTGCAGGCGGTGGCCGATGATATCCGGCGGGCACTTCTTTTGGCCGCCGAACGTGACGAGATCCGGGGGAATCTGCCGCTGCTGTTCACCCATATCGGCTGCGCCTGGGAAGTAATCCGGGCCGAGTTTGTCGAGTCGCGGGAAAAGTTGAATCTACAAATGGAACAACTTGCCGGCAAGGATAGTCAGGCAAAAGAAGAGTACCGGGAAACCGAGCAGTCAATGAGGTCGCTCGACCAGCAATTGGGAGCACTCAAGAGGGATCTTAAGAATATTGAACAGGAGAAAACTGAATTCAGGGATTATCTGTTAGATATAGAGGATGCCAAGATTGCCAATCTTAAGACACAGATCGAAGAAGTCGGCTACTTATTAAAAAATGCCGTGCAGGAGCCTGCCACCAGGGTAGCTGCACGTATAAAAATGCAAGAAAAGGATCTATTCGCCCAACGGGGGCTTCTGGAAGGGATCTCGCGGACGGTAGCAACAAAGCTAAAAGGCTTGTGTGAAGAGACAGATCTGAAGCAGGCGTTCCGGCTCCTGAACCATAAGGTACTCAGTCTGCAGTTGGGTCCCGACGGTTTACGGATCGACGATGAAGCCGGTCTGCAAGCTAGGGTCAAGGCTATCTCGGAGAAAATATACGATGATGTGTACCAAGACGGCGCCGTTACATTATCCCTTGGCGCACTTGACCCGCCGTGTCTCGAAGAATACACCGATCCGGCATTGATCGCCGAAAAAATTAAGGTGCTCGAAGAAGCGGTGACGCGAGATAGAAAGACGTTGCAGGCCGCGGAAGAGACTGAAAAACTTGCTCACCGGAAAAAGGCGTTGGAACAGGAGTACGAAGAATTCAGGGAAAGACTCCGCCGTTTTTCGGTTTTCCAGGAGAACCTGACCAAGGCCAGGGAATGGCAAAAGGAACATGACCAGCTGGAAAAGAAGAGTTCCCAGTATGTCGACCGGCTACACCAACTGCGAGAAATGCAAAGGGAAATCGACAATGAACAAAGGAACATCAAAGGCCGTATAACACAATCTGCCGCCAAGGAAGAGAAGTATCTGAATGACATCAGATCATTGCAGAGGCCTGATCAGGCTTGGACGGCACGTGCAACATTGCAACTCCCTGATTCATTCGAAGAGATGCACGCACTCTATCTGGAATTATCCGCCAAGCAGAAGACCCTTGATTTCGAACTGGGAAACAGATTGCTGGTGATTGATAGCCGGACGTACGGTCGTAGCAAAGGCGACTGTGAGGCGGAGACGTTGCGTATTCTGGGAGAGGAGTTGGATGCACTCGCCCAAAAAGAAGAAGCTGCAGAAAAACTATGGTCCGGACTTGCTGCCGGACTGCAGAGCTCCATCAAAAATATACTCGGCGATCTGGATAGACTGCGGGGAAAGGTCGAAGACCTCAACCGCCAGCTGAGCAAGGTTTCCGTTTCTAATCTCCAGAGACTGCGCTTGGAGCTTGATGAGAACGATCAGTTGGTGCCATGGCTCAAGAAGGTCATCCGCCAGGAGGATTCTCCTCTCTTTGCCGCTACTCAGGACACGAGCGAGGCGTACGGCTGCATCGGAGAGTTTTTGAAAAAATCGGGACGTATCGAATTGCGCCAGCTCTTCGAGCTCAAGTTCGTCGTGACCACGGCGGACGGTAAAGAACGTGAGTACCAGAAACTGGAAAGCATCGAGTCCAATGGCACTACCATAACCATCAAGGTACTCATTAATTTGATGCTGCTGCGAGGGCTTCTGGACAACCGTAAAGAGGTCAGTATCCCGTACTACCTCGACGAGGCATCAAGTCTCGACCAAGACAACGCCAGCGCCATTGTCCGACAGTCGCGTATACTGGGTTTTACCCCGGTCCTCGCCAGCCCCGAAGCAATGGATGCCGCCGATAACCTCTATTTCCTCAAGGACAACGGCGGCAGGCTTATCCTTGATTCAAGTGCTTTGGTGCGAATACACCGGGAGGACAACGATGAAGCCTGGCCCGGTTGATTCCCTGGCAAAGCAGCTGACTATCCTTTCTAATAGTTCTTCGTTGCCTGCAAGCAGCATATCCAGAAGAGACCGGATGCGACTGCAGAGTCTTTTCGATGCAGGCGTTATCGAAGAAGTACGGTCGGGTGCCGGACGGCGCCTCATCGTGACGAACCAGGCAGTACTGCAGGCGTTTATAAAATCACTCTACCCGTCGGGACTGGAAGGGTTAAAGGGAGATCTCCCGGCAAGAAGTAAGGCCATTGCCGAGTGTAAGGACTCTAAGAGAGCATCTGGCAAAGCTCCGACAACGATCCTGATCCGCGGGTTTAATTTGTGTACTTTCTACAAAGACAGTTCACAGCTGCCAGTAGCTGAGTGGACAGAGAGTGTGGGTATTGCAGCTCTTTGCCTGGATTCGATGGAGGGTTGGCAATGCCAGGGGACGTTGGGCCTGGTGGAAAATTTGGAAACCTTTTGGCATATCGAGAAAATAGCCCCGTTTGTCGATCTGGCTATCTATGCTGAGGGGAGAATAGGTACCGACGTTCTCGATTGGCTAAAATCTCCGGGTATGATTGCTACACGGGTTATTCACTTTCCTGATTATGATCCCGTGGGCATGGATGAGTTCTTGAGAATCAAACGCTCTTGTCCGGAAAGATCGGAACTATACCGTCCACCTGATCTGGAGATTCTATTTGCACGCTATGGAAAGGCAAAATTGCTACAGGATAGCGTGGCTGTGTTGGCAAGATTGCGGAAGAGTACCGACGCTGATGTGCGTTATGTTGTTGGTTTGATGGATCAATATGGGGTTGGCTTAGAGCAGGAAGGGCTGTTGATAAATTGTTTTTGATGCGCTGGGGTTGTTTGTGCAGTCATAACGAATCATCTGGCATGTATATATTTCATTTCCCCAATCCATATCGCGCTGAGTGATTGAGGAAGCCAAAGGACAGTAACATGTCTCATGCATACAAAAAAATATTGGTATCCTGGGTTGCACGCTCAAACGACCCGTATGAATGGGATGCGAAAAACGCCCGTGTTCCAGTTAATGAGGCTAACCATCCGATCTATGGTCCGACGCTAACATTGCTTCTTGATCAACAGTCCGAGTATCAAGATATTCGCAAGGCATTTTTTTTCTATAGAACTGCATCAGATGCTGAAGCGCTAAACGGTATTCGCAGTGTCCTGAAAAAACAACGCCCAAATTTTCAGTTTGAAGCTCTTCCATGGGAAGGAAACGATCCGACAGATCACAAAGCACTTTTCAACTATATGCAACCGGAACTGAAACGAATACGGGAGCACCACCCGGATGATGAGCTTGTAATCAACGTTAGTCCAGGTACGCCTGCCATGCATACTGTTTGGGTGCTTCTTGCCGAAGTAGGATATATCCGGCAACCGGTAACGCTCGTCCAGTGCCATCGTTCACGAGAACGCAACGGTCGTCCACCAGTTGAGAGGATATCAATAGGGGTTGAAAACTATTTCAAACAATATCAGGACACCATGAGTTGCTTGAATGAACAGTCCGATTCGACTGTTTCATGGAATCCACTCGACTTCCGTTCGGAAAAACTGAAAGCACTCGAACGTGAAGCCCGCAGGTTTGCTAAAGTTAAAACCCCTGTTCTGATACTGGGTGAGAGAGGAACAGGAAAAAGTACGTGGGCTGTTTGGATTCGTTCAAATAGCCCCTATAGACGATTGAAAAAAAATTGGGTGGGAGTTGCTTGTGGACAATTTACCTCCGACCTAATGCGTTCAGAATTGTTCGGGCATGTAAAGGGTGCATTTACCGGAGCTGAAAAAGACAAGACCGGTTTATTAAAGCGGATGGACAATGATACCCTTTTTCTTGATGAAATCGGGGATATCGACGCTGACACACAGAGACTCTTGATAAAAGCTCTGGAGGAAAAAGAATTTCAGCCGTTAGGCAGCGAACATTCCGAGAAAAGCGATTTCAGGTTGATTACAGCGACCAATCGTCCTCTTGAATGTTTGTATAAGGAAATACATAGGGATTTCTTTGACCGGATAAGCCCATTAATTCTAACAATACCGCCGCTGAGAGAAACTCCTGAAGACATACCATGGATTTGGCGAGATGTTTATGCACATGCGCAATCACTTGCAGGCGTAGATCGCAGTAAAGCAGTATTCAGCAAAGTCGATCATGCAGGTATTGTTCGCTATCTGCAATGCCACTCCCTGCCTGGCAACTATCGCGATCTCTACCGCGTTGCATATCGTTTAATTGCATTTCTCAATGATTGTGATGCCAAAGAGAATCCTGAAGATGCGTTACACTACGCCTTGTCATCAATACAGTCGACTTCAAATGAACCATCAGAACTGTCCGGCGCTGCCCTGCCAACCTTGAATGAAGGTTTCTCGATTGAAGCGTACCTTTCAGATATTCGGCGCAATTTGATTCTTCATGCGTTGGAACAATCTTCCGGCAACCAACGAAAAGCAGCTGCTCTTCTCGCGATCTCTCCCCAAGCGATCAGTAAATTCAAAAAGTCACCGTGATGTTATCGATAGTCCAAGCGATAAACGTCATCGCCGCATACAGAATCAACTTAAGTTGTCATCAAAAGTGGATTTATAACGAATTACCGTGTTTTATCTCGTGACTTTGTTTAGTGTTTTTAGCCTGTTAACAGTTATTGTTCTGCTTGGCACGCTCCTGGCTATAAAGATATCAAACTTGTCAGGAGGCACTAATGGATACAAGATTTGACAAAATGATCAGGCGTGTGGGACAGGGATTCTATTCCAGCTACATTGGCACAGTAAGGGATGCTGTTGCTTGCGGTTCCCTTGAATCTCTGATTCGGAGGGTTAACAATAGCCGGAAAGACATTGTCACCGTTGAGTTCCGTCTCAGGGCAATGGCCTCGGCAGTCCGCCAAGGTTACACACGATAGGAGGGGAACAAACATGACACCTACAGGACAGGAATACCAGCAGATTTATCCGGATCGTTTCAAGGATGGGAAAATATACTGTGCGTGCGGCTCAAGCAATATCCGTGCATTTTGTGCACCCGCCAATACTGGAGACATTTTCTATGCCTGTGCAAGTTGCAAGACGACACTATTCACTGGAACAATTTACGAAAAGTATCCGATAACGGGGGTGGGGTGGTGAAAAAGATCAAGCTGGCAGTATTCGATATGGAGGGAACGCTTCTCAAGCGTTCATGTCGTTTCGATTTTATCAAGGGCCGCTTCCCCCAAAACTGGAAGAATCTATGTCTCTGCCATGGGGAGGCCGTATTGGCGACAAAGCAGTTCAGCAGCGCATGGACACTTTTGTGTGATTTGCTTGGACCTGAAGCGAGCAAAAAGAATCAGGCAAACTGGGAAAGGTGGCGAGATGGCGGCTATCCCGGTTACAGCGAGTGGGTCATTGACACCATTAAGCTGCACAAAGAGTACAGGCTCACCAAGGAGTTGTTCGATGCCGTTATTCATGACTCAGCAGAATATTTTTCTGGCGTTTCAGAAACATTCCAGGCATTGCGAGCGCACGGTATCACCATCGCCCTGGTTTCCGGCGGACTGAAAGCAATGGCCGACCGGGTTTCACTTGATTTCAACCTTGAACATTGCTTCACATCTGCAGAATATTTCTGGAATCCTGACGGGACAATCCGCCACTGGAATTGTCAGCCAAGCGATTTCATCCACAAAAAGCATCTTGTGAAACTACTGCTTCATGATCTGGGTTTTTCAAAAGAGGAGGCCGTATTCATAGGTGATGGCGGTAATGATCGTGAGGCTGCCCAGTACGTAGGACGCTCTATAGGATTCAACCCGAAACAGCACCATGAGTTTTTCTGGGATACTATTGTAAAAGGTGATGACCTGCAACAGGTGCTTGAACCGCTTGGATTCCAAACAACGGAATCATTCAGTAACAGCAAGCGTTCAAGATCTGAAAGCACCAGACCTGATCAATTAACCAAAACAGCATTCAGAAAATTCTTGGTTGAGCATGGCGGTCTGACGGAAAACTCATCCCGCTCCTACATTACGTATCTGAACAGTATCCTCATCAATATGCAGGGGGCTAAGGTCGAAACTTCTAGCAACCGAACACCACTCCTATTGATTGTAGAAGCGGCAAAAGCGGCAAAATCAGAGGCATCATTCATCAAGGCGTTATCAAAACTATTGTCTGGTCCTGAAGGAAGAATTGGCGATCTTACTTCAACGGCAAAGCAATTTTACCGGTTTACTCATTCGCTCGTAACGGAAGGATAAAATATGGAAAATCGTGAAACCCTCCTTGCTCGGTATATGGTCGGTCGTTACCGCCTTGGGTATGAAAATCTAGCTTTCTACCTTGCCGGGGCTTTGTTTGAGAAAATAATCGATAATAAATTGTTAACCCAGGAAACATTGAGCGCTTATGAACTGAACAGGATAAGTTTAGAAGACAAAATCGATCGGTTAAGGGATGAGGTTCTCAGGAATGACACTCTCTACAGTGATCAATGGAGAGATGTTTTTTGCTGGTACATGGATACTGATCGAAGGCCTGCTCTTAGAAAGCCGCTTTCACAAAACACTGATGCCGTAAGAAAAAGATTACATAATTTTAGATACCTAAGAAATTCGATTATGCACGGCAGTTTGGAGAGAATGCGAGATGATGAAGATAACAAAAAAGAAAATCTCATAAGTTATGTTTGGTGTGAGTTGGCACCTAAATCATTTGAAATGGCATACCCGCATCGCCACGAACGAGGCGGCATTATCAGCTCTATGCAGGAACATACCGCTGATTACCTTGTGAGAGATATTGATGAGATTGATATAAAACCAAAAGACAAAAAAGTTGCCTTCGCTAAAGATGAGCCCCTTAAAATCCTTAGTGAAGATTTTGAAAATTTATATAAATTGCGTCGTAAGCTAGTCCCATTCAAGAACTTTCTCGAAAACTGGGTGAATCAGTTCGGTCTGTTTACAGATATTCTCACAACAATTGATACGACAAGCGGCTATATCTGGCTGCCGCTAACAAGAAAAGACCCCGCAACAAAGACCGGAATCTTGACATGTTCAGTTTCAATGCTTGCAACACCGCTTGATTTTAGGATTTATATGGATTTTGGTGGACGCGCAAAAGAAGAGCGGAAATTGTATTACCGTTTTATTGGTAGTGATGAATATCTCCAATTTGTTGATCAAAATACACAATCCGATTTGAAAGTTTTCGACGTCGATTGGTACAGCCACAAATTCAATATTCGTAACATTGACAAGAGTTGGATTGATAACAGACTGGCATCCATAGAATCAGCAACATCAAAGATTGACATGTTGCCTGAAAAATCTGATGACCCGTTAACATGGAATCGCATGCTTCATGGATACATTTTTCAAAAAAACGAATTAGGTGACATTGAAACCATTACATTCAAAAAAATTGAGCCGAAACTCAGAAGCATAATTGACTTTTACAAGACATTCAAAAAATTTGCCCATAAAGAAGGGGTTACAATATGAGCACAAAATCAATTAAGAACTGTATCGATGCATCTGCTGAACAAGTTGAATGTTACCTTAAACTTCTTGCGGATGCCCACAAGGCAAAAGAAAACGCTTACTGCCGCTATTCTAACTTCCAAGTGGGAGCTGCTGTCCTAGCAAAAGATGGAAACATCATTAAGGGATGTAACGTAGAAAATGCTTCCTATGGCCTGACCATGTGTGCGGAGCGAACAGCTCTCTTCAAAGCTACGTCTGAAGGATACAAGCCGGGGGATTTCGATGCAATTGCAATTGCAGCAAGCGCGGATGATTTTTCTCCCTGTGGCGCCTGTCGTCAGGTCATCAACGAGTTTGGTGACGACATGGTTGTCATTTTCGAATTTGGTGGTGAAACGGTCATTAACACACTTGCCGGTATTTTGCCGTATAACTTCAAACTATGAAGAAATACCAAGGTAATATCAGGTCGGATTATCATGATCAACAGAGGAAGCCATGAGACCGCGAAATGATGAAAATGACGGACCGTTTCCGAAGCGTGTTTTTCCAACAAGCATTTTCCCAAGGCGGATCTTCCCTAGGATGGGAGGCGATGATACGGAAGATGACAAACCAACGGCTTATGAATCAAACCTGGGAAAGGAAGATCGGGAAAAGAAATAGAGACTCTTTGTTGACGACAGAACGTCCACATTGGCCCCTCACTCCATTTTTTTCAATCTGAAAAAGTCAAGTTCAGCAATTTCCTTGAATTTGTCATAAAACGACTCATTAAATTCACGTAGATATTTTGCAACTGCTTCATTTCGTATCAATCTTTTTAAATATGCCTGCATAGAGGTTATATCTATCATTGCTGTACCATACTGTTCCTTCAATGAGCCTATTTCCCTGGACAAGGCAAGACTCTCTTCCTCAAGACGAGCCTGGCGGGCCAGTATTACCGGAGTTTCTTTTTTTGGTTTGCCTTTATTGACAAGTTGGTCCGCTGGCGTTGCATCCAGAAGGGCCTTGGCATAGATGCAGTTGAACTTGTTCTGATCATTCATCAACATGGCAGCGTTAATCTGCCTGGGCGCTAGCATTTTTCTCAACACTTTGAAAACCGGTTCCGGTACGACCTTATCTTTCAGCAAATCGACAGCCTCCGGGCAGATACCTTCAAGCAAATTCTTCTTATTTCTGATTGTTCCGATGTCAAGATTCAAGGCACGGGCAAGCTTTTCTTCAGAGACTCCTGACTGCACGGCTTTCACAATCATATGATGTTCCTGAATTGCTGAAAGCCGATTGATGTATTTATTGTAGGTATAGGTCTCATCATCGGTGGAGATCAGACAGGAAACGCGCTCCACTCCCAATTCTTTCAGAGCCATTATGCGTAAATGTCCATCGAGCAGGAGATATCCTTTTTCCTTCTTAAGCGGAGCGACCACAGGAGCTTCAATAAGTCCTACTTCCCGTATGGAAGAAAGAACCTGAGCATACTTTCTGCATTTTCTTACACAAATTGAAATGTTTTTGGTGAGGAACAGTTCAGCTACGACAAGATCTAAGAGTCTTTCCTGGAATCCCTGCTTAATTTTGTTTGCCATAGCCGCTACCTTTTCAGAAGATCCGTTACATGCTGAGGAATTTCATTCATGCCGACGGCTTTCAGTTGATTGGTAAAATGTACATCTTTCAATAACTGGCGAAGAGCCGTGGACGTGTAATCCAAAACTTCCTTGATATAATTTGATTGAGCCAGCAGCCGTTTTTTCTCCTTGGCTTCCTTTTCATAGGCTGCAATCAAATCTTCTGCGGAAACTTTGGCATGTTCACGGTGTGGAGCTGAAAGACCTTTTCCATAATGTTTCCGTCGGGAAATAATTTTTTGTGCATCAACCAGCTTTTTTCCAGTCAAACCTCCCGATTCATACGCTTCTGCCAAAGCCCTCTGTACAGCTGTGTCATCTTCCGAAGCAATGTTCAGCGCCTGGTACAAAGGGATTCGTCCTTTTTCCACTGCGTTGACCAAGTATTCCTCTCCCTGTTCAAGCAGACGGATAATGCCTCGAATATATTCTTTGCCAAGATTGGTCTTGGCTGCAATGTCATCATCGGCGTACCCTTGACTTTTCAGATTCTTGATACTTTGCAGGAGTTCCAGTGCATTGCCATTACGCCGGGCGATATTTTCCACCAGACTCATAATATGCGCATCTTCTTTGCTTACTTCACGAACGATACACGGGATTTCCGTTTCTCCAGCAGAAATATATGCCTCAAGCCTTCCCTGTCCACAAACCAGATCATATTTCTTGCCGTTTTTAGCATCATTCCTTGGAGATACCGTTATGGGCTTTTTCAGACCAACGTTTCGAATGTTTTGCCGTATTTCTTCGGCAATAATTTGATTGCGTACCCGTGGATTCAAGATGTGAATATCTTCAATGGAAATAAGTACTATTGCCCCTTGCACCATCTTCCACCGCCTTGTCGAGAGAGATGTTAATGCTCAAATTCAGCAAATAATCCAACGTATCAGTACGAAAGCTGTCCAGAAAACCTCTGTTGTCCTCAGAGAGTTTTATCTGACCATGCGAAAATTCCAAAGCGGGCAGAATATAGTAATCGTGGATCGCTTCATTGCTGGTGTCCATGCGTACCGCTATGGTTATATCGGGATGAAGGCCGTTATCAAAACGGATTTTCCAGCGCCGGGTTCCGGTTGGTGTGGTAAAGCAACGGCTGATGACAACTGAAACAGATAGATTGTGATTCAATTCCAACAGGCAGTTTTTCTGATCTATGGGAATCTGTCTACCGCAGAGGCTTTCTATGCTGTGAACAACGTCAGCTATAATTTCGGCATGGAGGGCGCGTAACCGTTGGTTGATGACAATATATCGATAGTCGTGCTTCGGGGCATACCCGATCATCTGATAGGCCCGCAAAAGTCCGCCGAAGCGAGTACTAAAAAGACTACTGGGTGGCAAATAATCCGCTTCGTCAATGATCAGCGCTGAAAGGCGTCCTTGCTTGGCATATAAATCCCGCAGCCCTTGCAATAGTTCTTCGTCGGTAGTCTTTTTGTTCCGTTCCCGGTAGATCCCCTGGACGGTCCAGAAGCGTTCCATGTCCACTATGGGCTCAAAGGCGCGTTCCTTACGCACCCATTCGTTTTCCGGATTGGGTTTGGCTTTGCTCTTCATCTTGCCAGATGTGCGGTTGAATAAGTTGTTGCCGACATATTTTTCATTGGTGAGCACTTCGCACACCGTACCTCGCGACCATGGACGCCCAAAATGGGTTTTCACTCCTTTTGCGTTCAGCTGTGTCGCAATTTCAGTTTCACTTATCCCGGCAATGAACTGGTCATAAATCCAGAGCACAACCCCCCGTTCGTCTTCTGGCCCCGGCATCAGAATCACCCGTTCGGTGAGCAGGCTTTTACGCTGCCCCATTGCCAATTCCTGCTTGGGTCTGCCAGTCTCGTCCAGCAACATGCGCCGAAGCCCAAAGCCTGCCACACCTCCCTGCCGGAATCCTTTTGACACCAGGTTGCATTGTCCCACCCACACCTTCTGGGAAAGCTGGCGGCAATAGTCGCTGGCGCTTTCGTCACGAAGCAGGGTCATAATACGGTCGGCAATATTACTGGTTAACGTAAGTGGCTTTTCGCAGGACTGGCACAAAACGTTTTTGCGTTCCAGTCGCATGCGGTGATAATCAGCCTCGCGACTGTCTACAAACCGTCCCCAGCGGCTTTCATCCAGATATAAGACAATATTGAACGCACTACGTCCTTGCTCCACATCATCAATCATGGACTGAAACTGTTCCCGCTTTTCCGTGTTTATTCCGCTAACTCCCAGATCAGCATAGGTTTTGATAATTTCAATGCCGTATTGAGCGGCATATCTGCGTATTGCACGTTCCTGGTTTTCCGGCGACTCCACCTGCAACTCTGTGGACATACGGATATACATGGCCCCCTTCAGGCGAAGGCTCATTATTTGGCTTGGAGTATATGCCGTTCCCGTTTGCAGCATTTTCTGCGTATCTCCTTGTTACAACTCAAAATATTCCTGTAATACTTTCAACCAACAAGGGGCGTATGTCTACAAAGAATCTGTGGCAGATCTGCCACAAAAAAGATCTCAACAATAATGACCTGACGAGATATATTGTAAAGTTGCTGCAAGAGCATGAGATAAATATCAAGCAAGCTGCAAGTGACCTCGACATATCTGTCCATCGGGCACATAACTGGTATTACAAGGATATAGGAATGACGGCTCTTGATTTGTTTTGGATCATGCGGGAGTATGAGTTTGTCAGGCAGGCGGTTGAAAATTCAATGATGATCGATTTTAGATGAAATGCCCCCAACAGCGAAAGTAACGCCACCACGCGCTCGCATCGGTTCTTAAGGGACTCGAAGATGAGGGCCGTCCGATATGGCAGGTTGACTGGTGCGCTTTGGCATCGGAAAATTGATGACAATTGACGACGGATTAAATTATTCCGTCAGTTATCAGGGAATTGACACAATAACTGACAGACTGGCAAGCCTCGTTGAGGCTATCCTTTTCAATTGACTAACGCCAATTTTGTTGCTTATATCGATCGAAATAGGTGATAAACACTTTTGCAAAAGTGGTTGAATATGTATGTAGTCTTTTTACAACAGCAAATTTTGAGGGCGTTTTTTAGGGTGTCAGTTGTAATCCGTAAATACAAAAACAATAATACTAGCGTGTTACTTTCATGTATAAAGTCGGTAGGGGCCAAACACTATTGGAATTGAGTACCTCACCAGGGGTACTCAATTTCTTTTTTTGGGCCGTAAATTTTATTGCTCCTGCCAGTGACGCATATCCGCCTTTGATCTTCACACTATCGCCATCCAGCACGATCTCCTTCACCAGCAGTTGCAAATATTCTTTGCTGAACGGCTTAGATGTATCCAGCAGACGCTCCCTCAGCAGCTTACAAAACGTGGCTACTTCATCCC